>NZ_CEEDBP010000047.1:0-36999 GCF_979252845.1 Belnapia sp. AC561
CCCGAGAGCTGGACCCACTCCCCGGCCGAGATGGCGGCGGCATGCCCGACCACGGTGACCAGGTCCCGTTGCCCCCGTGCCTTGACCCGCAGGACGCAGAAGCCGGTCTCGGCGTTGTGGTAGGTCACCCGCTCCACCAGCCCGGCCAGGGCTTCTGTCGGGGCGGCCAGGACAGTCTCAGCCATGATGTGCAGCATCGTATGCAAGCATGCCGGGAAGATGGTGCTTGGCTTGGCCTGCCCCTACCCTACCCACCTCGTGCCATTCGCCCTGGGCGATGAGGGCATGTGTTGCTGCTTGGTGGCAGGGACTGAACCGGCTTTTAGGAGCGCAACACATCCCGAAAGCTGTGCGATGGGTTCGGTACAGGCCCTCGCGGCTGTCGCAGGTTCACTCGGTTGACCAACCCCTCAAGGATCTGTTGCCGTACTTGCTCGCGGATTTTCTCTCCGCCTGCGATGGCCTCGCCGCCAAGATCACTGATGCGAATGCTTAAAGACACCGCCAGATCGAGACTATGCTCAAAACCGGCATCGTCCCTGATCCTCGAACGTCCAAAATCATAGGGGTCGAGCAAGTAGGCACGCATTCTCCTACAGACCAGTCCAAGCTGATGTTCAGCGGACTCGATGGTCATCACAGCATTGATGCTATGCATTTCGTCTGTCGACGGTGCTATGAAATTGTCACGGACGAATACTTCTGTCCTCATTCGCTGCCGTTTGCGGACAAAGGTGAATACCCCGACACCGACCAGCGAGCTTATTGCGAAACTCGGAAGGACAAACAGGGTGCTGGCGATGCTTATCACGGCAACCAGCATAGCATGATCCATGAGCCTCCCGAGAAAGGGACGCCACACCGTTACCAAAAAAGCACAGCAGACCTAGGAGGGCGATTTCGAGTCAGGCGTCATCAGAACTTGCGGAGTGATGCGTCCTCGCGGTCTCCCTAGCAGGCTGCTGAAAAGCGGCTCCGGAAAGCGGCTGGTTGGGCTTGGTGCCAGATTTTCTGCGGCGGCGTCGCCTGAGCATGCCACCTTTTGGTAGGTATTTGGTGGCGGCGGCGGGCTCGGGACAGAATCCGGGCATCACGCCGTCATCGCCAGCAGCTTCGGCAGCCGAACCAGGTTGTAGGCCGCCATGGCGAGGGTGAACTGCCAGTCGACCTTGGGCAGCCCGCGATGGCGCGCCTTGCGCAGCCCGGCCACCGTCTTGGCCCAGCCGAAGGCCTCCTCGATCCGCTTGCGGATGCGCAGGCTGACGGCATAACCGGGATGGCGCGTGGTCCGACCGTCGACCGCCGAGCGCCGCCCATTGGTATTCTGTGCCACATGCGGGGTGACGTTGATCTCGCGGAGTTCGGCCACGAAATCCTGCCTGTCGAAGCCCTTGTCGCCCGCCAGCGTGACCTTCTGCGGTCGGTCGGCATGCGGCTCCATCAAGTGCAGCGCGGCCAGCCGCTCGGCATGACCCGAGGCGCGGGTGGCGACCGCGCCGACGATCAGCCCATTCCGGTTCTCCATCAGCGCGTGCCCCATGAACGCCAGCTTGGCCTCCTTGCCGCGGCCCTTGCGGTAGAGCCTGGCATCGGGATCGGTGGTCGAGGCGTGGGTCTCGTTGCTGCGCTTCTGCCCATGGAAGTCCTGCTCGCCGTTGCGCCCTGCGCCGGGCGGCGGGGCGGAGCCGTCCTTCGGCCGGAAGCTCTTGGTGCTGGCCCAGGCTTCCAGCAGCGTGCCGTCGACCGAGAAATGCTCGGTCGAGAGCAGCGCTTTGACCCGAGGCTGCGCCAGCACCACGGCCAGGAACTTCAAAGCCACGTCGCCCTCCAGCAGGCGGTCACGGTTCTTGGTGAAGGTCGTGGCGTCCCATACCGGGTCGTCCATGCCGAGGCCGACGAACCAACGGAACAGCAGGTCGAACTCGATCCGTTCGACCAGCTGCCGTATCAGAGCGGATCGAGTAGAAGGCCTGCAATAACAGGGCCCGCAGCAGTCGCTCCGGTGGGATCGATTCCCGCCCGAGCGGCGAATACAGCGCATCGAACGCCGCAGACAGATCCGCCAGCGTGGCGTTCACCACGCCTCGGATCACCCGCAGCGGATGGTCGACACGGACCCGCTTCTCCAGGTCGACATAGCTGAACAAGGACCCAGCCACCGCGTCGCTACCGCGCATTCTCACCTCGACCGACTGCGCCAACAGCGAATCACAGACACGGAATGCAGGCTACGAATTTCAGCAGCCTGCTAGCTGTCTGGCTGTGAGACATCCTTGGCAGCTTCGACGATGTCCCGCGCCAGGGCAATTGTCTGGTCGCGGAGCATTGTTGGGACCCGGTGGGCTTGGCGATTGCAGACTATGCCTACCGCTTCGAGCGTCTCGCCGCTCATGCCTCAGGTCGGAGGTAGCCCATGGTACAGATCCACCCCAATGCCCGGACCACCCCCGTTGTGCGCGCCGAGATTGCCCGATCCACCGAGCCCTCCGGTGTGCTGGCCCAGCGCTACAGCGTCAGCACCGAGACCATCCGCAAATGGCGTAGGCGCGGCCCTGCCGACTGCCTGGACCGACCCGCCACACCGCATAAGCTACCCTGGAAGGCCAATGACGAGGAGCGCGCCGTGGTCTGCGCGCTCCGCCGCAGCACCAACTTCGCGCTCGATGATCTGACCTTCGTCGTCACCCACTTCCTGCCCCATCTCAACCGCGACAGCATCTGGCGTATCCTCAGGGCGGAGGGCCTGAACCGCAGGGCACCACCCCCGTCGGACCGACCACGGCGTGGACACGGCCAGTTCCGGGACTACGACCTCGGCTTCATTCATATCGACTGCCCAAGCTGCAGACGGCAAATGGCGAGCGTCGCAAACGCTTTCTCTACGTCGCCATTGACCGGCGCTCGCGCTCCGTCCATCTCGCCGTAAAGGATGATGAAACCGAGCGCAGCGCCATCGCCTTCCTCAAGGAAGCCGCCGCCGCTTTCCCCTTCCGCTTCACCCATGTGCTGACCGACAACGGCAGCTGCTTCACCCCTGGCTTCTCCAGGGCTTGCGCCGCCCTAGGCGCCGAGCATCGCAACACCAAGCCCCGCTGCCCGCAAACCAACGGCATGGTGGAGCGCTTCAATGGCCGCATCGGCAGCGAGGTGCTGGGGATCACCGTCTACTCCCATCAGAAGCTCGAACAGCTCCTGCGCGGCTTCAACGCCGCCTACAATGCCCGTCGCCAGCGCGTCCTCGAAGGTAAAACACCAGAGCAGGTCGTCGTTGAGCGCCTCCAGCTCCGACGCAAGCCCGCTCGCGGCGAACCCGAAGGCCAAGCGGGACCAGCCGATATTGCCCTGGCGCGGGACATCGTCGAAGCTGCCAAGGATGTCTCACAGCCAGACACTGCAGCCAGGCAAAGGCAATGCAGGTCATGAGGGCGTGTCGATGCAGGCCGGTCCAGGATCGTCCCTCGAAATGGCCCAAGCCCAGTTCCTGCTTCAGTTGCTGGTGCGCCTGCTCGCAGACCCAGCGCGCCTTGATGGCGGCCGCCAGGGTGCGGAGTGAGGTTCGGGGCGGCAGGTTGGACAGATAGTATTTCCGCTCGCCGCTCGAGCGCCACTCGCCCACCAACCAGACCTCCTCGCCCGGCAGATGCCGGTTGTTGGCCCAGGTAGCGCCATCACCGACCCGGATGCGAGCGGCGGCAAACCGGGCGGTGAGCGGACCCTTGGTGCCCTGCCGCCAAGCCACCCGGCGCCAGGTCAGCCCGGCCAGCACCGCCTCAGCCTCCCGGGGCTCCTGGTCCGGCACCGGGCGCCGCTTGCGGCCGCCTGGCGGGACCAGCGCCACGTCAGCGCCATAGACCTTCTGGTTGCGCGGGATGCCCACCGCCCAGGTCAGGCCCCGCTCGCTCAAGCCATGCCGGAATGCCGCGCTCGCGCCATAGCCGGCATCGGCCAGCACGATGCCGAACTGCACGCCGGCGGCGAGCAGCCGGTCCAGCTCGACCAGGGCAATCGCGCCCTTGCTGCGGACAACTACCTCGTCTTCCGGCACGCCGGCAGCGGCGCAGCGCTTGGGATCGGCCGTCCACTTCTCCGGCAAGAATAGCCGTAGCCCCACAGGCATCGGCACCTCCGCGCCCGCCAGCGTCAGCGAGACCAACGCCTGGCAACTCGCCCGCTTGCCCAGCTGTCCGCAATACTGCCGCTCGACCCCGACCGAACGCGTGCCCTTCTTCGGCAGCGCCGTGTCGTCGATTACCAGCGCCGCCCGCGGCCCGCCCACCAGCCGGTCGGCCTGCTCGGCCAGCACCTGCCAGAGCGGCGCGTCATCCCAAACCGGGCTGGCGATGAAGTGCTGCAGCTGATCATGGCCGCCCAGACCCAGGCAGGCCGCCATCGGCTGCAGGCTTTTGCGCTCGCTTGGGCCCGGCAGCCCACGCAGGTACAGCGGTGCCCAAAGCCGCCGCTTCTTGTGGCCCAGCGCCGCCAGGAACGGCTCAAGCCAGATGTCCAGATCCTGCATGGCCCAACCCATGCCCACCTCCTCCAAATCAAAGCTTCTCAGCCAGCTTCGAAAACAACGCACGACGCCGCAAGAAGTGCCCAGGTAGTGTTAAGATCTCATCGAGACACAAGGTGTTCTGCTGCAGAGTTCGTTTTTGAGGCGATTTAGCAGCAAATATAGCATTGAATTAGACGAAGTTCTATCGTTTCGAATTATTACGGAAATCGGTCTCTTTAACATAACCGACTTTGCAGACAAAAAGAAGATAACTGTTAATATATTCAATATGATTTGGTGAAAACCTTCGATCTCCTAGTTCTACCGCCCGCGCTTATTCGGATAATGTGAAGATGCCGAAGATCAATTCCGTCGAGCAGGTCCCGGGAAGCGATGGGCCGGCCGTGCATCCACCGGGACGGCAACGTCTATCCAAGACATGGCCAATCCTCCTCGCTGCCTTGATTTTTGGGGAACTCGCAGTGCCGAGTGCCCGCGCGGCGGATTTAGCGACGGACAGGCCGATCGTGCTGACAGATGCCGGCGCGGTACGCGGTGTCCGGGAAGAGGGCTTCATTGCCTTCCGTGGCATTCCATATGCGGCCGCGCCGACCGGAATCCGGCGCTGGGCTTTGCCCGAGCCTGCCGAGCCTTGGTCCGGCATCCGTGACGCCATGTCCTATGGCACCGGATGCCCGCAGGTCGCCCGGTACGGTTTGACGCAGGCAGGCTATGACGAGGACTGCCTTTCGATCAACGTCACCATGCCTGGCACCGCCATACCGGAAGGGCGCAAGCGACCGGTGATCGCCTGGATCTATGGGGGCGCTTTCGTCGGTGGCTCTAGCGCACTCTATCCGCTGCAGGGCATGGCGCTGGCGGGCGACGCGGTGGTGGTGTCGTTCAACTACCGTCTGGGTATCTTCGGATTCATGGGCAATCCTGCGTTTGGCCGCGACCACGACGGCGCCTATGGGCTGGAGGACCAGCGTGCGGCGCTGCGCTGGATCCAGCGCAACATCGCGGCCTTCGGCGGTGATCCGGCCAATGTGACGATCGCCGGTGAATCGGCTGGCGCGGCCTCGGTCTGCATGCATCTCGTCGCACCGGAAGAAACCAGCGGACTCTTCGCCAAGGCGATCGTGCAGAGCGCCTTCTGCGCCCAGCGCCTCCGCACGTCCGAGGAGATCGACCGTATCGGCGCACAGGTGGGCGAGGCGGTGGGCTGCAAGCCGGACGCGGGCGCATTGGTGTGCCTGCGTGCCGCCCCCGTGCAGACGCTGCTGGAAGCCGCCGCACGGATCGCGGGTGGCGACGTGATGACCTACGCACCCGCCATGGGCACGAAGACTGTTCCATTGCAGCCGCGGGAGGCTTTCGCCAGCGGACGCTTCGTGCAGGTACCCCTTATCAACGGCGGCAATCGCGACGAGCTACGACTTTATGTGGCCTATGCCATGCAAGCCGGCCAGGCGGTGACGCCCGAGACCTATCCTGCCTTGCTGCGTGAGATTTACGGCGACAAGGCGGCGCAGGTGCTCGCGGAGTACCCGGCGTCGGCCTATTCTTCGGCGGGTGCGGCATTGGGGACGGTGACGGGTGATTTCACCGCCGATAACGGTCTGAACTATTGCGGCTACCTAGAAACCGCGCGGCTTGCGGCCATGCGCGTGCCGGTCTTCCAGTACGAATTCGCCGACCGGGCTGCGCCGCCGCCGATTGCCGGCACGCCGCCGATCGAAATGGGCGCCGTGCATTCCGCCGAGCTGCCCTACCAATTCCCTGGCTTCTCGAATACCGACAAGATCGACGCACCGCCGCTGGCCCGGCCATCGCAAGTCTTGGCCTCCACGATGCAGCAATTTTGGACAAGTTTCGCCGCGACCGGGCAGCCCGACGCAATCGGAGCGCCCGCATGGCCACGATTTTCCACCTCGGCCGACGTCATGCGGCTCGAGCCAGGCAACGTCCGGCTGTTTGACGCATCCCGCGAGCACCGTTGCGATTTCTGGCGGCGCCTGTATCCGGAACTGATAGGCGGCCAATGACTGCATACATTCGAGCAATTTTTATAGGGGTAAATAGTCATCAATACATTTTCTTAAAATAAAACAATCTAATCTGTTCTGGAAAACAATTTCGTGTTTCCGCTCTACGGAGAGTCGAGTGCAAATAGCTGAAAATGCATCGAAAAACTACGAAATCACAACGAATCATGCGTGTCGGCGATCGTGCCTTGCGACGCTGATCCTGGTATTTGCCCTTCTCGCCGCCAGGCCGGGTCTCGCGGCTGAAGGAGCAACCAGCTTCTATCTTCTCGGTCTGCATGGCCCCCTGGCGGCCGTCGCCCCGCCGCCGGGCGTCTATTTCCAGAATGATGCTTATATTTACAGCGGGCGGGTCAACAGAACCGAAACCCTACCCTTCCTGGGCCGTGTGACGGCGGGCGCTCGAGCAGATGTCTACCTCGATCTGCCGACCCTGTTGTGGCAGACGCCCTGGCAGGTCGCCGGTGGCCAGATTGGCATCACGGTGACCCAACCGGTCGGTGTCGAGCGCGTCGTGGGACGCGTCATTGGTGGTGGCTACGAATTGGTCGAGCAGGGGACACGGACATCCTACGGAGATCTGGCGGTTGCCCTTCCTATCAGTTGGTCGTTCGACCGGTTGCATCTGTCGGTGACACCCTCGGTCAACATCCCGAGCGGCAACTACAACAGCCGTGCCCTGTCGAACGTCGCGCTCCATCGTTGGGCCGGCGACCTCTCTCTGGCCACCACTTGGCTGGATACGACGACCGGCCTCGAGGCTTCGGCGATCGCAGGCCTCACCCTCAATGGCAGGAACTTTGCCACCAACTACCGCACCGGGACCGAAGTCCACGCCGAGGTCGCCGTCTCGCAGTACTTCAGCAAGGCGTTTTCGGTCGGCGTGATCGGCGGCTATCTCCAGCAGATCACCGCCGACGCGGGGCTCGGCGATAGTCTCGGCGACTTCAAGGGGCGGGTCTTTGCCGCCGGGGGGATGGCATCCTATGCCATGCCGATCGCCAGCCGCGACGTCCTGATGCGGGCTAAAGTCCTGCAGGAATTCAACGTCCAAAATCGTCTGAGCGGGACCGCTGGTATCCTCAGCATCGGCTTTCAATTCTGAAGCCTTCCAGCACGCGCTGTGCAGCGGGCCGGCGATCTAAGGATCCGCCCCATCGGGTGAGTAGCCCCGCACAGGCCCCCTCAATGATGTGTTCCGGCCTTTCCCCGTCCTGCAAACCATTCCAATAAAAACAAGGTTCAGATCATGTGCATGGCATGCGAAGTCTCTGATGTCCTAAGCCGCTTCATGGCCCGGCGGCCACAGGCGGTCGCCGTCTCATCAAAGCCGTTTTCCTTCCAACGGCGGCACCTTCTCTCTTCGTCCCTCGCCTGCGTCGGCGTCGGGTTATCCGGTCTGGCCGCTGCCGCCGCGCCGCTCGTGATCAAGCAGGCAAAGCCGGCGCCGGGCGACGGCACCGCGAGCATCGTGTTCCGCAACGGCCGCATTTATACCGTGAATCCGGCCCAACCCTGGGCAGAGGCTGTGGCGGTGACGGGCCAGACGATCAGCTTCGTGGGATCGGACGACGCGGCGAAGAATCATATCGGGCCGCAGACACAGGTGATCGACCTGGCGGGGCAGATGCTGATGCCCGGCTTCATCGAAGGCCACATCCACCCCTTCCTTGGCTCGTTCTTCACCTCCGGCGTCGATCTCCAGTTCCCGACGCGTGAGGCAGCGCTCAGCGCCATCGCCGACCATGCGAAGGCAAATCCGACAGGTACGCTCCGAGGTTTTGGCTGGCGCATGGATATGTTCGGCCCCAATGGGCCGACGGCGGCGGAGCTGGATCGCATCGTGCCCGACCGACCTGCAATGATGTTCTCGATCGACGTCCACAGTGTCTGGGTCAATACCAAGGCCTTGGAGGCAGCCGGGATAACGAACGCGACGGTCGATCCCATTCCTGGCTTCAGCTACTATCAGAGGGATGCCCAAGGGCACCCAACGGGATTCGTGCTCGAGTTGCTGGCGATGCTGCCGGTGGTCAACGCCATCGAGCCGATCACCATCGACTCCATGGCGTCACTGCTAGGCCAATGGATGCCGAAGGCCGTCTCAGCCGGCATCACCAGCCTATTTGATGCCGCCGTTCCCCCGATCGGCAACGATGAGGGTGATATCATCAAGATCTATGCAGACTACGAGGCGCGCGGCGAGTTGCCGTTCCGCGTGGTGGCCTGCCATGCAGCCAAGGGGCCGCCGATCGACAATGCCGTGGCGACGGTCCAGCGTCTCCAAAGTCGCTTCAATACCCCGCTGGTCGACGCGCGTGTTCTCAAGATCGTCGCCGACGGGACGCAGGAAGGTTGGACTGCGCTGATGCTGGCCCCCTACACGGATAAGCCAGACACCTACGGGGTCGCCCCCTTCAATGAGAAGCAGCTGACGCAAATGATCGTCGATGCCGACAAGGCAGGTATCGACGTACATATCCATGCCTGTGGCGATGGGACCGTCCGTAGGGCTTTGGATGGAATAGAGGCGGCCATTGCAGCTAACCCACCCCGTGACCGCAGAAACACGATCGCTCATCTGGTAATGGTCGACGATGCGGACATGCCGCGCTTCAGCAAGCTCGGCGTGAACGGCCAGTTTTCCATCAATTGGCACTCATTCGACCCGGATAGCACCGAAATCATAACCGTGCGCTGCGGCCCCGAGCGTCAAGCCCGCATGTATCGGTCTGGTATGCATCTACGAAGCGGGGGACGAATTTCGGCGGGGACCGACTGGCCCGCTGCCGGATACTACTCCACCTTCAAGCCGCTCGAAGCGATCCAGATCGGCGTGACACGCAAACTGCTCGACAAGGGTGACGCCGATCCCGGCCTCACCAGTTCGGCGGAATGTCTGTCCCTGGAACAGGCCTTGGCCGCCTACACAATCGGAGCGGCGCATCAGCTCAGGCTTGAGCACAAGGTCGGCTCGATTGAGGTTGGCAAGTCAGCCGACCTGATCGTGATTGATAGGAATCTCTTCGACCTGCCGACCTCGAAGATCGGTAAGGCCTCGGTCAAGCTCACGATGATGAATGGCATGGTGACCCACGGGACGCTTGGCTGACCTACATCACGAGGAGCACCGCACAGCACTGGGCTTGCGGCCTTGTCATATCGTGGTGCGAAGCACCTGGTTTTGGACGCCCGCGGGTGGGGATCGGCTGGTTATCCGTCCGCGGCACTCGCACTTGCTGGCGATGGGGAGCAACGCCCCAACCGGCTGGATGAGACATTGGGTGGCGCCGGACCAGGACCGGACCACCATCGCTGCCGGCGGTAGCAGTCTCTCCGTCAAGGGCGACGCCACTTGGGGCATGGGTGAGGCCGCGTATGGCAGTTGCACCGCAGTTCCTATCCGGTGGCCCTGACGTTGCGGGAATCTGGACAGCACGTGCGATCGTCGCGCCAAACTTTCCAAAGCTGTCAGTCGTTGCCCTGCCTACCGCGACCGGAATTCACGGCAGCCGGGCAGCTTGGCATGTGGCTCGCCGGCTTCCGGGCTTCGGCCAGCGGACCTCGTCCGCGCGTCCCAGCGTCCGCTCCGCCACCTCGGCGGCCGCCTCCGGCCCATCCACCGCGACCAGGCCATCCAGCGGATCAGAGCGGTCGACCAGCCGCCGCACGAGGAGGTGGGTGATCGGTACCTCGGCGCGCTCCTCCTCCCGCTCGATGCGCCCCTCGGCGACCAGCAGCCGCCCGGCCACCAGCGCGGCACGGTCCCGGGTCGACCGCGGTGACGCCGAGCACGTAGCAGACCGCCGAGTTGGCGGCCGAGCCGCGGCCCTGGCAGAGGATGCCGCGGTCCCGCGCGAAGCGGACGATTTCGTGCACGGTCAGGAAGTAGGGGGCATAGCCGAGCTGGTCGATCAGTCGCAGCTCGTGCGCCAGGCGGGCGGCGATGCCCGCCGGCGCCCCGGCGGGCCAGCGCCCGGCCACCGCCGCCGCGACTCGGCTGGCCAGGGTCTGCTGCGGCGTCCGGCCGGGTTCCATGACCTCGCCGGGGTACTCGTAGCGCAGCTGGTGGAGCGAGAAGCCGCGGCAGGCCGTAAGGATCTCCAGGCTGTTGCCCAGCGCTTCCGGCTGGTCGGCAAACAGCCGGGCCATCGCCGCCGGCGGCTTGAGGCAGCGTTCGGCATTGGGCTCGGCGGCGTAGCCCAGGGCCTCGACCGTGGTCCGCAGCCGGATGGCGGTCAACACATCGGCCAGGCGGCGGCGGGAGCGGTGATGGTAGCGGACATTGCCGGTGGCCAGCAGCCGGGTCCCGGTGGCCACAGCCACCTCAGCCAGGCCGATGATCCGGGTGCGGTCGTTGCCCAGGAAGCCGTGGCTGGCGGTGATGTGCAGCGGCAGGACGAGCCGGCCGTGCAGTGCGGCGGCATCCTGCCGCAGCCGCTCGACGAAGGCCGGGCCGATATCTGCCGGTGGGACCATCGCCAAGGCCCAGCCCTCGGCGGCGGCGAGCATGGCCTCGCGGCTGATGCCGTCGCCCTTGGCGGACTGCATGCGGCTGCGCGACAGCAGCGCGGTCAGCCGGCCGTAGCTGGCGCGGCAGCTGGGCCAGGCCAGCCACTCCGAGCCGTCCTCGAGCCTGAGGCGGCAGCCGACCAGGAAGGGCAGGCCCTGGGCCTTGGCGGCGACATGGCCGCGGACCACGCCGGCGAGGCTGTTCAGGTCGCAGATCCCGAGCCCGCCGAGGCCGAGCGCCTGGCTGGTCGCCACCAGCTCCTCCGGGTGCGAGGCGCCGTCGAGGAAGCTGAAGTTGGACTGTGCCGCCAGCTCCGCGAAGGCGGTCACCCCGGGGTGCCGGTCAGGTGCTGTGCGGTGCGCCGGGTGGGCGCTTGAGGATGACGAAGTTGGCCCGCTCCAGCTGGGCCACGAGCTGCTCGGCGAGCAGGTTGGCGGCCATCTCCCAGGCGGCGCCGCGGCGAGGCTTACCGCGCTCATCGAAGCGCAGGCCATAGGCGATGGCGGCGGCGACCTCCGCCTGGCCGACGGGCAGCAGCGGGTCGGCCGCGCCGCGCAGCCGATTGGCAGGAGCGTCGGTGGTGTCGGGTGGGGGCGAATCAGGGAACGACATGCGCCGGAGGGTGGCGGGAAGGCGCGAACGAATCAAGAACATGATTCGATTAGAGAGGCAAATTAGCTTTCTTGCTTTAGGCAAATGACGAGCACGCTCCGCGTTGCAGGTTGGCGGCTCGTCGAGCCAACCTGCAACGGAAGGCCTCGACCATGCCCAGCAGCGCTCCCTCCGCCGTCTCCACCCCCGCGGCGGCAGCCCATCCGGCTGGCCCCGCCCTGCTCCTCGGGGCGCTCGGGGTGGTCTTCGGCGATATCGGCACCAGCCCAATCTACGCATTCCGCGAGACCTTGCGCGCGGCCGGTGCCGAGGGCGCCGCGCCGGCCCTTACCGACAGCGTCTTCGGCGTGGTCTCGCTGATCTTCTGGGCCGTTGCCTTGGTGGTCGCGCTGAAATACGTCGTCCTCGTCATGCGCGCCGATAACCAAGGCGAGGGCGGTACCATGGCCCTGCTGACCCTCGCCGTGCCGGCGGCGCCGCAGCAGCTGCGCATGGCGGTGCTGATGGTCGGGCTGGCCGGCGCTTCCCTGTTCTTCGGCGATGCCATGATCACCCCGGCAATCTCAGTCCTTTCGGCGGTCGAGGGCTTGGCGGTCGCCGCCCCCTCCCTCACCGCCTACGTCGTGCCGATCGCGGCGGTGGTGCTGGTCGGGCTGTTTGCCATCCAGAGCCAGGGCAGCGCGGTGATGGGCCGATTGTTCGGGCCAGTGATGGCCGCCTGGTTCCTCTTGCTCGCGCTGTCGGGTCTGGTGCGAGTGGTGGGGCAGCCGGAGGTCCTCGCGGCGCTCGACCCACGGCATGCCATCGGCTTCCTCGCCCATCATCCCGGCCATGGCGCCCTGGCCGTGCTCGGCTCCGCCTTCCTGGCGCTGACCGGGGGCGAGGCGCTCTATGCCGACATGGGCCACTTCGGCCGCCACTCCATCCGGATCGACTGGTTCATCATCGTCATGCCGGCGCTGGTGCTCAACTACCTTGGCCAGGCCGCGCTGGTGCTGGCCGAGCCCGCCGCCGCGGCAAACCCCTTCTTCGGTCTCTTCCCCGGCCCGATGCTCTGGCCGGCGGTGGCACTGGCGACCGCGGCCACCGTCATCGCCAGCCAGGCAGTGATCTCAGGCGCCTTCGCCTTGGTGCAGCAGGCGATCCAGCTCGGCGCGGTGCCACGCCTCGAGGTGCGGCAGACTTCGGAGGACACCGCCGGGCAGGTCTACCTGCCACACATCAACTGGCTGCTGGCCGCCGCAGTCCTGGCCCTGGTCTTCGGCTTCCGCAGTTCGGAGGCGCTGGCCAATGCCTATGGCATCGCCGTCGCCGGGGACATGCTGGTGACGACCCTGCTGCTGGCGACTGTGGCGCTCGGCCACTGGGGCTATGCCTGGCCGCTGGTCGCCGTCGTCGCGGTGCCCTTCCTGCTGCTTGATATCGCCTTCGTCGCCGGCAACCTGCACAAAATTCCTGCCGGCGGCTGGTTCCCCCTTATGGTCGGAGCGGCGGCGCTGACGCTGATGCTGGTCTGGCGCCGTGGCCGTGCCACGCTGCTGGCCCGGCGCGACCAGGATGCGCCGCTGCTGGAGGCCTTCCTCGCTGGGCTCGATGCCCCAGGCGCACCGCAACGCGTCCCCGGCACCGCAGTCTACCTGACCGGGCAGCGGGAGGTGGTACCGGCGGCGCTGTCGCTGAACCTGCGCCACAACGGGGTGCTGCATGACCGCGTGGTGCTGCTGCACGTGGTGGCCGAGCGCGTGCCGCGGATCGCCGAGGCCGAGCGGCTGGCGGACACGCCGCTGACTCATGGCTTCCGCCATCTCACGCTGCGCTTCGGCTTCGCCGAGAAGCCAGACGTGCCGGCGGCGCTCCGGCTGCACCAAGACGCGGCCGGCTTCGACCCGGGGGAGGCCTCCTTTTTCCTGGGCAACGAGACGCCGGTCCCCTCCATGCATCCGGATCTGCCGCACTGGCAGGAGGGTCTTTTCGCCTTCATGACCCGCAACGCGGTGCGGGCGCCGGACTACTTCTTGATTCCGCCGCCGCGTGTGATCGAACTGGGCACCCGGGTCGAGCTGTAAGGCCCCGCGAACTCGCGGCAGCTGGAGGCCGCACAGGAACTGATCCGGTTTCTCGGGTCGCCGAAAGCGGTGCCCGTCTTGCGTCGGACAGGATTGGAACCGCTAAGCCCCAGCTGAGCTTGTCGTCCGACCAACCTCAGCATCGGATAAAGGACGCTCACCATGCCGCTGCTCACCCCCTCCCGCCGTTGTCTCCTTACCTTGGCGGGAGCCGCCCTGCTGCCCGCACCAGCGGTGCATGCCCAACGCGCCTTTCCCAACCGCCCCATCCGCCTTGTGGTGGCCTTCGCGCCCGGCGGAAACTCAGACACACTCGCGCGCCTGATCACGCCAAAGATGGCCGCGGTGCTCGGCCAGAGCATCATCGTGGACAATCGCGGTGGCGCTGGTGGTACGCTCGCGGCTGGCGCGGTTGCTTCCGCCGCTGCCGATGGGCACACCCTGTTGTTCGACGCTGCTTCCTTCGTCGTGGCTCAGTTCGTTCAGCGCAGCACCCCCTTCAACTACGAGCGCGACTTTGCACCCGTCGGCACCGTCGCGGATGTTCCCTATATCCTCGCCGTCCCGGCGGACGCTGGTGTACGCGACCTTAGGGGCTTCCTCGACAAGGCACGCGCTGACCGCGAGGGCACGTCTTATGGCACACCGGGTGTCGGCAGCCCCGGCCATCTTGCTGGCGCGTTACTCGCGCACCGGGCCGGGATAAAGCTGGAGCACATTCCGTATCGCGGAGGCGCTGAGGTTGCACGCGACCTCGCGGCTGGAACGCTCCCGGCCGGGATCCTGACCGCGAACTCGCTCAACCCCGTCGTGCAGGGCGGACGCGCTGTGCCAATTGCAGTTACCAGCGCCAAGCGTGGCGGCATCCCCGGCGTGCCAACGGTTGCCGAGGCCGGCGTCCCCGACTTTGACGTCACCAGCTGGAACGCCATCTTCTGCCGCAGTGGCACGCCGGAGGACACGCGGCACCGACTGGAGGAGGCCATCAATGCCGCGACCTCAGACCCCCAGGTGAAGGCGCGCTTCAACGACATTGGCGCAGAAGCAACGGCCGCCGAGCCCGCCAAGCTCGGTGAGCGGCTGGTGCGCGAGAGAGCCCTCATCCAGCAGCTCGTCCGCGACACCGGGATCAGCCTGGGCTGACCTCCACGTCGTGGTGAGATCGGCAGGATTTTCCGTTATCTGACACATAGGACCGTCGCAAATGGCGACGACCCAGACCTGCTTTGTTGGCCATGATCGTCGTTGCTTCTAATTTCATTTGGAAGCGAACTTACGGCGCTGAGGGGAAGAGGGGATGATCATTGTCACAGGCGGCACGCACGGGATTGGGCGTGCTTGCGTCGAGCTTTTAGCTTCCAGCGGGGTCGTGTTCACGGGCCGTGACGTGGCGGCGGGCGAAGCGTTGGCTGCACAAAGCGGGGCGTGCTTCGTGCCGGGTGACGTGGCATTGGAATGTGACGTACGAAAGGTTGTTGAAGCAGCACTAGATCACGGCAACGGCCGGCTTTCAGGACTCGTCAACAACGCCGGCATGAGCCGGCGCATAGGCTTTCCGGAGGCGACCGTCGGGGATTGGGACACGGTGATGAACGTCAATGCCCGGAGCGTCTTCCTGTTCACGCGGTGGGCCCTCGCCGGCCTGCGCGCTGGCAAGGGCTCGGTCGTCAACATCGCCTCGATCGCAGGCTGGACCGGAGAGGAAGGGTTGGCTGTGTACTGCGCGTCCAAGGCCGCCGTGATCGGCATGACAAAAGCACTGGCGCTTGAGTTCGGCGAGGAGGTCCGCTTCAACGCCATTTGTCCAGGCCAAATTGACACGCGCATGATGGCCAGCATCAAAGGCGACAATCTGCGACGGCGGCAACTTGAACAACGCATCCCTGCCGGGCGCTTCGGCAGGCCGGAAGAGGTTGCAGATGCGGTGAGCTGGTTGCTCTCGGATCGGTCGAGCTACGTCAATGGTACTGTTTTTGGAGTGGATGGGGGAGAGGCGGCCGGCCTGCGGACGCCGCGCCTGCTCTGATCAAGCCTGGCTGGGTGTATCCTTCGAACGTGCCAGTCCAAGGACTGCTTTGTGTCGAACGTAACCTAAGTGGTTACACTCGATTCGATTTGGCGGATACCTTCAGTCGAACAGGCCTCTCTCAGCCAAATCGAGTCTTGGTGCTTGCACCCGCTCTTTCTTGTCCTGGAATGATGGGGAGGGCGATAGCCTGCCCAGCTTCTTCGGGATCGCGCGGCGTTTCCGCCTCCTCGGCATGCCACAGCGCGGCGTAGTGTCCGCCTCGGGCAAGCAGCGCCACATGGGCCTGCCCCGCTTTCACGGACACCTTTGATAGGCTGATGAGCCTGGGAGGTGTCGATGGCGGAGAGCAACAGACAGCGGCGGTCCTTTCCGGACGCGTTCAAGCTGGAGGCGGTGGCGGCGATCCAGGGTGGCCGCTCGGTCACGGCGGTGGCGGCCGAGTTGGGCCTGCCGGACCGGCTGGTGCGGGCTTGGCTGCGCTGGGCGGAGGGCCGCACAGCGGCAGGGAGCGGCGCGCCGGTGCCGACGCCCGCTCGGGAGCAAGCGGCGCCGGCCCGCCGCGTGGGCCCAAGCCCGGCCGATCAGGCCGCAGAGATCGGGCGGCTGCGGCGTGAGCTCGATCGGGTCCGGATGGAGCGCGACATCTTGGGAAAAGCGGCGCTCATCTTCGGCCGGGCGACGGGCCGGAGGTGAGCTATGCCTTCATCCGTAACCACGTCGTTGACTACCCGATCCAAGTCATGTGTGAGGTGCTGGGCGTGAGCCGCAGCGGCTATTACGCCTGGGCCAGCCGGCCGGAGAGCGCGTGGGCGGTCGAGGACCGCGCGGTGGCGGCCGAGATCCGCACCGCACACGAGGCCAGCCGCGGCCGCTATGGGAGCCCGCGGGTGCATGCCGCGCTCCGCGCCCATGGCCGGCGGGTTGGCCGCAAGCGGGTCGCGCGTCTGATGCGTTGCATGGGCCTATCAGCCAGGCGCAAGCGTCGGTTCCGCCGCACGACGGGATCGTGCCCCAACGCGTGGTGTAGGAGCGATGCTCCTGGGTGGGCTGGTCTGCCTTGTCAGGATGCCAGGGCGGGCAGGCTGACGGATGCAGTATCGCTGATGGCGCCGATGGTCTCCAGGGTCATGTAGCGGGCCCGCTGGGTGGCCCACTCGTCGGACTGCTCGAGCAGGATGGCACCGATCAGCCTGGTAATGGCGGCCTCGTTCGGGAATATGCCGACGACGTCGGTGCGGCGCTTGATCTCGCCATTGAGCCGCTCGATCGGGTTGGTGCTGTGCAACTTGGCCCGATGCGCGGCGGGGAAGTGCATGTAGGCGAGGACATCTTCCTCGGCGGCGTCCATCAGGGCGGCGAGCTTGGGCACCTTGGTGCGGAGTTGGTCGGCAACGGTCCGCCATTGGGCGTGGGCGGCGGCGACATCCTCCTGGGCATAGGCGGTGCCGATCCAGGCGGAGACGATGCGGCGCTGGGTCTTGCCGGCATGGGCCGACGCGGTGCGGCCGAAATGGACGCGGCAGCGCTGCCAAGTGGCCCGCAGCACCTTGGTCACCGCCGCCTTGAGCCCTTCATGCGCGTCGGAGATGACCAGCTTGACGCCCCGCAGCCCGCGCCGTGCCAGGGAGCGCAGGAAGTCCAGCCAGAAGGTCTCCGCCTCGGAGGCGCCGACGGCCATGCCGAGCACCTCGCGTCGGCCGTCGCCGTTGACGCCGACCGCGATGGTGACGGCGACCGGGATGATGCGCCCGGCCTCGCGGACCTTCACGTAGGTGGCATCGAGCCACAGGTAGGGCCAGTCGCCCTCGATCGGGCGGGAGAGGAAGTCGCCGACCCGCTCGTCGATCTCGGCGCAGAGGCGGCTGACCTGGCTCTTGGAGACGCCCTCCAGGCCCATGGCCCGGACCAGGTTATCGACCGAGCGGGTCGAGATGCCCTGGACATAGGCCTCCTGGATCACCGCGGTCAGCGCCTTCTCGGCGGTCCTGCGGGGCTCCAAGAAGCCCGGGAAATAGGAGCCCCGCCGGAGCTTCGGGATCCGCAGCTCGACGGTCCCCGCCCGGGTCTGCCAGTCGCGCTCGCGGTAGCCGTTGCGCTGCACCAGCCGCTCGGCGCTGCGCTCGCCATGCGCGGCGCCGGTCAGATCACCCACCTCCAACTCCATCAGCCGCTCGGCGGCGAAGCCGATCATCTCGCGCAAGAAGGTGGCGTCAGAGCCCTTCTCCAAGAGCTCCCGAAGGGCAATCCTGTCATCGGTCATCGTGGGTGTCCAAGGTTCAGGGTGTAGGTCTCGACAACCAAACCCTATCCAGGACCACCACGATGGCCGCCACCATTACGGTGGCGACCTCCTACACCACCTCCGGGGGCACGATCCACGACCCACGACGGACAGCGCGCATGCCTTCCCGGTGGCGCCGAACCTGCTCGGGCGCGACTTCACAACCGGTGCGCCAGACCGGGTCTGGCTGGCCGGTCTGACCTACATCAGGACCGCTGAGGGCTGGCTATATCTGGCCGTGGTACTCGACCTGTTCTCGCGCCGCGTCGTCGGATGGGCCATGGCAGACCACCTCGGCCACGAGTTGGCGCTCGCCGCCCTCGACATGGCCATTGTCCGTCAGCGTCCCGCGCCGGGTCTCATTCACCACTCGGACCGTGGCGTGCAATTCGCAGCGCATGGATACCGCAAGTGATTACGCCAGCACGGCATCCTTTGCTCCATGAGCCGCAAGGGAAATTGTTGGGACAACGCGCCGATGGAGAGCTTCTATGCCACGCTGAAAGGCGAACTCGTCGAGCAGCGCGACTACCTAACCCATGCCGAAGCCAGGGCTTACATATTCCAGTTCCTGGAAGGCTGGTACAATCGTCGCCGCTTGCATTCGGCACTGGGCTATCTCACACCAGAGCAGAAGGTGGCGGCTTTCTACGCGGCTGCTTCAGCCGCGCAACACTGTCCGTGAAGACGGGGCAAGGCCACCCGTTCCTCCGCCAGCCGCTCCGCAGGCACCGCGCCGGTGGTCGCATGCACCCGGGCATTGGCCACCTCGCGCAGCCAGCGACCCGCCGCCAGGTTCGCTGCCGCCTGGTCCACCACCACACCCTCCGCCGCCATGCGGCTCGCCAACGGCACCCAGAGGCTGCCACGCAGGTAGCGGATGAAGCGTTCCACTTTACCCTTCGTGCGCGGCCGGTAGGGCTGGCACAGCCGCGGCTGGAAGCCGCAATGCCGGGCGAAGTCGAGGAAGGCCGGGTGATAGCGGTGCAGGCCAGGACCGTAACAGTCCCGCTGCAGCACCACGGTGCGCATGTTGTCGTACAGCGCCACCCGCGGCACCCCGCCAAACGCCAGGAAGGCCCGCTCATGCGCCGCCAGCAGCGTCTCCAGCCGCTCGTCGGTGACGAACTCGACATAGGCCGCCCGGCTCCAGCCCAGCGTCGCCACGAACACCGACAGCCGGTCCGGCCCGCGCCGCAGCGAGGCCCAGTCCACCTGCATCTGCTCGCCCGGTGCCGTCTCAAACCGGACCACCGGCTCGGGCGCCAGCACCGGCCGCAGCCGCTGCAGGAAGTCCTTCAGGATCGTGTAGCCACCCACGTAACCGCGTTCGCGCAGTTCCCGCAGCAGCACGCTCGCCGTCAGCTGCTCCGGCACCGTCGAGGCGACCCGCGCCACCACATACCCCTCGAATGCCGCCAGCTTGCCAGGCTGCGGCGGCCGTCCCCGGTACCGCCCCGCCTCGGGCTCGCGCAGGTAGCGCCGCACCGTGTTGCGCGATACCCCGACCTCCCGCGCAATCTCTCGAACTCCCAAACCATGCTTGGCCAATACCCGGATCTCCAAGGCCGCCTCTCCCCCAACCATCCGGGCCCCCCATCACCACGACGGGGGCACCCTAGGCCTGGGTCAGATTTCAAACGGCGCCTGGGTCAGTTTCACTCCGGCGGCTACAGCCTCGTTCTTTCTCGGCAATGAGACGCCGGTCTTCTCGATGCATCCGGATCTGCCACACTGGCAGGGGGGTCTCTTCGCCTTCATGACCCGCAACGCCGTGCGGGCGCCGGACTACTTCCTGATCCCGCCGCCGCGCGTGATCGAGCTCGGCACGCGGGTTGAGCTGTGAGGCCTAGAGCGGTTTCCTGCCTGACTGAATCGCTTGTGATCCACAAAGCGGCGTGGAGGTAATTCAGTTGCTCCTCGGCATAGGGCGGCGTCCGCCCTCCAGGCCCATCGTCAAGGCCACCACGCCACGCTCGGGCCGTGCCAGGCCTGAGACCTCGCCCGTATTCACGCCGCCCCGCAGCCGCCGCTCAGGCATGTCGCCTCAGATGGCGTGCCCTGCACGCCAGTGCGCCGTCGCGCCTCTGGCAGCAGCCGCAGGGTGGCGGTGGGCAGCCAGCCGATGGTCTCGGTACCGCGCCCATTGCTGAAGCCAGCGCAGGTATAGGTATTATCACTTGAGCCGGCGAGCACCACGTCATTGGGGGTGAGGAAGGCGTGGGCCTGGCACCAGGCGCTATCGTTCGGACAGCCGTCGCGCACCACCTCGTCCTGCACAAAATGTACACGCGGCGAACCGGCTTGGATGCTGGCCGCCTGGATGCCTTCGGCCGCGATGTCACCCCAATCACAGCCAGCCAGGGCGGCCGCCGGCGCAACTGCCACGCAGGCGGCAACGGCCGCCACTATCCAGAGCGAAGCACCCCGGCCCGCCATGCCGTCGTTGTCTGATCCGCCATTGTCTGTCCCCCTTCATTTTTCATCAGCAGGCGTTTACGAACGTGTCACGCCGATCAGAGAATTGTATGAAGCACGACCCAGATGCAGACCCTCTGTCGCAAAACCAAGCGTCGGTCGAGGACCTCAACGCGGCGCTGCGTATCTTCCGGCGCTTACCGCTGGAGCTACTGGGCTTCCTCGTAATGCTTCCCGTCTCGATCCTCGGCCTGTCCCGTCTCAGCACCGCACTGTCGCCGCCCTACGGCGTCTACATCTTCGGTCAGGGGCTTGTGACTTGGGGCCTGTTGCTGCTGATCGCCCTCCTGTTTGGCCTGTTCTGGTGGCGTGGCCGGCAGGTCGGGCGACTCCTGAATGAGCCGGCCCTGGTCGCATCCCCGATCACGGGGCTGCTGTCCGGGACCGGCATACTCGCGGAAAAGGCCAGCGCGATGGATATGGAATGGAGCGGCTTCTTCGGACCACTCAGGCCGCGCCATTCCAAGACATCAGCTTGAAGCAAACGTCGATGCGAAGACGGCGGGTTTGGCGAACTCATACTGTACGCATTCAGCCGCGCATCGACACCGGGCCGCGGGACCTATCTTTGGACCGGTGAGGTGGTGCGCGCCGTATGACGATCTGTGCCCTGCTTACCAAACGGCGTCTCACCGGGCCGGGCCCTCACGGGCCAGCAGGCTGCGGCGGTACAGCACGCGGCTGCAGGTCGCCGTCGCCAGTGTCAGGATCCAGGCCCCTGCGGCCATCGACCAATCCTCGGCCCGCCAGACCACGATGACGAGGCTGATGCCACTGGCGGTGCAGGCCTGCAGCATGGCAAGCCCCCAGCAGCGGACATAACGCGGCGCGAAGGTCGTCAGGCCGCTGACCCACCAAACCATCGGCAGCATGCAGAGCCAGTACAGCGGGTTGCCCCGTGCCTCGAACTGCGACCCGCCCACCAATGTATCGATGACCGATACGGTGGCGGCGAGTGCGGCAATGGCCGCCAGCCCGGCAGCGACATTGGACGGCACGTCGCGCCGCAGCCTCTGCCAGTAGGCGAAGTCACGTCGGACCACGCCAACCCTGCCTCATCAGTTCTCCAGACCATTCTCCTGGTCCGCCAGAATGCGGCGGGCCGTATCGGCGCGGCGGTAGCTGGCCATGAGGTCGGCATAACCCTGCACCTTCAGCCCACGCAGCGCGCCAGCGGTCACGGTCACGATGCGCCGCCCGGCGTCCAGTGTCACGCGGCGGGACCTGCCGGCGCGGGACGGAAACGGTGCCTCCGCCGATAGCAGCAGGCGGGTGATGACGCCGCTGCGGTTCCGCGTCATGTCGAGGTCCGCCACATGCTGCCAGGCGATCGGCCGGTCCAGCCCCGCCACCGTCAGCGCCTCCGGCCGCAGCGTTAGCAGCAACACCTCCCCCGGGAACAGCCAGAAGCCGCTGGCGAGCAGGAACGCCACCCCGATGCAGCCGGCGAATAGCCCGACGAAGCGCGCTTCCTCCGTCCCCAGCCCCTGCAGGCCCAGCATCCCCAGGGCCAGCCCGACCGACACGAAGACCAGCCCGGCGCCGAGCAAGACCCAGCCCTTGGGGCGGCGGTTCTCGACCAGCGTCACCGCCTTTACTCCAACTTCGGTCGCGGCGCTGCGCAGGGCATCGCGTTCCTGCTCCAGCGCGTCGCGCGCAACGGCCAGGAAATCCGCCGTCGCCGCGCGGCATAGCCTGGCGGGGTCGGTGAAATAGCAGCCGAGCCGGGCGGCGGCGTCGGATGGAGGCGGCACCATCACCTCGGCCAGCAGCGCTGTGCCGGGCTGCTGGCCGAGTGCCAGGATGCGCTGGCGGGTCGATGGGTGGGTATCCGTCGGGTGGGGCTGCTGCTCCTCGAGGTAGGCGGCAGGATCGTCGAGGCCTTGCTCGGCCGCGCTTCGCAGGATGGCGGCTAGCAGATCGTCGGGGGCATCGCGCGGCGCCCGGAAGGCGGGGGCCAGCACCTCGCCGATGCGCGGCTCGGCCGTGGAGGTGCGCAGCAGGGCCCGGGCGGCGGCGGCGGCCGAGGTGGCCCCGGCCCCGGCGGTATCCGCGGCGAATTCGCGCAGGCGGCTCCAATGCCGCACCGCGTGGTGGAACTGGTCCATGACGAAGACGCCGAGCCGGAGGGCCGGACGCAGCAATGGCGAGACCGTGCCGTCGCCCAGCCTCCCCGCCTCGGCCACCGCGTCCAGCGAACGGCCGACGCCGGCGTAGATCGGCAGGAAGCTCAGGCTGTACTCGGTGTCGCCGCCGGAGAAATGCGCCAGCTCGTGGCCGATGATCGCGGCCACCTCGTCCTCCGGCAGCAAGGCCAGGAAGGGCATCGGCAGGTAGAGCGTGCGGCCGCCGAGCGCGGCATCCCCGGGCCGCAGCAGCTTCGGCCCCGAGCTGACGAAGAAGCCACCGGTCAGGCCCACCACCACATTGTCCGGCCGCAGCGCGCCTAGCCGGGCGGCCAGTCCGTCCACCATTCGCCACAACCCGGGCGCCTCGGCGGGGGAGACGGTGCGCCCGATGATGGGCAGTGGGTCGGGCGTGAAGAGCGCCACCGCACGGCGCAGCTGCACCACCGCGCGCAACGCCGTCCAGAGGCTGGTGCCGACGACCAATGCGGCAAAGCCGAGAAGCTGCGCGGTGCCAGATGCGAAGCGGCCGCCGAGCATCACCGCCGAAGCCTCGAATCCCACGGCGGCGACGACGCCGATCGCCAGCAGCAGTATCTGCGCGCCCAGCAGCGGCGGCAGGAGGTGCCGTATGAGGGAGAAGCCCAACACCAATGCGTCACGCGAGCGACGGCCGAACCGCCCGAGCCCTGCCGCCGCCGTCAGCGCCAGGACCGACAGCAGCCCGACGGCGCCGCCGCAGGCGATGACGGCGGGCGGCAGCCAGCGCCGCAGCGACGCTGCCAGGACGGTGGTGTCCTGCCTGTCCCGCGCGTCACGCGCCTTGTCCAGCGCCAGGGGGCCGGCATAGGTGTGGCCGTCCTCGCGGAATACCGCACCGTAATCGAAGCCACGCGCGGGCGCCGGCCGGGCTTCCAGGGCGGCGACCACCTTCGTGAGCCTGGCTCGCCGGACCTCCGCCGCCTGCAGATCGCCCCGCCCGCGCGGCTGCTGCCAGAGCCCGAGCCCCAGCAGCGCCAGCGGCAGCAACACGGTCGCGGCCAGCAGGCCCGGCGTCAGGCCCAGGTTCAAGCCCAGGCCCAAGTTCAAGCCCGGGCCCGGGGAGCGGTCCGCCATCGGTCAGATTCCATTCGTTCGGTCGGCAAGGCCAACGGAAGCGCGGTGATGAAGTCGCACAGGGATGATCGTCACGTTTCAGCCAAGGCGGGCCATTGCGGCTTGCCGACCGACGCCAGGGCACGGCTAGTCGCAGCGCCGGCCCCGGATCGGCGACTCCAAACCGAGTGAAAGCCCCAGCCATGATCGCACGACGCCTGTTGCTCACCACCATGGCCGCGATGCCACTGCTGCCGCGGCTGGCCTGCGCGCAGGGACAGCCGGGGCTGGCGGAACGGCGGGCTATCGCCGCCTACCGGCAGGACAAGTGGCCGGCGATCGAGCAGGGCATCCAGCAGGCAGCGGGCTTCGCCGTGCCGGTCGAGGTGGAATGGGATCAG
This sequence comes from Belnapia sp. AC561, assembly GCF_979252845.1. Classification (NCBI taxonomy): domain Bacteria; kingdom Pseudomonadati; phylum Pseudomonadota; class Alphaproteobacteria; order Acetobacterales; family Roseomonadaceae; genus Belnapia; species Belnapia sp. AC561. The sequence goes on from NZ_CEEDBP010000047.1 coordinate 24,145, forward strand.
TTGACCGTCCCCGGCGATGCCGCGCACTACGCCGATGACGCATTCTTCGGCAAGACGATTTTCGAGCCGCTGACCACCGCCCTGCGCGGCATCACCAGGGACCAGATGGGGCGGGACGCGCTGCGTGCGAAGCTGCAGCGCATCCATGTCCGGTACGACGAGAAGACCGTCCCCGCCTCGAATTATCCGAACGGCCTGGCGTTCCGGGATGGCATGCTCGATATCAACTGGCGCCCCTTCGCCAACGTGGACGACCTGCAGCCGCGGATCGAGGCGCTGACGCAGATCCTGGAAAAGAACCTCTAATACCGAGCGGCTGAAGATCTGACTCGTGGGGCTTGAGCCGACGCGGTCGGGCGTGATTCATCGGCAGGCATGGCATCTGGGGATGGACCATGCCGGCTTTGATGATCCGGGAAGACCTGCCGCCTGGCGAGCTGCGGCGGTTGGCGAAGGCGGAGCGCGATCTGCGGGTGGCGCGTCGTCTACTGGCGATCGCGGCGGCGCTTGAGGGCCTGAGCCGCGAGGCTGCGGCGCGCGTGGCTGGGATGGACCGGCAGACGCTGCGGGACTGGGTGATCCGCTACAACCGGGGTGGGCCAGCCGGGCTGTCGGATCACTGGAGCGATGGTCGCCCCTGTCGGCTGACGGACGGGCAGCAGGCGACGCTGAAGGCGATCGTGCTGCAGGGCCCGGATCCCGAGGTGGATGGCGTGTCGACTTGGCGGCTGATCGACCTTTGCCGGATCGTTCAGGAGCGCTTCGGCGTGGCCTACAGCGAAACCGGGATGGGCAAGTTGATGCACGGCCTCGACCTGTCCTGGCAGACGCCGCGACCCCGTCATGCCGAGACCGACCGCGCTGCCCAGGAGCGGTTCAAAAAAGGGGCTTCGCGCAGGCCCTCGCGCAGATCGCGGCCACCCACCCGGAGGCCGAGCGGATCGAGGTCTGGTTCCAGGACGAGGCCAGGGTAGGTCAGAAGGGGCGGATGGTCCGCCGCTGGTTCCAGCGTGGCATGCGGCCACGAATGGTGAAGGACCAGCGCTACCGCTCGGCCTACATCCTCGGCGCGGTCTGCCCGGCGCGCGACACGGGCGCGGCGATCGTGCTGACCCATGTCTCGGTCAAGGCCATGAACTTGCTGCTCGAGGAGGTCGCCACGCAACTGCCGGCCGGCACCCATGCGGCGATGCTGATCGACAACGCCGGATGGCACATCGCGAACGATCTGCGCGTGCCGCCGAACATCAGCCTGGTCCACCTGCCCCCCTATTCGCCGGAACTGAACGCCATCGAGAAGGTGTGGCAGTACCTGCGGGACCGCCATCTCTCCGGGCGCCTATTCAGCGGCACGCGCGCCATCGTCGATGCCTGCTGCGAGGCGTGGAACAACCTCATCGCCGAGACCGGCCGCATCCAGTCGCTGACCAACTTCCAGTGGGCCCGACAGGTCAGTCCATAATCAGCTTGGTATAATACCAAGTCTCCGAGAGCGTGACTCGTTTGGGATTCCCAAAGTGGCGGCGAGCTGATTCAACATGGCGACCAGGGGAGGTTTGCCATGCCCATCCCACTTCGGGCGGATTTCGCTGCAGGCGGGCTGCGCGCCGCAGCTCGGCAGACGAAGGACGCGGCGCAGGCTCGGCGCCTGCTGGCCTTGGCCGCGATCTATGATGGGGCATCGCGCACCGAGGCCGCCCGGATTGGCGGGGTGACGCTGCAGATCGTGCGCGACTGGGTGCTGCGGTTCAACGCCGAAGGGCCGGCCGGGCTGGTCGACCGCAAGGCGCCTGGCCAGGCGGCACGGCTGAACGACGCACACCGGACGGCCTTGGCGGCGGCGCTGGAGAGCGGCCCGATACCCGCCATCCACGGGGTGGTGCGCTGGCGGCTGATCGACCTCTGCCAGTGGCTGTGGGAGGAACACCGGGTCACGGTGGCCAAGCAGACGCTGAGCCGCGAGGTGCGTGCGCTGGGCTACCGCAAGCTCTCGGCGCGACCGCGCCACCATGCGCAGGCGGCGGGCGCGGTTGATCTTTTTAAAAGGACTTTCCCACCCGCCTGGCGGAAGTCGCGCGCGAGAAGGGCATCGCCGCCAGCGCCATAGAGGTCTGGTTCGCCGATGAGGCCAGGATAGGCCAGAAGAACAAGATCACCCAGCGCTGGGCCCAACGCGGCACCAGGCCCACCGCGCCGCAGGATCAGCGTACGGCGTCGACCTACCTCTTCGGCGCCATCTGCCCCAAGGAGGGCAAGGCGGCGGGCCTCGTCCTGCCCTACTGCAACACCACAGCCATGAGCCTGCATCTCGCCGAGATCTCGGCCACGGTGGCGCCCCATGCACATGCCGTGCTGCTGCTTGATCAGGCCGGATGGCACCTGTCTGACAAGCTCGAGGTGCCGTCCAACATCACGCTCATCCCGCTGCCGCCGAAGTGCCCCGAGTTGAACCCGGTCGAGAACACCTGGCAGTTCATGCGGGACAACTGGCTCTCGAACCGCGTCTTCCGCTGCTACGACGATATCGTCGATCACTGCTGCCACGCCTGGAACCGGCTCCTCGAGCAGCCCTGGACCATCATGTCCATCGGACTGCGCGACTGGGCCCATCGGTTCTGATCAGCGGGATTTGGTATAAGGGCTAAGGCCAGCCGGACGTCGGGGGCGGCCGCGGGGTGGCGAGGGCGAGCGGCGGCGCACCGACCGGCCGCCTTCGCCGTATCCTAGTTGATCCCGTGACAGTCGGAGGTGGTCTCGCGCCGCCCGCCCATGCCGCCAGCCGGGCGTATCTCGCAGACGACGTACTTGCCGCCTTTCTCGAGGGTGAACAGCGGTCCCGAGGCGGTGACCACGCGATGGCCGCCGTTCAGCAGGGCGCTCATCGGCTGGTCGATGTCGGTCCAGACCGTCACGGGGCGCGTGGGTGCCGCAGGGGCTTGAGCCTGGGCCGACGCGGCTGCGAACAGCAGGACCAGCGTCGTCGAAAGGGCGGATCGGAACATGGGATCTCCTGGCCGGGAACATGGTATCGGCTGCCCCGACAACGTGGCCAGGCGTGCCGCGATGCATCGGTTAGCTGTCTGACGGGTGGCGATCCCATCAGTCGGCGGCATCCGGATCTGTTGGGCGTTTCAGATAGGCCTCACCGTCGATGAGCAGCACGCTGTCGCTGCCGGGGTCCGGCTGCAGCAGGCCGTGGCTTTCGCGCCCACCGTCATCGGACTGCAGCATCAGCCGGTGGCCCTCCAGGCTGTAGCGGCCGGCCTCGGCGACGGTTACGGTGCCGGCGTCGCGGTTGAAATCATGGGTCTCGACGCGACGGCGAAAGCGACCGTCATGGCCCAGCGTCAGCGCCTGCCGCACCGAGGCCTCGGACGAGACCGAGAGCGCCACCCATAGCCCCTCCAGCGGTGTTCCGGGCGGCAGCGTGGCGGCGGGACCGAGCCGTGTCCCACCGATCTGCAACGCCGCCTCTGGCCGCGCGAAGGGCAGCTCGCGCGTCTCGACCAGGCCGTAGCGGCCGGAGCCTTCCCGCAGCCGGATGCGGTCAGGCCGCCTCAGCCAGTGTCCTCCCAGCAGGGCATAGGTGCCGCAATCGGCCGGGCGGGCACGGCAATGCGCCGCCACGCCGCCCTCCGCCGCGGGCACCACCCGGCTGAACAGGCCCGAAGGCTCGAAGAGCAGGACCCAGGTCTGCACCAGCACCTCGGTATCGCCTTCGCCATTGGGGCGGTGGTCGAAATGCAGGCCGGAGAAGGCACCCTCCAGGCCGCCGGCATCGTGGGCAAGCGCGAGCGGCGGCACATCCCGTCCCGGCCGGATGGAGCGGACGGCGGTATCGAAGATGTCCCGCGCCAGCAGCGCATGGCGCGGTGCCAGTCCGCGGCCCTGCAGCAGCAGCGCGACGCGGCGGGTCCCGTCATCCAGCACGACGGCGTCCAGCACGCCTTCCGCGCGGTCCCATCGCTCGAAGGCCAGGCGCTGGTCGTGGGCGGTCAAACCGCTGCCATGCTCGGCGGGCTGTGGTGTGGCGCCCGGCAGGCGGGCGAGGACGCCGTGGAGCGAGTCCGTCAGGCTCTCGCCGCGCGGCAGCAGGTCTGTCGCCAGGATCGCCGCATGGCCCCGCTCGAAATCACGACCGACCTGTCGCAGGCCGGCCGGCACGGCGGCTTCGGGCATCCAGCCGGCAGGCCGCTGAAACGGCAGATCCTCGCGCGCCGATGCCTGCGCCGCGACCAGCAGGGCCAGGAGCAGCACGCGGGCCGGGGTCGTGGCGGCGCGCGCCAGCATCATGCGGGCAGGCGTGGACGTCGGCGGCCGGGGTCGGGCATGCCGGGGAGTCTATCGGCCGCTGTCCGATGCGTCACCCCATGGCATCCGGTCGTTCCGGTCAGTCGTGGGTCGCCGGGACAGGCGCGGGACCCGACGCTGCGCCGGACCTGGGATCCCGATCCGGGCTTCCGGCCTCGAGCGTGTCGCGCGCATGCGCCGCCTCGGCGTATCGCAGCAACAGCTGCCGGAAAGTCGCGGCTTCCAAGTCTCGCGGCAGCAGGCCCATGAATTGCACGGCGTGCTCCTTCGTGTCGATCCGCAGCCGTCGGATCAGCCCGGTCCGCCGCGGCAGCGGCGCCCCGGGCCGCAGGACGAACCATGCCGTCGGGGATTGCGTGGCGGACACGCCGATGCCTCTCACGTCCAGCCAGGGTACCGAGCCGGCGAAGCCCGGGGATTGGATGCCGTCCTCGGTCAGCACGAGGAATGGCATCGTCCGCCCACGCCACAGCCGGATGCTCCAAAGCGCGACGAAGCCGAGGCCCAGGATGCCGACTGCCGCGATGCCGAACAGCAACCGCCAGGCCTCCCTGTCCTGCTCCCCGCCATGGAGGGCGGCCAGCACGCAACCCACCGATATCAGCAGGCAGAACGATCCCAGCACCACCAGCCCCAGCACCGGACGCCGCAGGGACGCGTAGAGCAAGGTATCCGGCTGGCCCTCCGTCGCGGCCGCAGTCCTTCGCAACCGGTCGCGTTGGCGTTCCTGCCGCAGCAGGGCACGCGCCCGCAACTGCCCGGTGAGTCCGCCGGACAGCTGCGTCCAGTCGGCGAACAGCGCCTGCACCGCCGCGAGGTCGGTGCGGTCCACCCGGCGCGCGGCGCGCGTCAGCAGCGCCGCATCCACGGCGACGCCGGCCGCCGCGATGCGCTGCTGCGCGGAGGGATGGCTATCCGTGGGATGCGGGGCCCGATCGCCGAGATGCGCGGCCGGGTCGCCGGCCCCTGCCGCACCGATGCGCGCGACAAGGCTGGCAGCGAGGTCGGTCGTGGCGGCATCCGGCTGCTCGGCGATGTGGTTCAGCTCGGCGCGCAGCAACGCGCCAGCCAACCCGAGGCGCAGCAGCGAGCTGGCGAGCGCCGCGGCCGAGCCGGTGGCTACCGCGGCGCGGTCGGCCTCGAGTTCCCGCAGCCGGCTCCAATGCGCGACCACATGGCTGAACCGTTCCAACGCGTGGACCGCCAGGATGGTATGGGGGTGTACGGCCTGCTCGAACAGGCGATCCACCCAGGTGCTGCCCCAGTCGCTGCGTCGCCGCGACATCGCCTCGGCGCCCTGGCCCAGCCTGGTATAGAGCGGCTGGAAGCGCAGGCTGTAGTCGGTATCCTGCCCGGAGAAATGCGCCAGCTCATGCGCCAGCACCGTGCGCAGTTCCTCTAGGTCAAGCGTCGCCATCTCAGCCAGGGCGAGGTGCAGCGTGCGACCGCGGGTGACGACCGGTACGGCATCCGGCCCGCCGCGCAGCAGCAGCGGCAGCGCCGTGACGAAAAAGCTCCGCTCCGTGCCCACGGCAACCACCTCCGGCGGGGTGGTGCCCCGCTCCAGCGCGATGTCGCGCAGTAGGGCAAAGAGACCGGGCGCCTGGGCCTCGGTGATGGGAATAGCGGAGACTGGCAGGGGAGCGGGCTGCAGGGCGCGCAGCGCAGCCCGCAGGTCGCGCAGGGTGGTGACCGCACCCCAGAGAAACAGGCCGGTGCAGATCAGGACCAGGATCGCCAGGAGCACGGTCCTGTCGCCCGGGTCGGGGATGAACCACAATCCGCCGACCTCGAAGGCCACGGCTGCCGCAAGGGCCAGCACCCCACCCACGACCTGGACGCCAAGGACCAGCGGCAGGATGCGGCTGAGCCTGCCAAAGGCAACGACCAGATCGGCGCGGGACCGACGGCCCCGGCCGGCGGATCGGGACACCAGCCCCATCCCGGCGACACCGGTCACCCCGGTAAGGGTCCCTGCCAGCAGGGTGAGCCAAGCCATGGCCTGCCGCAGCCGCGCCACCAGCAGGTCGGCATCGGCGGCCTCCACCGCCTGCTTCGAATGCGCGATGGCGGCGTCCGCTGGCGGGATGCCGGTGCCCGGCTCGGGCGGCGCCAGGTCCTGCACCATCGCCAGGTGGTGCCGCTTCGGGCCGGCGAGGTCCGCGTAGGCCGCACCCGCGCGCTGGATCTCCCACGCCCCCAGGCAGCAGAGAAGGAGTGGGACCGTCAGGATGGCCAGCAGCGCCGAACCCATTCCCCCGGAGCGGCCTTGCATCGATGTCGTGCTCATGGCCCGAAGCTTACGCCATGACCGCGAAGAAGGCTTCCGGTGGCAGGGTCGCTGCGCCGGCCCATGGCCCCGCCTTCTCCCGACCGAGGCGGGTCGATGGCGGAACAAGCGATCAGGCTTCCGACCAGTCGACGCGGCGGGTGACCGACATCACCACCGACAATGCGGCGAAGAGCGCGACGCTGCCGGTCAGCAAGGCATAGGCCTCGAGGCTCAGAACGACATAGAGGAAGCCGAACAGACCGCCGAGCACCCCGGCGAAGAGGCCGGCCAGCCGCGCCCGCCGCGTCACCGTCGCGGTATAGGCGGAGGCCTGCCCCACCACCGCCGCCGTGCTGATCGCATAGGCCACGGCGAAGCCCAGCGGCTCGCCGAAGGCCAGCAGGAGCAGCGGGAAGAGCACGACCGACAGGCCGAGCAACCCGTACTGCACCAGATGGATCCGCACCCCCGCGACCAGCTCGAACAGCACGTAGGTGAGGAAGGCGAGTGCCAGGAACATCGCCGCGTATTTCGAGGCGCGCGTCACCATGCGGTAGGTCGGCACCGCCTCCAGCAGATCCACGCCGACCTGGGTGCCGGCATAGGCGACCTGGCTGCACCAGTTGCTGCCCAGATGACGCACGAGCGGCTGGCCCGTGCCTTCCCGCCACTGGGCCGTGAAACCGGCCGCGGTCACCTCGGAGCGCACGGGCAGGCCGGAGCCGGTGAAGCTCGGGGTCGGCCAGGGGGCCACCACGGTCAGCTCGGTCCGGCGCGCCAGTGGCAGCAGCCCGAAGCTGGAGGTGCCGCGCAGGGTCAGGGCCCCGGCCAGTGCCAGGCGGCGGCCAGGATCGGGCGGCCCGTCCAGGCCGAGGTCCCAGCGGATCAGGTCCGCGCCGACGCAGCCGGCATCGAGCGCATCGCGCGCGGCCAGCGCCTGCCCGTCCACCGAAAGCCGTGCCCCCGCGCCGGCAGATCGCAGGTCGGAGGCACCGGTGACGATAAACGCCTCCCGCCACAGCAATTCCGTGCCAGGTTCGGGGTTGATCGCCGGTACGGCGAGGTCGGCGGACAGGCCGACGTCTGCCTCGTAGATCACGGCCTCGAACAGCCCGCGACGACGGCGCTCGGGGGACAGCGTCGCCTCCGCCTGCAGCTGGGTCGGCAGCACCGCCACGGCGCCGCGGTCCCAGCGCAGTGGGCCCACCTCCCGGACCGCGCGCTGGGCGGGGGTGCGGGTCGGCACCACCAGGATCGGGCCGAGCACGGACTGAGCCGGCCCCCAACTCCGTGCGATGCCCTCGCGCACCTGCTCCTGGTAGGATTCACGCTCATCGATCACCGCCTCGATCATCATGTGCGGCAGCAGCAGCAGGAGGAGCAGGCCGCCGACGAGGCCGAGCTTGCCCGCGCGGCCGAGCTGGAAGGGCAGGCGGGGCGTGGGTCGGGGTGGGGAGGCGGGGATGTCACTCACGGGCTTGGCCTTCCTGGTTGAGGCCGTCATCCTCGCGGCAGGCCGTGCCGGATGGATGACGCCGGTTGGGAAAGCCGGTGCCGGACGCGTGCAAATCCGGTGCAGGCCGCCCCGTTCAGGAGATCTCCGTGCCGCGTGTGCTAATTGTGGACGACGACCCGGCGATCCGCGAGGTGGTGCGCTTCGCCCTGTCCCGCGCCGGGTTCGACACGCTGGAGGCGGCGGATGGCGCCGCCGGCCTGGCCGCGGCGCGCGAGGCCCTGCCGGACCTGGTCGTGCTGGACGTGATGCTGCCGGAGATGGACGGCACCGAGACGTGCCGTCGGCTCCGCGCCTCCGGCGGTGCGGCGGCCGCCATCCCCGTGCTGTTCCTCTCCTCCCGCGACGACGAGGTGGACCGGATCGTCGGCCTTGAGATCGGCGGCGACGACTACCTGACCAAGCCCTTCTCGCCGCGCGAGCTGGTCGCCCGGGTGCGGGCCGTGCTGCGGCGCGGGGCGCCTGTGCCGGTCGCCCGGCCGGTCCCGCCCGCCCCGGCAGACGAGGTCATGCGGCATGGCCGGCTGGCGCTCGATCCAGGCACGGCCCGCGTGACATGGGACGGGTCCGAGGTGGTCCTGACCGCCACCGAATTCGGCCTGCTCCGCACCCTCCTCCGCCGCCCCGGCCGGGTGCTGAACCGGGATGCGCTGATGGATGGTGCCTACACCATCGAGCGGGTCGTCTCCGACCGGACCATCGACAGTCATGTCCGTCGCCTGCGCGCGAAATTCGCCGCCCTCGGCGCCGCGCCGGTGGAGACGCTGCCCGGCTTCGGCTACCGGCTCGGCCCATGCGACTGAGGCCGCCGAGTTTTCGCCGGCCTCGCCTGCGGACCCTGCTGCTGCTGAGCAACGTGGTCGTGCTCGCGCTGCCGCTGACGGGCTTCTGGGCGCTGCGCCTTTATGAAAGCGCCCTGGTTCGCCAGACCGAGGCGGAGCTGCGCGCCCAGGCCGCGGTGCTCGCCGGGGCCTGGCGCGCCGCCCGCGGCATCGCCGCCGGAAGCCTCGCCGCAGGACTCACCCCGCGCGCGCTAGAGACGGCGCGCGGCCGCGGGTTGGACCTGGCGCACGACCCCATTCTGCCGCTGGCGCCCAACCCGCGCCCCGGCCCGCCGCCGCTGCCCGAGGCCGCCCTGGCCGCGACGCGCCTTTTGCCCGTGTTGCGCGACACCCAGGCGGTGACGCTCGCCGCGCTGCGCCTGCTCGACGCCCAAGGCGTCGTCGTCGCCTCCACCGGCAGCGACACCGGCCTGTCGCTCGCGGGGCTGGAGGAGGTGGAGGCGGCGCGCTGCGGGGAGCTGTCGGCCGTGCTGCGGCGACGGGAGAGGATCGCCACGGATGTGCCGAACGGCATCAGCCGCACCGCGGGGCTACGCGTGCACCTCGCCGTGCCCGTGCTCGACGGAGAGCGGGTCGACGCGATCGTGCTGCTCTCGCGCACGCCGGCCACGGTTACGCAGACCGTCGCGGGCAAGGTGCCGGAGATTGCGGCGGTCGGGCTGCTGCTCCTTCTGCTGGTGTCGGCGCTTGCGGTGCTGGCGTCGCGGCTGATCACCCGGCCGCTCGACGCGGTGGTGCAGGCCGCGGGGCGCGTGGCCGGCGGCAGCACGGCCCGGCTGCCGCCCGTGCCCCGCATGGCGGTCCGCGAGGCCGCGGCGCTGTCGGATGCCATCGCGCGCATGACGGCGACGCTGGAAGGGCGCGCCGCCTACGTGCGGGGCCTCGCCGCGCATGTGAGCCACGAGTTCAAGACGCCGCTCGCGGCCATGCGCGGCGCGGCGGAACTGCTGGCCGAGCATGGCGAGTCCATGTCGGCCGAGGAAAGGGCGCGCTTCGCCGCGACGATCGAGGATGGCGTGGCACGGTTGGATCGGCTGGTGCGCGGGCTGCTCGACCTCGCGCGCGCCGATATGGCCACCGGGGGCGGCCGGGCCGTGCTCCGCCCCCTGGCCGAGGCGGCGGCGCGGCGCGTGCCCGCCCTGCGCGTTTCGGTGGAGGGTGAGGCGGAAGCGGCCGCAGCACCCGAGGCGGTGGCGACACTCCTCGACAGCCTTTTGGGCAATACCCTGGCCCATGCGGGACCAGGCAGCGAGGTCAGCATCCGGATCGGGCGGGAGGCGGGGTGGACCGTGATACTGGTCGCTGATGACGGTCCCGGCTTTTCCGCCGCGAATGCGACGCGCGCCTTCGACCCCTTCTTCACTACGGCACGGGAGCGCGGTGGAACGGGGTTGGGATTGGCCATCGCGCGATCCTTGGTGGTGGGCGCGGGCGGGATGCTAAGCTTGGTATCACCCGGACCCTCTGAAAGGAACAGAGGCGCCACCTTCCGCATTGTGCTGCCTGATTCCTGACAGCCTTGGGTGGGCAATCTATCACGTCTCAGCCTCCACCGACGGATGGCCATGACTGCCCTGATATTGGAAGTCACAAAATAAATTGCCGTATCCGGCATCATTCAAGCCCCAAAGTGGCATTGCCAAGTTGGTAGTCTCTGTCCGTGATGAAGCGGCTGAGTCAAGCTGGGCTGATGACACTCGAGCCCGCCACCTACCCCGGATACCGTTGCCCCGCCGAGGTCACTAGCCACGCCATATAACTTTATCATGTCTGCAGCCTCAGCCTGCGGGACGTCGAGCTGATCCTGGCCGAGCGGGGGATCACGGTCACCCACGAGAGTATTCGGCAGTGGGCCTTACTGACTGTCTGGAAAGGCGGATTAGGTAGCGATGCGCCGGAGCATGATGCGCGACATGGCTGCGTAGATCATGGTTTCCCCTGTTTCAGGTAGGCGTTCGTAGTCGCGTGCGAGCCTGCGCGACCGCGGTAGCCAGGCGACGGTCCGCTCCACCACCCAGCGGCGAGGGATGACCTGAAAGCCCTTCGGCTTGTCTTCCAGGCCATAGCGCCAGAGGTGGCGGTCACGGTGCTTCGGTACCTCGACACGCCAGCCGCGCTCGGCTTCGAGCCAGCGCGCGAAGGTGCCTGCATATGCGCCGTCTGCCCATACCAGTTCCAGACGTGGCAGTTCGTTCTCGCCAGCACGCCCGATGAGGTGTTGTGCTCCAAGCCGGTCATGCGAATTGGCGGCGTGGACGTGAGCGAGCAGGATGAGGCCAACTGCATCGACGAGAATGTGCCGCTTTCGCCCGAAGGTTCGCTTCGCGGCGTCGTAACCGCGCTCCGGGCCTCCGACGCCGGTGGCCCGCACGGTTTGGCTGTTCATGATGGCGGCCGACGGCTCGGCTTGGCGTCCACCTGCCTCGCAGGCCAGCGCACGCAGCCGGTCATGTGCACGCCGGAGTGTGCCGTCGAGCCGCCATTGCCGGAAATGCGCAAAATACGGTCTGCCATGGTGGGAAGGAGGTAGGGCGCATGCGCCAGGCGCAGCCGGAGCGGACGAGGTAGAATATGGCCTCGGCCATCAAGCGCCGGGGCCACTTCAGGGGCCGTCCGGTGCGGGCAGGCGGCGGAAGTAGCGGCTCTAAAGCTATCCATTCCGCGTCAGACAGGTCTGTCGGATAGCGGCGGGGGCGGGTTTCGCGCATAGCTGGCTCGGCTCAGAAGCTGAGACACCTCAACGCTTTACCCAAATCTGGGGCTTACCAGACAGTCAGTGAGACCCCGTTTGAGAATGTCCGATCCGCAGTGCTTTGGGCTCTGTCTCTGCCCAGATGGGTAGGATGTGGATCAAGGAGCACCGGGCGCGGCAGGCGGCGCTTGAACGTCGGCGGGACCGTGGTGCATGGATCGGGCGTGGGTCCGAGGTAGGGTAGGTTGGGGACGGAACGTCCCGATAAGCGATGGAGACACCGCGTTTCCCTTCAAAGCGAACAGGGATCGGCGCCACAGGATCCCGAGGCAGCGACATCGAGTGACGAACTGGGCCGAGTATGAGGCGGGTCTGCGGGCTCGTGGCAGCTTGACGGTGTGGTTCATCGAGGAGGCCATCGAGGGGTGGCGGGCAGCGCCCCGGACCATCCGAGGCGGGCAGCCGTCCTATTCGGACCTGGCAATCGCCACGGCGCTGACGCTGCGTGTCCTATTTCATCTGGCGCTGCGCCAGACAGAGGGCCTGATCGCCTCGATCTTGCAGCTGCTCGGCGTCGACCTCACCGTGCCCGACCATACGACCTTGAGCCGCCGAGCGGAGACGCTCGAGGTGCCGCGGCCACACGGCGGGCAAGCGCCCATGCACCTGCTGGTGGATAGCAAGGGACTGAAGCTCTGCGGGCCCGGCGAGTGGCTGATGGAGAAGCACGGGTCACGACGACGGCGGTCGTGGCGCAAGCTGCATCTTGCTACCGACGCCGATACGGGGCGTATCGTCGCGTCGGTGTTAACTGGCCACGATGCCGATGATGGCGGGCAAGTCGGCCGGCTGCTCCAGGAAGTGGATGGAGCTGTCGCGTCCTTCGCCGCTGATGGGGCTTACGACCGTGATGACGTCCATGCCGAGGTCACGGCACGTCACCCCAAGGCAGAGATCAATGTGCCGCCTCGATCGAGCGCCGTGCCAAGCGCGGCAGCTGAAGCCGCCCCGACGGCACGAGACCGCCACCTGCAGACCATCGCCGAGCGCGGCCGCATGGGCTGGCAGAGAGCATCTGGCTACAACTGGCGTGCCCTGATCGAGGCCGATGTGTCGCGCTGGAAGCGCGTCATTGGTAACCGTCAGCTGCTGCTTCCGATTACCCACAAATCCGTGTCGGATGGCCTGTTGGCGATGCTGAGGGGGAGGTGATTGCCCAACTACC
>NZ_CEEDBP010000048.1:0-36972 GCF_979252845.1 Belnapia sp. AC561
ACGACATCCTCGCCGCCATCCAGCGCTTCTGCCTCCGTTCCCAACAGATCGGAGGAACTACGGAATCAGGACACTAGCGATCAGCGTGGCCAGGGCCTCCTGCTCCAGGCCGGGCGCGTGTCGGTCGGTCAGGCGCTTCGCGCGGGAAAAAAGGTCCGACAGTCCAGGCGGGACGACGAGGTAGCCGAGGCGTAGGGTGGGCGAGAGCGTCTTGGAGACGGTGCCGAGGTAGATGACCCGGCCGGCCTCGTCCATCGACTGCAAGGATGGGATGGGGCTGATGTCGTAGCGGTACTCGCCGTCGTAGTCGTCCTCGATGATGTGGGCGTCGTGGTTTTGCGCCCAGGCCAACAGCTCCCGCCGCCGCCCGGCAGGCAGGACACCGCCAAGCGGGAACTGATGGGAGGGTGTGACGAAGGCCAGCCGTGCCGCGGGCAGTTCTGCGGTTCGCAGGCCGTCACCGTCCACGGCCACGGGAAGGACCTCCGCTCCGGTCGCCCCTAGGGCCTGCCGCGCCAAGTGGTAGCCGGGCTCCTCCATCACGGCCCGGTCGCCGGGATCGAGCAACAGCCGCGCGCAGAGATCCAGGCCCTGCTGCGAGCCGTTGACCACGATGACCTGTGCCGGCTCGCACCGAAGGCCCCGGGCGCGCCAGAGATAGCCTTGCAGGGCGTCGCGTAGCGCCGGATGACCGCCGGGATCGCCGTACCGGAGGCGAGCCGGGCGCCGCAGCAGGGCGGCATCGACCGCCTTCTTCCAAGCCAGCACGGGGAAATCCTCGGCGGATAGGTCGCCGTAGCGGAAGTCCACGAAGCCCGGCACGCGATCCGCGGGAGAGGAGGGCGCCACGAAGCCCTCCAGCCGGCGTGCGAAGGCCGACAGGTGGCCGGGCGGCGTAAGAGAAGCCTGCCGCCTCGTCGGGGGCCGAGAGGGGCCAACCCCCTGCGCCACGCGCGCCCGGGCACCCTGGCGCACCTCCAGATAGCCCTCTGCGATGAGTTGTTCGTAGGCGAGGGTGACGGTTGTGCGCGAGACGCCCCATTCCGCCGCGAGCGACCGAGTGGAGGGTAGCATCGCACCGGGGCCGAGAAGGCCGGAGGCGATCTGGCCCTTGATGGCTTCGCTGATCCGCTGCGTGACGCGATCCTGGGCCGAGGAAGATGACCAAGGCATACCCAACTGGCTTAGTCGATTTGGAAAAAACTGGCTATTCTACATGGGCCAGTGGCCAGGGCATACCGGGGGCGAGCCAGGAGCCGCGCCCATGTACGTCCCGCCCGCCTTTCGCGAAGACGATCTGTCAGCCTTGCACGGCGTGATCCGCGAGGCGCGTCTGGCCAACCTCGTCACGGCGACCGCGGAAGGACTGATGGCGACGCCGCTGCCGCTGTTCCTCGTGCCCGACGAAGGCCCGCACGGCACCCTCTACGGCCACCTGGCACGGGCCAACCCGCAGTGGAAGCAGGCCCCGGTCGGGCCGGCCATGGCGATCTTCGCGGGACCAGACGCCTACATCACGCCTTCCTGGTACGCGACGAAGCGCGAGCACGGGAAAGTCGTGCCCACCTGGAACTACGTCGCCGTCCATGCCTACGGCACCGCCGAGTTCTTCGAGGATCCGGTGCGGCTGCTGGACGCCGTGCGCCGCCTGACCAAACTGCACGAGGGCGGCCGGCCGACGCCCTGGGCGGTGTCCGACGCGCCTCCGGACTTCATCCGCGCGCAGCTTCGTGGCATCGTCGGGCTGCGGCTGCCGATCGAGCGGATCGAGGGCAAGCGCAAGATGAGCCAGAACCGCAGCGCGGAGGATCGGGCCGGCGTCGCCGCCGGCCTCGCCGCGAGCGAGCGGTCCTCCGACCGCGCTGCCGCGGTCCTGATCCCGACCTGAACCCTCTCCACCCTTCACAAGAGCTATCACCGTGCCCGACCTGACCCAACTCGCGCTCTACTTCGCCGCCTCCCTGCTACTCGCCGTCACGCCCGGCCCAGGCATCTTCTATGTCGCCGCACGCACGCTCGCTGGTGGCCGTGCCGAGGGCGTGGCCTCCAGCTTCGGCACCGGCCTGGGAGGCATGGTCCACGTGCTCGCGGGGAGCCTGGGCGTGTCGGCCGTCGTGCTGGCGAGCGCCGAGCTGTTCACGGCGTTGAAGCTGGTCGGGGCCGCCTATCTGGTCTGGATCGGCTTCCGCACCATCCAGGCGGCGCGCCGGGATGCTTCGACGGCCCTGGCGGGGGGGGCCGTGGCGCCGCCGATCGGACCTCGCCGCGCTTTCCGCGAGGGCGTGCTGGTCGAGGCGCTGAACCCCAAGACTGCCGCATTCTTCCTCGCCTTCGTGCCGCAGTTCGTGGACCCGGCTATCGGCTCTGTGGCCCTGCAGTTCATGGTGCTGGGCTTCGTGTCGGTCGCGCTCAACACCGCCGCAGACGTCGTGGTGGCCTTCGCGGCGGGTGGGATTCGAAGCGGCGCCGCAGCGTGTCCTGCCCTGATCCGCCGTCTCCGGGAAGGCTCGGGAGCCGCGATGATTGCCCTGGGCATCGGCTTAGCACTGGCAAAGCGCCCTACGGGTTGATCGCGCTTCGGTGGCTAGGCCAAGGTTTTCAAACCACCCATTTCGGACACTCCGGGACCATTCAGAGACAGGCTCGAAGGGCAGCCGCCCGGGGAAGCAGGCGACCGCCGCCGAGCCCGAGGCGTTGCGGTGGATGCTCGCTACTCGGCCGGAGTTGGAAACCTCGCTCGGCGCCCGCGACCGCATTCGGAGCAAGAGCCAATGACCGAGCGAAGCGAAATGCGGTAGCGAGTGGTTACGGAACTGCCGCCAGCAATCCGCCTTCTATGGCAAACGGGGCGGGATGGAAGCGCGCCTTCTAGCGGCGCTTGCCATCAGCAAACCGCCTCCCCCGTTCCTTCATCCCAGTAGCCATCGCCCCAGCATGAAGACGGCCTTGAGAACTGCCGCGTAGAAGCAGAACGATACGACAAACAGCACTGCCACGTGCCACTGAAGGATTAGATTGGAATCGATTACAGCTCCCATTACCGGCATAGGAATAGCAACCACGAGTATATGCGATTGCACGTCATAGGGCGACAAGTGGCCAATAGATTACGTCCACTAACGGCTTTGCGGACGTGATGCTACGGCGCTAGCATCGATGCATGCCTGACCCCGCCGCCGAGCCCCCTGCCCTGCCGACAGAGCCCCTCCCAGGCCCGGGCACCGTCACCCTCTCCACCAGCCTGCTCGGCGACCTCCAGGTGCCCGGCAGCCCCGAGCAGGCCGCGATGCTGCAGGCGCTGGCCGCCCGCGCCGCGGTCTATGCGACGCGGGCCCACGGCGACGGCACCCGCCGCACCTACCGCTCCGCCTGGCGGGCCTATGAGGCCTGGTGCAGTGGCCTCGGCCGGCCGCCGCTCGCCGGCGACCCCGAGACCATCGCTATGTACGCCGTCCACGCCGCCGACCGCGGCCTCAGCCTCTCCAGCCTGCGCGTGGCCCTGGCCGCCATCCAGGCCGCCCATCGCCTCGCCGGGATCGCCCTCGACCTCCGCCACCCGCGGCTGGTCATGCTGCTTGAGGGCATCGCCCGCACCAAGGGCTCCCGCCCGGCGAAGCAGGCGACAGCCGCAGGGCCGGACGTGCTGCGGCGGATGCTCGCCTCCCGGCCGGGGCCGGAGACCCCGCTCGGCGCCCGTGACCGGGCGCTGCTGCTGCTGGGCTTCGCCGGGGCGCTGCGCCGCTCGGAGCTGGTCGGGCTGGCGCTCGGCGATGTCGAGGTGGTGCCGCAGCGCGGCCTCCGCCTGCTGATCCGCCGCTCGAAGACCGACCAGCGTGGCGCCGGCCAGGCCATCGCCCTCTCGGCCAATCCGAAGGAGCCCAGCCTTTGTCCAGCCCGGGCGCTCGAGGCTTGGTTGGGCTTTCGCCGGGGCGGCAGCGACCACACCGGCGGCGCTTCGGATGCGGCGCTGCAGATCTTTGTCGGGCTGAGCAAGGCGAGCCGGCTCTCCACCACCGGCCTCTCCGACAAGGCCGTCTGGCGGCTGGTTAAGCAGGCCGCCCGCGACGCCGGCCTGGCCAACCCCGAGGGTTACTCCGGCCACTCGCTCCGCGCCGGCCTCGCCACCGCCGCTGGCGAGGCCGGCGCCGATCTCGCCGCGGTCATGCGCCAGACCCGCCACCGCTCCGCCGAGGTGGCACTTGGCTACCTCCGGCCCGCCGAGCTCTGGCGCAACAACGCCTCGCAGAAGGTCTGGGAGGATGCTCAAAACAGGGAGGAGGACGCTGGCTGAAGCGAGACATGCATTTTAGGTCTAGAGGCTGTTATGGACCATTGGCTGGGTGATGATCAGGCTGCGGGACATGGATGCCCGCAAGCCTTACCCGTCTGATGTCTCCGATGATGAATGGGCGTTGGTTGCGCCCTACCTGACCCTGATGCCTGAAGCGGCCGGGCAGCGGGAGCATGCGCTGCGCGAGGTATTCAACGGCCTGCGCTATGTGATCAAGACCGGGGCGCCGTGGCGCTGGATGCCGAATGACCTGCCGCCCTGGGCGGCGGTCTACCAGCAGGCCCAGCGCTGGCTGGCGGCAGGCTGTTTTGCGGCACTGGCCGAGGATCTGCGCACCGTGTTGCGGGTTGCCGCTGGGCGCAAAGCCCAGCCCAGTGCTGCCATCCTGGACAGCCGCACCCTCCGTTCCTCGCCGGAGAGCGGCGCGCGGGCAGGCTATGACGGGGCCAAGCGCAAGAAGGGCTCCAAGCTGCATCTGGCAGTCGACACGCTCGGCCATTTGCCGGCGATGCACGTGACGCCGGCCAGCACAGACGATCGGGCCGAGGTGGGCCGGCTGGCTCAGGCCGTGCGGGCTTCCACCGGCCAGAGCGTCGACCTGGCCTATGTCGACCAGGGCTACACCGGCCCGAAAGCCGCCGACGCCGCCAAGGCGCATGGCATCAAGCTCGAGGTGGTGAAGCTGGCAGACGCCAAGCGTGGCTTCGTGCTGCTGCCGCGGCGCTGGGTGGTCGAGCGGTCCTTCGCGTGGGCCACTCGCTTTCGCCGCCTGGTGAAGGACTACAAGGGATATGCCAGCACCCTCGCCGGCCTTCACCTCGTCGCCTTCGTTTGCCTCATGCTCAAACAGGCCGCGCAACTGAACGGAGGTTCATAACAGCCTCTAGGACGGCACCGGGCATTCCCCGATGGAGGCGCTGATCACGCCTTAGGCACAGGCGTAATCAGGTCCGGAATTGCCGATGGCAGCCCT
Source organism: Belnapia sp. AC561 (assembly GCF_979252845.1). Lineage (NCBI taxonomy): Bacteria > Pseudomonadati > Pseudomonadota > Alphaproteobacteria > Acetobacterales > Roseomonadaceae > Belnapia > Belnapia sp. AC561. The sequence continues at coordinate 5,265 of NZ_CEEDBP010000048.1, forward strand.
TGCCTTCCGATGGCCACTGCGCCGGTGTTGTCCCAGCGATCGAAGCCTGTCCAAGAAAAGAAAATACTGCCGGTATGGCCCTGTTGCAGAGTGACCCGCCCCTTGGCGGCGTGCCGACATGTGAGTTCATCGTCAGGGTGGAGCGGGCAGGACGCCTGCCAAGACCCTGGATCTGGGCCATCTACGAGGGCAACCGACCGGACGCTCTGCATCGCTCCGGACATAGCTACCGGTCCGCGGAAGACGCTTGGGCCGCTGGCAACATGATGTGGGCGCAGCTCGGCCCCCATGGCTGGCGCAAATCCGAGGCGCCAGTGTCCAAGAAGACAAACATTTTTGTAGAGGTCCGCGACGAGGTGATGGTCTGACCAAAGCCGGGTCGGACGCCGACGTGGTGTACCTCTATTGCGAATGGTAACGTCGGGATGGCAACCGATATCTGCTATACTAGCTTTTCCAGCAAGCTATAGCCGCGGCGATAAGACGTCACCTGTACTGACAACACTGTTTGCAGACCGCCGCTGTGGCTCCAGTTAGATAAACCTAGCCTCTTGGGAGCCGCATGTCCGAAGCTGATCGCGTCTTTGCCCGCATGACCCCACCAGGGTCTCACCCAGCCCCTGAGGATAAGGAACTGCTGCACGTCACGACGCGGCGCCGGGGCACGGCCACAGCCCAGAGCCGCGTAGTCGAGGTCGTCCATCGCCACTCGGACCGGCGGCCGGAGGCGCCGCGCCCGGAGCGGGCTTCCACGTATGCCGCAAGCTGGCCGGAGGGCTTCCAGGCCCGGTCCGCGCCGGTGTCGCCGCCACTCGAGGCGCCCGCCGCGTCACCAGATCCTGCCCCGCCGGTCGGCCATGTGATGGCGGGTTGGGAGCCTTTGCTGGCGCCGATTGAGCCACCATCCCTGCCTGTTCCGCCGCCTCTATTGCCGACGGCAGCAGCGAAGCCGAAACCACCCGAACGTGCCTTTGCTGATCCCTTTGCCGCCGAGGATACCGGCGCTAACTGTTTTCGCTGTGGCTATCTGGTCGAGCCCGCACGTGAAAAACGCGGTTTCATGACCTGCGCCGCCTGTGGCTGATGAAGGGGCGGTGAGGCCGCCAATTCATAAAGCCCCTGCACCATCGGCTTGGCTCACAGCCGCTTTGGACAGTCGGCTCGAGCTCGATTTTGGCCATTTTCCATGTGCTGAGGCGGCGACGCGAGAGGTCGGCTAGGCTGGCAATGTCCCAACCACAGGATCGCCACCATGCTGCGTTTGCTAGCCCGTTTCGCCGCGGTGATCCTATGCTTTGCGCCACTCTTCCGGCAACGGAATTGGCGGCATGCGGAGGTGCTGCTGCTCGGAGCGATCCTGACGCCCGGCCGGCGCCCGGTGGCCATCATCCTGCGGATTACCAGGCTCGGCCGGGAGCGACGGTTCGTCTGCTATCACCGCGTCCTCAACCGGCGCGATGTAGGCCGTCCTGCGCCGATGCCGGTGATCCAAGCCTGCACCGCCTTGGCCACGAACTCGGGGCTGTTGTCCGACCGAATGTACGTGGGCGCGCCGCGGGCGATGAACAGGTCGGCCAGCACATCGATCACTGCGCCCAAGCTAGCTTGTGGTTGGTGCACCAGCCTGCCGTCCGCAACAGCGCCGTGACCCCGGCGGTAGCCATACCGGCCATACAACTTGGCCGTAGCAATGATTTCTCCGCGCAGCGCCGCTTTGTCGTAGGGCCTGCTCGGCGCCTTGCACTGCATCGAGCGGTGCTGACCCAGCACCTGGCAGGGAAGCCGTTCCGAGGTGCCCAGCCTGGTCGTGACATGCTCGATGCAGGCCTGACAACGTGCGGCGCTCAGAAGTTTCCCGATGGTGCGGGGAATTGCCCCGTGCCCTCCAGGATGACCTTTTCCACCGCCGGGTCCACCACCGCCTTCCGCAGTCACTTGTTCTCCGCCTCCAGCTGCTTTACCCGCTTCATATGGTCGAGCTGCAGCCCGCCGTGCTCTGACCGCCAACGATAGTAGGTCGGCTCAGTCACCCCAAGCGCCCGGACCGCTTCGGCCACCGGCTTGCCTGTGCCGTCAGCACTCCGACCTAACACAGCTTGGCGATGATCTGCTCCGGCGTGCTCTGCTTCCCTGCCATAGCCGTCCCTTCCATGGTCGTACCGGCTTCTCACAGGCGAAGGGTTACTCCTAGGGGGACAGGCAAGTCACCGCCGGGGTCAATCTCGCCCTTGGCCGTGGGTCACAGGCGGACCAGTCGATCAAGGCGCGGTCGCTGCGCGGCCTGCTGGCGACCAGTACCGTCGCCCGCGGCGTCAACTACGCCGCCGGCAGCCGCAGCGCCACCACCCAGCAGGCCTTAGCCCAGCCGGCCTGCGAATGGACCTGCCCGGGCTGGTACCATTCTGATGCCGGATGGTGGGTTAGTTGCCACTTTCTACTGGCGACCCAGGACCAGTGCGCCGTCCTCGTCCTTAAGCATCCAGACGGACCCGCTCGACTAAACGCCGACTTGGTTAACGTGCTGCTAGGCCTCGCGTTACCCTTCTTGCTTCTGCATACAACGAGAACGTTTAACCGGTCAGTGTTTTGTGGAGGTTGCGCGGACGCATTCACCACGGCTAAACACAGGTTACAACAGTCATTAAGGAACGGCATGAAGCGGATTCTGCTCGCAGCCGGGAAGGGTGGCGTCGGTAAAACAACGCTTTGTCGCAACCTTGCTGTCGCTGCGGCCCATAGCGGCCTTAAGACGGTCACTGCCGATTTAGACCCACAAGCCACCCTAACCATCTGGTCACGGCGTAGGCCTAAGACTGCACCAATGATTCCACACTTCAAGGTGGCTTGGTCGGAAGCGGACGCTTTGCTCGATGATGCAGAAATGGAAGGCTACGATGCACTTTTCATTGACACACCACCGTCTATCGAAACACAGCCGGCTGCGTTTCAAGCCCTACTGGCCAAAGCGGACCTGATCGTGGTGCCTACCCGTGCCACGTTCGATGATGCCGAATCTGTAGCGCCCTTTCTCAAGCATTTGCGGGAGGAAAAACGGCCTGCCGTGGCGGTGCTAAACTTCGTCAAGCCACGCGTGAACATCAACGCAGTGAAATCCTTCCTGCTCGATGCTGGGGAGCTCTGCCCGGTCGAAGTAGCGGATCGGACGGATTATGCCCGCGCTGGGGCCAAAGGACTTGGGCTTATCGACGTGCCAGGACATGTCGGTGCCGACGAGATACAAGCAGTTTGGAGCTTCGTGCGTGGAAAAATTTGGGGCCGTGACGTGATGAAAGGAAAAAAGCATGTCGCGACGGCTTAAATTAGATGCACCGCCGCTGCCTGTCCTAATCGAGGGCGACGCCAGGGTTCAGGCGCTGCAGACAATAAGATCAGAGCCGCGGCTTCCGCAGGAGTACGTTTCGGAGATTTCGCGACTTTGGAGTCGGGCACAGGGTGCGTTTCTTGAAATTGGACGGCTGCTGATCCGCGCAAAGGACATGCTGCAGCATGGAGAATACATGGCCGCGGTCGAGGCAGAACTGCCGTTCTCCAGCCGCACCGCCTATCAACTACGCGAAGCCGCGCGCTGGGCGATGGGCGGGGCAGTTCCGATGGAACGTCTGCCTGGTTCGTATTCTACAATTTACCTGCTTTCCACGCTAAAGGCGCCGATCCTCGAAGCAGCAAAAAAGGAGGGCCTGATTAGGCCTGAACTAAAGCGTGCGGAGTTGATCGAATGGAGGCGGAGAAGAGCAGGCAACGAGTCGTCCAGTATTCAGGAACGATTAGCACGCCTTAGAAAGGAGCGCACCAAATTGGAGAAGGAGATCGCCCGACTTGAGGCTGAATTGGCGGAATGAGTGATGTGGATGCGGCGCATTTAACAAATTTAGGCACGTCGTTGTGGACCTATACTCCAACATTGAACGATGGATCTGACTTGCTCCCGGTGTAGGCATCTTTGCGCTTCATGCGGCCACGACGATGGATGTTAAGTACGTCGAGTAGCATGAGACTATACTCTTAGCGTTTGACCAGTTCAGCTTGGTAATCATGCCTTCGGTCTGGCAAATGGACCACGCTTATGTCAGCGCTACCCTAACCGCTGCGAGTTCATTCCTGCTGGGCTCGGATCGTGATCCATCGCTTGGTGTAGGAGCGATGCTTCTGGGTTGGCTGGGCTGCTTTGTCGGAATTCCGGGGCAGGCAATCTGATGGGGGCAGTATCGCTGATGGTGTCGATGGCCTCCAAGGTCATATAGCAGGTTCGCCGGGTGGCCCACTCGTCCGACTGCTCAATCAGAATGGGGCCTAGGCAGAGCAGAGGGACATGCCGGAACGCTCCTGTTGCGACCAAATGCCGCTAAGGGGGGATTACTCCGGGCCGACGACGAATCGGGAAGGAGATGGGGGGATTACTCCGGACGCTTCGACCCACAACCTGCAAGGTTATCCTGGGGCGATCACTCATGCCGAATGGGGGGAATACTCCGGGAATCGGGCTTTTCCCTGGGGGGATCACTCCATACTTCTACTAGCTAGACTCCAAATACTCTCCTACTAGCCTCCGGAGTGATCCCCCCGTTGACGTGGTGGATGCAGCGTCGCCATGGTCGAACACGCTTTGGGATAGGGACATGGCACAGGACGCGGATCACGGGGCACGCAAGCTGGTCCTCGTTCATGGCCGAGTGCAGGCACGCGAGATGGTCCAGCCTGAGCAGCGCGGCTTGGTCGACATCGCTGCAGAGGTCCTTGCCGACGATGCTGGCCGGATCGGCATCACCTATACCGGTTTTTGTCTGACGGGCTTGCCACACAAGCGACTGGCAGACGATCAGGTCTGGGAGAAGCGCGGTCATCGCGTTGTGCTATCAGTCGAACCGGGCTTCATCCGTTCGAAGAACGGCAAAGGAAAGCCAGTGCTCATGGGCGTGCCCTATGGCGCCCGCGCCCGGATGATTCTGCTCTACCTGCAAACCCAGGCTATTCGAACGAATAGTCGCGAAGTCGAACTCGGACGCAGTATGCGTGACTGGCTCGGAAGGATGGGGCTCACCTGGGGCGGCGAAACGGGTAAGGCTCTCCGCGAGCAAGCAAATCGAATCGCTACCTGCTCCCTCAAATTCTACTGGGAAGGCGATACCGCCGACGGCTGGACTAAGGGCGGCTTCGTGCGCTCGGGTCTGCGCTTCCATGACCGCGGTGCCGACACCGACACGCGCCAGGGAGACTTGTGGGAAGACAGAGTAGTGCTGGACGAAGTGTTTTGGGATGCCCTACGCCAGCATCCAGTTCCACTGCGGGAAACCGCTTTGCGTAAGCTATCCGGCCTGAGCGTGTCCCTCGACCTCTACATCTGGCTGGCTTACCGGCTGCATACCCTGAAGGGGGCGACCCCTGTCAGGTGGGCCGCCCTAAAAGAGCAATTTGGTGGCGGCTATGCGGAAATGCATACCTTCCGCCGGGATTTCCGCCGGTGGATCGCACCGGCGGTTGCAGCTTACCCTGATGCCCGCGTGGAACTAGCGGATGAGGGAGTCGTGCTCTACCCTTCCAGGCCGCCAGTTGCCCATAAAATCATCGCAATTAGACGTCCGGAGTGATCCCCCCACCCAACGCCCATCCTGCACCAGGATGTAGAGCACTACCCCGTGCTAGTCTGCCGGTCTACCGCACGCCAAAGGTAGTGCAGCATACGGCACCGTCAACTTGCCGGTCTTTGGTCACCGCGCTGACATGCCCAAAGCGATGTTCAGCAGAGTTCAGGCCGCGGCGGCGACCCCGCTGATATCCGCCTACACCTCAAACGTCCGTGCGCTTTCGACACGATACTGGATGGCGGTGACGTGGTGGCGGCGAAGATGAAAAAGGTTGGCGATCTGATCGTGCGTGGAGGGGAAGCATTGTGTCTGCCGAGGCGACCTAGAGCGCTTCATTTGCCGTTCTCGTCGTCGCGTCGGCTGATGTGAATTCTCGGCCCGGTTGTTAAGCCCCCTGTGCTGGCGGTACTCGACCCCTGGCATCACCTCCCGCTTGGTCACTCCATAACTTGGAGCTCGTCGGTAATCATAACCCGCGTCGCCCGGCATTGCCGGTTCAACAACTTCCGCAGCAGGCGCTCGGCAGCCCGCTTGTCGCACCTGCTCTGCACCAGCACGTCGAGCACCAACCCGGCCTGATCCACGGCACGCCAGAGCCAGTGCTGTACCCCGGCGATCGTGGTAGCAACCTCGTCGAGGTGCCACTTGTCTCCGGCGCGGGGCAGTCGCCGACTGATCCGGTTGGCGAACTCCTGGTCGATCTGAGCGCCCCACTGCCGGACGGTCTCGTGGCTGACCACGATGCCACGTGCCTCCAGCATCTCCTCGACGATGCGTAGGCTGAGGGGAAGCGAAATACAGCCACACCGCCTGGCTGATCACCTCGGCCGGGAAGCGATAGCCGGCATAGGGCGACTTGGCGACTGGCGGGCTCATAACGGCCGTCTACCGGACCAGTCCCGGGCAGCCAAGCCCGGCTCAACCTGACGGTGCCCTGAAGCCTCCTTGAACCAACTGACGACAGGTGTCATGTATTGAGCGACAAATGACGCCAAGAGGATACGACCATGCCATCGGGTGAGGCGGTTGCCGAGAAGGAACCACATTTCCAGCGAGTGGCTTCGCTGCTTGGTGGGCGGCGGGTCCTCCACCGCCAGCCGAGCAGTCGGCTCGAGGTCCATGAGCTCATTCTCCACGGGCTCCCGGCCGCAGCATTGAGGCACTTGGTCGAGGGCATCGAGTTCCTGCGGCAGCCCGCCTCCATGGAGAAGGCGCTCGGGATCAGCCTTCGGACATTCCAGCGCCACAGGGACGCCCCCACCAGGCCGCTCAGCCAGGAGCAGAGCGGGCGGGTCTGGGAATTCGCGGAGATCTTGGAGAAGGCTACCTCCGTCCTCGGCTCCAAGCAAAATGCGGAGGGATGGCTGGCCAGACCAGCCACCGCTCTCGAGCAGCGCCGGCCATTGGACCTGCTGCCCACGCCGGAAGGGCGGCGCCTGGTGGAGGAGCTACTGGAGCGCATGGAGTTCGGCGTCTACACGTGATCTCGCTGCCGCCGCTGCTCGGAGGGTCCGATCTCGTTGCCTGGCGCCTCGATGACGCCCGTCACGCCCAGACGTGGGACAGCGGCGAGGGCGCCTTCCGCGTGGGCGGCCGCTGGAACAGCCGCGGTGTCCGCGCCGTCTACTGCTCTCTTGACCCCTCGACTGCTATCCTGGAGGTGGCCGTCCACAAGGGATTCCGCACCCTCGACACGGTGCCACACGTCCTCACCTCGGCGACGATCCTGGACCCGGCGGACGTGCACATGGTCCAGCCCGCCGACCTGCCGAACCCGAACTGGCTGCGGTCCGGTGTCCCCGGAGCCGGACAGCAGTCGTTCGGCGACGGCCTGCTCGCCAAGTACCCGTTCGTGGCAATCCCCAGTGCAGTGTCTGCCTACAGCTGGAACTTGGTCTTCGACCCTGCCAAGGCGTCAGGGCGGTACGCCCCCCGTTGCCAAGAACCATTCGCCCTCGACACGCGGTTGCACCCTCCAGTTCCATAGAGCCGTCCGGGTGTGCCTGATACCCGCTTACATGCGCGCGCCCGACGCCAAACTGCCCCAGCTGTTCTACCGATATGCCAACAAGAGAGCATGTCGTTCCGCCTTCATCGCTCCCTGAGCCTCTTCCCCGGTGTCCGGCTCCACCTTGGTGGACACGGCCTGAGGCCCTGGCTGGCTGGTGGAACGGGTGACCTACCACAATGCCGAGACCGGCTTCTGCGTCCTGCGGGTCAAGGCGCGGGGGCAACGGGACCTGGTCACCGTGGTCGGGCATGCCGCCGCCATCTCGGCCGGGGAGTGGGTCCAGCTCTCGGGCAGCTGGATCAACGACCGCACCCACGGCCTGCAGTTCAAGGCCGGCTTCCTCAAGGCCACCCAGCCGACCACGCTCGAGGGCATCGAGAAGTACCTCGGCTCCGGCATGATCCGCGGCATCGGCCCGAGCTATGCCAGGAAGCTGGTGCAGGCCTTCGGCGCTACGGTGTTCGAGCTGATCGAGGCCGCGCCGCACCGGCTGCGCGAGGTCACCGGCATCGGCCCCAGGCGCGCTGACCGCATCGTCGCCGGCTGGGCCGACCAGAAGGCCATCCGCGAGATCATGCTGTTCCTGCACGCCCACGGCGTCGGCACCTCCCGGGCGGTGCGGATCTTCAAGACCTACGGCGCCACTGCCGTGCAGGTCATCACCGACAACCCCTACCGCCTGGCCCGGGATATCCGCGGCATCGGCTTTCGCACCGCCGACCTCGTCGCCCAGAAGCTCGGCATCGCGCCGACGGCGATGATCCGGGTGCGAGCCGGCATCTCCTTCGCCCTGGCCGAGGCGACGGGGGAGGGGCATTGCGGCCTGCCGGTGGCCGAGCTGGGCACCCTGGCGAGCACGCTGCTGGCGGTGGAGCCGGCGCTGGTGCGGCAGGCGCTCGCGCTGGAGCTCGAGGCAGGCGAGGTGGTGGCCGATACCCTGGCCAGCGAGCCCTGCGTCTTCCTGGCCGGGCTGTACCGGGCCGAGCAGGGCATCGCCGAGCGGCTGCAGGCCCTGGCCCAGGGACAGCCGCCTTGGCCGGTAATCGACGCCGGCAAGGCCATCCCCTGGGTCGAGGGCCGCACCGGGCTGGCACTGGCGCCCAGCCAGCGCGAAGCGCTGCAGCTGGCGCTGCAAGCCAAGGTGGTGGTGATCACCGGCGGCCCGGGCGTGGGCAAGACGACGCTGGTGAACTCCATCCTGCAGGTGCTGCGGGCCAAGGCGGTGGAGGTGGCGCTCTGCGCCCCGACCGGGCGGGCGGCCAAGCGGCTGAGCGAGAGCACCGAGCTGGAGGCGCGGACCATCCACCGCCTGCTCGAGGCCGACCCCAAGGCCGGGGGCTTCAAGCGGGGCGAGGAGACCCCGCTGGCCTGCCAGCTGCTGGTAGTGGACGAGGCCTCGATGGTGGACGTGCCGCTGATGCGGGCCCTGCTGCGGGCCTTGCCGACCGAGGCGGCGCTCCTGTTGGTCGGCGATGTCGACCAGCTGCCCTCGGTGGGGCCGGGGCAGGTGCTGGCCGACATTATCGGCTCCGGCGCCCTGCCGGTGGTGCGACTGACCGAGGTGTTCCGCCAGGCCGCCAGCAGCCAGGTGATCGTCAATGCCCACCGCATCAACGCTGGCCGGATGCCCGAGCTTGAAGCGGTCGAGGGCTCGGACTTCTTCTTCGTCGAGGCCGCCGATCCGGAGGAGGGGGTCCGCAAGCTGCTGGCGGTGGTCGGCAGCCGGATCCCGGCGCGCTTCGGTCTCGACCCGATCCGCGACATCCAGGTGCTCTGCCCGATGAACCGCGGTGGCCTCGGCGCCCGCTCGCTGAACATCGCCTTGCAGCAGGCGCTGAACCCGCCCGGCGAGCTTCGGGTCGAGCGCTTCGGCTGGAGCTACGGCGTCGGCGACAAGGTGATGCAGGTGACCAACGACTACGAGCGGGATGTCTACAACGGCGACCTCGGCGTGGTCACGGCGATCGACCCGGAGGAGGCCGAGCTGGTGCTGGCCTATGCCACCACGATCCACAAGAGCCAGGGCTCGGAATACCCGGCGGTGGTGATCCCGCTGAGCACCCAGCACTACAGCATGCTGGCACGCAACCTGCTCTACACCGGCGTTACCCGCGGCAAGCGCCTGGCGGTGCTGGTCGGGCAGCGCCGGGCGCTGGCGATCGCGGTGAGGAACGGCAGCGCCCGACGGCGCTGGTCCAAACTCGGCGAATGGATGGGAGGTGCCGGTCCTGATGCCAAGCAACATGGCGGCCTTGCCCCGTCTTCACGGACAGTGTTGCGCAGCTGATGTAGCCGCATGGAAAGCCGCCAACTTCTACTCTGGTGTGAAATAGCCCAGTGCCGAATGCAAGCGGCGGCGATTGTACCAGCCTTCCAGGAACTGGAATATGTCAGCCCTGGCTTCGGCATGCGTTAGGTAGTCGCGCTGCTCGACGAGTTCGCCCTTCAGCATGGCATAGAAGCTCTCCATCGGCGCGTTGTCCCAACAATTCCCTTGCGACTCATGGAGCAAAGGATACCGTGCTGGCGCAATCGCTTGCGGTATCCATGCGCTGCGACTTGCACGCCGCGGCTAGCTTGCACTCGTCCTGCATCTCGCGTTGTCATGTCTGGCGTGAGCGCTGACAGACCGCCCTGCTCTAGCCAGGCTGTTCCACCATGCCTATGCTTGACCGCGGAGCGATGCCAGCCAACGGCCCTGCAGACATCCCGCCGCCCCCGTGAACCACGGCCGCCGGCGGAGAGGGGAGGGCGCCGTCATGGTCCAAGGAACAGTGGTGATCACCGGCGGGGCGCGTGGCCTGGGACGCGCAACGGCGGAAGCCCTGCACGGCCGCTACCAGCATATCATTCTGGCAGACCGGGAAACCGTTCTCGGCGAGACGACGGCCCGCGAAATCGGCGCGACCTTTCTGCCGCTCGACATCGCCGATCCTGCGGCGATCGATGCCTTCTTTGCCGATGTCGCGGAACGCTTCCCCCCCGTCCTGGCGCTGGTCAACAATGCCGGCGTCACCACGCCGACCCCGCTGATGGAGGCCGATGCCGCGGCCTGGGACGCGGTGCTCGATATCAACCTGATGCCCTCCATGCCCATGGCACGGACCAAGTCGTCCACCGAGCGGGTCGAGATGCCTTGGACATAGGCCTCCTGGATGACCGCGGTCAGCGCCTTCTCCGCCAGCCGCCGGGGCTCCAGGAAGGCCGGGAAGTAGGAGCCACGCCGCAGCTTCGGAATGCGCAGCTCAACGGTTCCAGTCCGGGTCTGCCAGTCCCGCTCGCGGTTGCCGTTCCGCTGGTTCACCCGCTCGGCGCTGCGCTCACCATGGCCAGCACCGCAGGCTCCCTTAGCATCCAGCTCCATCAGCCGATGGGCGGCGAAGCCAATCATCTCCCGCAGGAAAGTCGCGTCGGAGCCCTTCTCCAGAAGCTCCCGAAGGGCGATCCTATCGTCGGTCATCGTGGTGTCCTTGGTCAGAGTTGCGTGTCGCAACACAACCCTACCAAGGACTACCGCGATGGCCGCCACCGTTACGGTAACATCCTCCTACATCACGTCCGGGGACACGGCCACAGCTTCAGAACTCCAATGGATTGAACGTCACGTACAGCGCGGCGACACACCATGCCGACAGGATCAGGAGAGACGTGCCCACCGAGGCCCAGGCCGCTATTAGATGCCGACGACGGGCGGCGGTGACGAGGGCGACCCCCGCAAGGGTTACGAGGCCTGGGACGAGAAGGAATACGACGTACTCAAGCGACATCCCCCCCGTATATCCACCGGCGAGGCTTCTCAGTTCGGATCGGTGGCCAAAGAGGAGGGAGGCTTGCGCCACGAAGCCGAGCAGGATCAGGAGGCGACGAGCCTTTTCCAGAGCACGCCCTTCTGTCATCGCGATGTGGACCACTTGGCCCATCGCCAGACCACGGCCGCCGCTACCAGGAAGCCGCCCACACCGCCCATCCACATCCCGCCCGACCCCAGGTACAGCGCGCCGAGCAGGGCGGCGCCGATGACGATGAAGGAGAAGAGCGCCACCATGGCCCACTCCGCGACCTGCCCAACCGCGCGTCCCTGTGCGGGCGGGCCGGTGTCGTCCGCCGGCCATCCGGGGACGGGGCGGCCAGACTCCCAGGTGGGGAGGACGGCCGGGAACGGTTCGTCGGTCAGCCAGACGAAGCCTGTCAGGTCGGACACGTCATCTCCCACGGGTGGCAGGGTGGGCTGGTCCGTCCCGTGCCAGAGCCGCACGACCTCCCGCACCCGGCCGATGAAGCCATTCGCGTCGTCGTAGAAGTTGGCGTGCTCGGCGAGGCAGAGACGCACTTCCTGCGCGGGGCCTCGGCCGGCCAGGGTCACGAGCCCGGCTTCCCAATCGCGGAGCCGAGGGAACAGGCCCGGCAGTCGTGCCTCGGCCGCCGCGCGGGCCGCGGCGAGGTTTGACTGAGCCTCCCCCCAGCTGAGGCGGATCGGCTCTAGAGCGTCCTCGTCCGGGTTTGCGAAAGCGCTGCGAACCTCCTCCTCCCAGGCTGCTCCGACGTGCTCCTCTCGTATCAGGGTGAGCCAGAATAGGGGCAGGCTGTTGTTGGCTGCCAGGCAGGCAACGGCCTCCTCATCCTCCTCGGCGAGGATGGACAGGTCGGAGCCACGAAGCTCGAGGTAGACGCGGTTAGCCATGGTGGGGGAAGCAGAACACAGTGCCGAGAACTTACAAGACTTGGACTATGGTTTGGATCTCACCTCTGTCCTCATCGAAAAACACGTGGGCCTGGGCCACATCGTGCGCCCGACGCCTCTGCTGCACAAAGTCGATGATGGCGAGTGATCAATGAGGCGATGCCAAATGACCGTCCAGGGTCGCTAAAGAACGAAACGACCTAACTCGTTCGCGGGAAACGTGCGAAAGCGCCGGTAACTGCCCTGTACGGCATTTGCGAGGGATGCGATCGCCTCGATCTCGCCTGCATCGACCTTCAGGGAGTCTTCTTCAGTCAACAGCACCCCTACCGTGATTGATACGGCGCTGACTGCGACGGGAACTGCGAGAACGTGGCGCCCTGTCAGTCCGTTCGAAACCATGACGTCGACTGCGTAGAGGCTGAACCGATAATCGCGTTCGGTCACAAGCGTTCTCGTGTCCGCCAGAGTGTATCTGGGTTCCTGGCCTGGAGGGCGCCGGTAGTAGGGACTGTATCGGGCCATTGGGGGATGATACGCGTGGCGAGCGCTGGTCCGAAAGCTCTGAGGACTTGATCTTGCATGTGTCCGTTCCAGGTCGAACCCGGCTCAGGGTACAGCGTAGATGCTGGCGCAGCCGAGGTCGGTCCGAACCGCCAGGGCGTCGTCGGCAATCCAGGCCATCGCGCAGCGCTTGACAGTGTGCTCCAGCGCGAAGTCGCGCGGTCGCCCGTTCTGGCCCAGGTCGTGGATCGAGATACGGTCGCGCCGCGCCACGGCGACGCGGTCGCCCGAGGGGGACAGTGCGACAGTGCCCCCGTCGATCCGCAGCTCCGTCCAGTCCGGGGCGGGCTGACCGGTGCGGAGGTCGAGGCATCGCAGCGACCAGCGTCCATAATTTTCGGCCACCAGCAGCTGGTGGCCGTCCGGTAAAAACTCCATCTGGCGCACCATGACGAAGTCGCCGCGAAGGGTCAGGCGCGGCTTTCTCGACACCACGTCGAAGATGGTGATCTCCCCAGGCCGCGCGCACAGCGCCAGCAGGCGGCCGTCCCCGGACAGAGTGCCCTCCATCTGTAAGGAATGGCCCCCGTGCAGCTCCGCCTGCGCCGGGATGCGCAGAAGCTCGGCACCACCATTGAGGTCGAGCACCACCACGTCGGCGCCGTCGTAGCCGGCGAGGCGGTCTCCCCCGACACCGAGAAAGCCAGGGTTGGGTCGATACGGCAGAACCTCCTCGGCGGTACCGGCCCCCATTTTCCATCGCACGATACCACCGTCGACCTGCAGCAGCACCGCGTCGGTGTCAGGCACCCGCGCGGCCTTCCAGATAAGTCCCACAACCGGCAACATGAAGCCGGCCGTGATCCCCCCGTCGGGGCCAACGTGGACCATCGCGTCGCTCCCTGCAGAGTGCTCTCCGTCCGGCTCCGCGAAACGATTCCAGACGAAACCGCCGTCGTCGACCGGGGCAATGGCCATGGCGCCGGTGTAGGGGCCACCAACGAAGCGGTGCAGGCGCGGCGCACCCGGAGCAGCGTTGGGGTCGAGCAGCACCATGCCCTTCTTCAGGCGAGCCCACTCCTCCTTGACCACCCAGCGATGCGCGGCCTCCGCATCGTCGTGGTTCCGAGTGGAGATCCTCTCACGCCCCGGCACGTCTTTGCGGACCTCGGTCAAGGCGCCGTCAAGGCGCGCCGTCCAAGTCTCTCCCACTGACGGATCGTGAAGGAATCTAACGTGGGGCATCCCGACCTTTCCGTCTGCTGCTTGCTCACACTGGCGTATGGGGAGGCCGGGGTGAAGCGGTGCTGTCATCTGCAGTAAACGCACCGCTGCCAACGTGGCGGTGCCCATCGCATGGGGTTCAGCCAGGCCATAATGTAAGCGCTATTACGTCGGGTTCGACGGGTACGCTGTCGTCCCGGCTGCCCTGAAATTCTTTCCAGCTGACGCGGATCTTGTAAGTGACGGTGTCGAGGAAGAAGAATGGACCACCGGGCAAGGGACCGGGCATGGAAGGACTTGAGATCGTAAATTTCCGCGAAGGAAATTTCGCCTTGCTCATCTCTACCTGGGTCCATCGCTCACCATTTATTGGATCCTCCGATGGATGATCAGGCTCGGTATCGTATATGGCGATGCGGATGAGCTGCTGCAGGCAACCCTCCGTGTAGATCACGATGCCGCATGGGATCTCGTGGAGACGGCGCGTTTCCATCTCAGCCGTGATCTCCGTAGGCGGCAGAAAGGCCGTATCTTCGGGATCGATCAAATAGAACTGACCATAATCGGCCTGCCATGCGAAGGTCGCCCAACCGCGTAGCGTCAATGCAAGCTCCTATTTCCAAACGACTACGGGTGCCATTCGCGTCGATGGCAAGAGTTTGTCAGCGCCCACTACTTTCTACTCTCCCCGGCGCCAGATTGAGCGCAATAGGCGACCGAAGCGGCCCTTGAAGAGGTCGTGTGGGAAGGCAGAGTTTCGGCCACATGGGCGGGGGTGCCCGCCTGCGTGAGGCGGGTCAGGTGCTTTGGGAAGTCATCGAGACAAGGTACTGCTCGAAAGTCTGGATTTCGGGTTCGATACCGAGGCCAGGCCCTGCCGGTACGGCCACCATCCCTTCCGCCACCCGCAGAACTGGGTCGACCAGCAGGCTGCGCAGCGGATTGGGGTTCGCGTCCATCTCCAGCATGCCATTGCCGCGGACGGCAGCAAGCAGGTGCAATGAGGCGAGCTGCCCGATGCCGCCACCCAGAAAGTGTGGGCAATAGGCCCGGCCCGACGCCACGATGGCGCGCGCCACCGGCAGCGTGGCCGAGGCGCCGCCCCATTTGCAGCAATCCGGCTGCACAACGCCAAGATGGTAGCTCGCAAGCACCTGATGGAAGTCCAACGTGCCTCGCAGATTCTCCCCCGCCGCCAACGGCGCCAGGCTATTGCCGACCACCTGCGCCCATTCCCAGGCCGGCCGGTCGGCGGCGAGCGGCTCCTCGATCCAGCTCAGCGGGAACTCACCGAGGGCACGAACCATCCGCGTCGCGGTCGGCAGCTCCCAGCCTTGGTTGATGTCCACCATCACCCGCTCATCAGCCTGCCGGCCGTTAAAGACCGGGCGCAACGTAGCGATGTCACGCGCCTCGCCGAAGCCGATCTTGACCTTGAAGGCGCGATGGCCGACGGCACGCGCATCTTCCACCTGTGCCAGTGCCTGCGCATCCGGATTGAGGCCGCTGGCATAGACCGGCACCGGGCCGCTGTTGGTCCCGCCCCACCAGCGCCAAAGCGGGAGGCCGGCCCGACGTGCCAGCAGGTCGTGCAGCGCCAGGTCGGCGCCGGCGAGGGCGGCCGAGAACGCCCCTGGCTCGCCAGCCTGCAAGCCCCAAAGGTGCAGCGCCCGATCTGCCTCCGCCCAGAAGGCTGCGGGATCGCTGATGCTGCGGCCGAGCAGGCGGGGCGCGATGAAGGCGTCGAACAGCCGTGCCCGGTGCTCCGCGCCGATGGTCGGGAAGTTGGACCAGATCTCGCCCCAGCCGGTCACGCCATCCGCGTCGGTGAGGCGGACGAAAACCGCGACCCGCTCCGCCATGGAGCCGAAAGCATTGACGACGGGCACGGCAATGGGCGCACGGCAGACGAAGCTCTCGGCGCGGATGATGTGCGCGGACATGGTTCCTCCGGTCTGGCGTTGGGTTATTCTGATATCATCAGCAGCATAGGTCCTGCTTGCACCGGCACGGGAAGGCTTGCCAAAGTTCTAACTTTTGCTGTGACATCGCCGACTGAACGCTTCGAAGGGTGCCCCCGCAGGATCCCGGATGAATCGGGTCGCTTCGCCTGCTGCTGCAGCGGCGCATCTTCTCAGCCTCTGGAGCGGTCCACTGTGGCGGGACCAGGACCTCCGATCGCCATCGGCATGTTAACTCCGATCCCCAGGACCGCCGCGACGACAAGTGCGCCGGCGGCGAGGAGAGAGGGCAATACGAACCCCACTGTCCGGTCGTGCAGGAAGCCCGCGAGCATGGGCCCCGCGATTTGCCCGACGCTGAAACTGGCGGTCAGCAAAGCGAAGGCACGGCGAGGGTCTCCTCCGGCAAGCCGGCGCCCACCTGCAAGACCGAGGGCCGTGATGCCCATGAATGTCCCACCCAGGAGCGCCGCCGCCATGAGCGCGCCCGTCGCCGTTGGCCACAACACGCTTGCTGCCACGCCTGCCGCTTCGACCAGGCAAGCGACTGCGAAGGCGCGCGAGATTCCTATGCGGGTTCCAAGCCACGCCCAGGCTGCGACCGAGGGCGCGGCCATGATGCCGACGATAACCCAGACGAAAGGCTCGATCGGACGGATCTCAGTGCTGGCCCGCACGATGGCGACTAGGAAGGTCGCGGTGACGATGTAGCCAAATCCGAACAGACCGTAGGCCAGCGTCCAACGCGTCATTGAAGGGGGTGTGGCGGGCCCGGCGGGCCACGATGCCGGAGTGGCCGTAGCGCGCGGCGCTTCCCTCCCGGGGACCAGCCAAGCCACGAGCGGCACGGTCGCCAGGGCGGCCGTACCGGACGCAAGCCAAAGGAGGGGCCAATCGGCCCCGGCCGTCAGGAGCGAAGAGACGAGAACGGCCGAGAGCGCGATGCCAACCCCGACGCCGGCGAAATGCAAGGACGACAAGCTGCCCCGGCCTGCTGCCGCGAGGCGGTCGAGCACCAGCGCTGAGGCGAATACGAGCACGAAGGCACTGGCGGCACCGCCAATGTCACGCAGGGCGAGGAAGGCCGGCAGGGAGGAGACGAGGCCCATGGCGCCCGTGGTGGCGGCGCCAAGGGCAAGCGCTCCGAGCAGCCAAGTCCGCCGAGATCCCGGCAAGCGCGGCGCCGCGGCCAGTAGCGCGCCGGTCAGGTAGCCGACGAGGTTGGCCGAGGCGATCAGGCCCGCCTCGCTGTTCGCCATCCTCAGCCCCTCGACCATGGCGGGCAGGATGGGCGTGTAGACGAAGCGGCCAATGCCGATGGCCGAGGCCAGCGCCAGCAGGCCGCCCAGGGCAAGGGCGACGGGACCGGACTCCGCCTTGCCTTGCAGGCACGGCATCAGGGATGTGCCATTCGATAACGGTTTGAAACTACGGCGATCGGATCCACCGGCGCAAGCAGGATTGGGTGCTTCATGCCGAGCAATGCTGTCAGGCAGGTTAAGATTGGCATGGCGGCTCCTCGGACACCGGATCCTGCCCACCTTGCCTGGAACTGGACATGGCCAAAAACGATTTGTCATGATCGGAGCCATCTGTTCAGGCGATGGGAAGACAGTATGGAACTCGTGGATCTGGAGACTTTCGCGGCGATCGCCCGGCATGGCGGCGTCACCCGGGCTGCGGCGGCGATGAACACTGTGCAGTCCAATGTTACGGCACGCCTGAAAGCGCTGGAGCTCGAACTTGGTGCTCGGCTGTTCGAGCGGCACAGCCGCGGTGTCGTCCTCACCGCGGCCGGGCAGCGCCTGCTGCCCTACGCCGGCCGGGTCCAGGCCCTAGTTGCAGAAGCGCACCGCGCTACGGCCGATGACGGCACTCCGCGTGGCCCATTCCGCCTGGGCGCGATGGAGACGACAGCGGCGATACGCTTGCCGCCGTTGCTTGTCACCTATGCACGGGCTTGCCCGGAAGTGGAGCTGGTTGTCAGCACCGGTCCCACCGCGGCGCTGGTGGAAGAGGTGCTGGCGCACCGGCTGGATGCCGCCCTGGTTGCTGGCCCCGTGGCGCATATCGAGTTGGAAGAAGTGGCTGCCTTTGAGGAGGAACTGGTGCTGGTTAGCGCGCCGAACCTGCGCGACCCTGATGCTCTGACTGGGGCAGGGAGGCTGAAGGTATTGGTGTTCCGGGCCGGTTGCTCCTACAGGCAGCGACTGGAGGCGATCTTGGCAGCCCGCGGCATTGCTGACGTGAGCCGGCTGGAGTTCGGCACCCTTGATGGCATCGTGGGTTGCGTCGCGGCCGGGGTTGGCGTGACCTTGCTGCCCCGGGTTGTGGTCGAAGCGGCTGCACGCGCGGGCCAAGTGAACCTGCATGTCCTGCCTATGGCAGAGGCGAAGGTCACCACGGTGCTGGTCCGCCGCCGCGACACTTATGTCTCCAGTGCCCTCGACGCCTTCCTGGCCATGGTCCGGAACGATCATCCCTTGGCTGCAGCAGCCGAATAGTCAGCCAATGGCGGCTTGGTCGACTTGCTGGCGGGGGTACATCGCCGATTGCTTTAGCCCCACGGGCATTGCCAACTTGTTTGCTCAATAGCCGCACTGGGCCGCATTGCGTGACGGCTTGCGCCGTCACACCGTCGTCCGGGCGCAGGTCTCCTGCTGCCAGACCCCGAAAGCCTCAGCGCGGGCATGCTGGTACTGGGCGGCGGTCATAAGGTGCCGCCGCGGTCGGAAGTGTTCGTAGATCATGCTATGCGCCGACAGGAACCGTTGTGCCTGCCGAGGCGACTTGAAGCGTTGAATCTGGCGCTCGCGGCGCCGGGTCGGGCGATGTGAGTTCTCGGCACGATTGTTGAGGTAGCGGCTGGTCCGGTGTCGTACATCGGGTAAGACCTCGCGTTTCGCCGCGCCGTAGCTGCGCAGGCCATCGGTGACGATGCGCTTCGGCTTGTACTTCAGGCCGGCCAGCAGGCGTTTGAAGAAGCGCTTGGCCGCGGTCGCGTTCCGCCGCCGCTGCACCAGGATGTCGAGCACGACCCCATGCTGATCCACCGCGCGCCAGAGGTAGTGCAGCACACCATTGATCCGCAGAAAGACCTCATCAAGGTGCCAGGTGTCGCCCGGCTTCGGCCGACGTCGGCGTAGCTTTCGGGCGAAGTCCGCCCCGAACTTCAGGCCCCACTGCCGGATGCTCTCATGTGTGACCACGATCCCCCGCTCGGCCAGGATCGACTCGACGTCCCGCAGGCTGAGGTTGAAGACGTGATAAAGCCATACGGCGTGACTGATGATCTCGGCCGGGAAGTGGTAGCCAGGGTAGCTGGGGAGGTCAGGCTGCATATGGCCAGCTTGGCTCAGCCATTTCGTTCCGAACAGAGGCTGCCAACTTGGCAATGCCCACCGCTACAGCGGCGTTAATGCAACAGGCACGGGACGCTGGTGCGACGACGAATGTTGCTATCGCAGCTTACCTGAACGCATCCGGCAGCCGGACGCCTTTGCAATGCCTCTGGACCCCTCAGCGCGTGGGCTTGGCATTGCGCCTGCAAGCGAAGATAGGACGCCTGTAGGTGCCGCTGATCGGGCTCCGCAATAGGCCAAGGTCGAGCCGCCCCAGAGGTCGACGGTAGTGGCTTCCTGAGGCTCGTCGCGTGCGGCGGCGACCACGGTGGCGCAAAGCTGAGGCTAGCGTCCCGGCTTGTTATAGGCGGTGGCTTCGGTCGTGGTGACCAATCGCCAATGCGTGGCCCCCTGGCGGTGCCACCACATCTCATCGCGGCCAGCAGCGAGAAAGGTAATGCCTTCGCTGTTGTCATGCCAGCGAACCCAGGCCTGAACCCGCTCGCCCGGCACCGTGCTTATGGGATGCCATACAGTGCTGGGGTTCGTCGCAGGCTGGTTGGTCAGTGATGCCATGTTGGACCACTCCCTTTTTGCCCATTCTGGCCCGCGATCATTGCAGCAGGCCAGGATGTCCTGAGCTTGGACCGTGGCGCCTACGCCGCACCGCGGCCGGCGGCATCGAGCCGATAGCCGCCATTAACCGTTATCAACAGCCGGGGCTGCGCCGGGTCGGCCTCGATCTTCTGCCGCAGCCGATAGACATGCGTCTCGACGGTGTGAGTATCCACGCTGCTGCTGTAGCCCCAGACCTCGTTCAGCAGGGTCTGCCGCGGCACAAACTTGCCATTGGTGCGGTAGAGGAACTTCAGGATCCCGCATTCCTTGTCGGTCAGGCGGATCTTGCGGTTGCGGGCCGGCTCCTGCAGCAGGCGGACGCTGGGGCGGAAGACGTAGGGCCCGATCAGGAAGGCGGCGCTTTCCGAGTTGTCGAAGGTGCGCAGCTGGGCGCGAACGCGAGCCAGCAGCTCCGGCAGGCGGAAGGGCTTGGCGAGGTAGTCGTTGGCGCCGGCGTCGAGGCCGCGGATGACGTCGCCTTCGGCATCGGCGCCAGTGACCATGATGACCGGCATCTGGCGGCCGTCGCGGCGCAGCTTGGCGCAGAAGTCGCGGCCGTCGCTGTCGGGCAGGCCGACGTCGAGCAGGATGGCGTCGTAGCGGGCGTGCTCGCTGGCCAGCAGGCCTTCGGCTTCCGCGGCGCTTTCGGCTTCATCGGCGCTGAACTCGCCGCCGGAGAGGATCTGCTCGGCCATGGTGGCGCGGAGGGCAGCGTCGTCTTCGATGATGAGGATGCGGCGGAGGGCGGACATGGGGGGCTCCGGGGGTTACCTGCGGCACCACACTGGCCCGCTCTATCGTCTAAAGGTTGATAACACAGCGCGCGGAGGTGTCAAAGAGGATTATTGTATAAAGAATGAGATATGCGGTCGGGTCAAACCCAGGCGGTAGCGTGTGGCGGTTCTATCGCTCCGACAGAACAACTATGGATTGTGCACGCATTAGTAACGTATACACTTCCGGCTTCGCCTCTGACGGGAGAAGTCATGGTCGGCCAGCCTCTGCGCATCCACCGTCAGCAATCACCCGGTGCGCGGATACCGCCCCATACCAAGGTGGTTGACCGTCCAACGCGCTGGGGCAATCCCTGGATGGTCCGGTCGGATGAGGCAGGCTGGTACGTTCAGGATACCCGCAGCGGTCGGGTTGCTCGCGTCTGCAGCGAGGCCGATGCCCGCGAGTTGGCGTTGATCTATTTCGAGGAGTGGGTACGGCCGCAGGCTACGCTGGTCCAGCAGCAACTGCGCGGTTGGAACTTGGCCTGCTGGTGCAAGCCGCCGATCCCTTGCCACGTCGACGTGCTGCTTGAGATCGCCAATACCGGCCTGCGTTATGAAGCGGCCTGAAGTTTGAGCGTCCTGCCCTACCGCCGCATGTAGCCCGGCAGCCGCTCCGTCTCGTTCCAGAGGTCGACCAACGGCGTGATGGTGCCAGGGGCCCCGAATGAGCTGCCGCTGAGAGGGTGTTCTGCCATGAACAGCCCGCAGACGTGGTTGCCCGGCAGACATTCGATGCGGGCGCCGCGGTAGGTGAAGGTGGAGCCGCCCTAGGGCCCGCGCTGGGCTGTTTCTTCGGGCTCGTCGCGTGCGGCAGCTGGCGCTGAAAACGGCTGGTCGGGATCTTGGGGCATGGCTCGCTGATACCGGCTGGTCAAGCTCATGGCGAGCGATCAACCAGGCGAGGCGGTGGCGACAGTGCGGGCCATCGGCCAGACGCTGCAGCGCGGCGGCATGAACTGGTACGACTTGGCGGCGCTGGTCTTGCGCGAGGGCAAGCGCCAGGCGGCGCTGGCTTTCACCTTTGGCAGCTTGGCGTCGCGCAGCTAGCAAGGTTGGTCTGTATTAAGCCGACAACCTCTCCAGCTCTGCATCTAGCGCGGATGCCAAATCAAAAAGCGCCGGCGAACCTCGCGAGAGTAGGGGTTGGAACGCTCGATTGCCTGGAACACCTCCGGGGCATCGTGCCGGACCATGCCGACGCCCTCCATCAAGAGTTCGAAGCTGGGTGTCGTCATGCGTGTCGGTAGGGGCTCCATCTGTACGAGCACCTTGGCGATCAGGTGGGTCAGCCCCTGTACCACGGCAGCCTCGCGGTCGTGGTCCTCGGGCGTGGTCACGATGACCCGCAGTCCGAGAGCCGCCCGGAGGAAAGCGGCTACGCGGCGGACATGCGAGCCGCGCACCGGGCAGATCGCTATCTTCAAGCCCCTGATGCCGCCTTGGGCGCTCTGTGGGCCGAATAGCGGGTGCGTGGCGACGATCTCGACGTCGTCGGGAAGACCCTCCTTCATGGTCTGGACCGGCGTGACCTTGACCGAACCTACGTCGAGCACGAGCGCCCTGGCCTGCAGGTAGGGGCGGATCTCCCGTAATGCCTCTGCGAGGCGGCTGACCGGCATAGCAAGGACGACGATCGGGCAGCTTGCAGCGGTCGGGAGGGATGTCAGTGTCACTCCTTCCACAGGGCATAGAGGTCGGGCCGGATCGTAGGCGCACAGCTCGAAGTATGGCCGCAGGTTTCTGCCGAGCAGGCGTCCAAACGCACCGAAGCCGATGATGCCAATCCTGGTTCGGGAAGTAGAGCCGCTCTCGTGTTCCATAGGTCTGACCTCTGAGAGCTACGAGGTCAGCGGTATATGCTCCCTCCAACCGCCGACGACGCAGCGGTTGTAGGGTGACGAGCCATCCTGCCGCTAGGGGAGCGGTACGTAATAGAGCTTCGAGGGTGGGGCCCATTTCATAGCTAGAGTAGAAGGCACCGAAGATACGGTGTCAACGGTAGTCCACGCCCCGTGTCACTTGCTGCATCCGGCACAACGGCCGCGGAGAAGTGCCCCACCCCCAATGGCGGTGAAACATCTGGGGAAATGACTAGGGGTCTACCGTCGCATGTATCCAGGCAGCTGCTGGCGCTCGTGCCAGAGATCGACCAGCGGCGTGATGGTGCCAGAGGCGCCAAATGAGCTGCCGCTGAGGGGGTGTTCCGCCATGAACAGCCCGCAGACGTGGTTGCCCGGCAGACATTCGATGCGGGCGCCGCGGCAGGCATAGGTCTAGCTACCCCTGGTGCCCCTGCTAGACGGCTGCTGCGGGCTCGCCGGCCGTGTTGTTGACCTTGGCTCCGCAGTAACACTTTGAAAAAGTCTTTCTGAGCACCGATGAACCGAGTGCAAGTGCATTGGCTTGTTTTGCATCCGTCTCTTCAGAGCTTGCGTAGTGCGCGAAGGAGGGACAGCGGACCTTACAAGTTTGCTGGATCTCGATGGACAATAGTCAAAGGGTTACCATGACCTTTTCGCGCCGCATTCTCATTGTCGAAGATGACGCTGCCCTCCGCGCCACCATGGCCGAGCAGATCCTCTCCAGCGGCGAGTTTAGCGCCGACGAGGCCGACAGCGCCGCAGCCGCCGAAGACATGCTGGCCGACGACAACACCCGCTACGACGCCATCCTGCTCGACATCGGCCTGCCCGACAGCGACGGCCGCGACTTCTGCGCCAAGCTGCGCCGCGACGGCCGCCAGATGCCGGTCATCATGGTCACCGGCGCCGATGCCGAAGGCGATGTGGTCCGCGGCCTCGATGCCGGCGCCAACGACTACCTCGCCAAGCCTTTCCGTCTGCCCGAGCTGCTGGCCCGCGTCCGTGCTCAGCTGCGCACCTTCGACAACTCGGAAAGCGCGGCCTTCCTGATCGGGCCTTACGTCTTCCGCCCCAGCGTCCGCCTGCTGCAGGAGCCGGCCCGCAACCGCAAGGTCCGCCTGACCAACAAGGAATGCGGGATCCTGAAGTTCCTCTACCGCGCCGGCGGCAAGGCCGTGCCGCGGCAGACCCTGCTGAACGAGGTCTGGGGCTACAACAGCAACGTAGCGACCCACACCCTTGAGACGCACATGTACCGGCTGCGCCAGAAGATCGAGGCCACCCCAAACCAGCCCAGCCTGCTGGTCACCATATCCGGTGGCTACATTCTCAATGCCGTTGGTGATGCTGCGGCGTGAGGGGATCCGGCCTTCTGCAGCCATCTCCTGCACCTTGCGACTGGCCAAGGCCATGGCGAGGCTTCTGCCGCCGCAGGTGCCGCTGGAGCAGGCCAGCACAGCGCCTGCCTACAGTGAAACAATTAGGCTAGGCCAGTGCCGCACTGCATGCTGTCGCCAGGGTGCAGCCATGGAGTGCTGGCCATGGTCATTCTAGGCAGAGTGCTGGCCTGGCTTGGTTTTATCGTCGCTGCTGGCTTGCTGGTGCTGGCCGGGTTCCGCTTCTATCAAGGCATCACCGGACATTATGCACGCGCTGAAGCGCTGGGAGACCCTTTAGGCTCCGCGATCGTCTACATGATGTGGGCAGCGGTTGCTTGGCTCGTGGGCATGATGGCAGGGCATTTTTTGGGGGACGATACGGAGTAGCGACCGGCCACCGGGCGGCGCTGCAAATCGGCCTACTGACCCGAAGCAATGGCCCGGCCAGGGACGCCAAGCTCCATCAGTTGGCCGATCGCATGCAGTGCCGCCGCTGCGGCACCCAGTCGAGTAAGATTAGTTGTCAGGCTATGGCTTTAGCCATTCGACCGTCTGTGACTGGGCATTTGGCATGCCTCCAGCCACCGGTCCACGAGCGGGGTGATCATGCCAACGCCGCCGAAGAGTAGACCGCTCAAGGGATGGCTATTGAGGAACAATCCGCAGACGTGCCCACCCTTCAGGCACTCGATCCACGCTCCGCGGTAGCGATAGGTCGGGCCGCCCCAGGGACCAGATCCTTCGACCTCCTCAAGGGGATAGATGTCGAGAGGTGCTGGCTGATCGATGAACATGCTCATTGCGCATCCTCCAGTCGCTTAACTGGTGCTTCGCATTCCTTGCATCGCCAGGGTCGATCATCGCCGCCAGGGTCGTCATAGCGGCGCTTGCATTTGAAGCAGAATATGGCGGGCTTGATGGGAGCCATGAGGCATCTCCAAGTCAATGACCATGGCAGCCTAAACGCGAGAAGATGTGGAAGTTTTCGCCTAAAAAGCGAACTGTGTTATCCCGAAATTATGAACCAAAATCTGGTTTAACCTTTTGCATTTGGCTGATTTTCCTGTGCCTCGCGACCCGGTGGGCTTATGATGCGGTGATGCAATAAAGCCTCCCCGCCCCGGCCTACAAGCCGCTCCGCCTCGCCGATCCTGACCAGGGCAGGAGGTATTTCGCCCGGCTCTATGAGGGCCTGGACGTGGCGCTGATGCTGGCCGAGCTCGAGGCGCAGCCGGAGCTATGGGACCAGCACCCGGAGCGGCGCATTGCCCCCGGATCGCCGCATCGGGACATGGTGGATATCCACCTCCGCGCCCGCGACCGGGCTGACCTGGCGGACCCGGACGCGTTTCGGCTGCCGCACACCCCGATCTTCTATCCCGCGTGGCGGGCGCTGCCGTCCCTGCATGCTGTCGTCTACCAGCTGATGGCGGCGAGCAAGGGCGTGGGGCTGGGGAATGTCCTGCTGACCCGCATCCGGCCCGGCTGCAGCATCCACCCGCATGTGGATCCGGGCTGGGCGGTCAACTGGTTCGAGACGAAGTTCTATGTCGTCCTGCAGACCAACGCCGCGGTGCTCAACTTCGCCGGCGAGGGTGCGGCCGAGGAACGCGTTCACATGCCGGCCGGCAGCATCTGGCGGTTCGAGAACCGGGTTCGGCATGGGCTCGACAACTGCGGCGATACCGACCGCATGAGCCTGATCGTGTCCATTCGCTGCAGCGATGCCGTTCCGCTTCACCTTCAGCAGCCGATCAAGAGGAAGGACTGACCATGCCATTCGGATGGGCCGCGGCGGGCGCCGCAGTAGCTGGGGTGGCGGGTTCCGTCATCCAGGGCGAAGCCACCAAGAGCGCCGCGAAGCAGGCCAACCAGACGCAGCAGCGTGCGCAGGATCAAGCCGAGGCTCGCTACCAGCAGACCCGCAGCGACCTCATGCCCTACATGGAGGCCGGGACCAACGCCCTTGGCCCGCAGCAGGACTTGCTCGGTCTGAATGGCCAGGAAGCGGCCGACAAGGCGATGGCCAACTTCCAGGCCAGCCCGGGCTATCAGTACCAGCTGGAACAGGGCATCCGGGCGATCGATGCCAGTGCCTCAGCCAACGGGATGCTGAACAGCGGCTCGCGGATGAAGGCGCTGCAGGACCGCAGCAACAGCCTCGCGGCGATCGACTTCGGCACCTACTACAACCGCCTCGCCGGGCTGACCGGGCTGGGGCAGAACGCCGCGGCCGGCGTCGGCAACACCGGGACGCAGGTGAGCCAGATGGGCACGCAGACCGCGCACAGACCCAGACGAGCGCCGCCAGCGCACAGAACAGCATCGATGGCAGCGCGGCGCAGGGTATCGACAACATGGCCAACAACTACGGCAACAACCAGCTGTACGATCAGCGGACCAATGCGCTGTATCAGCAGCAGCTGGGGAGCCAGCCGGGCATGTCTTACGGCTCGTTAAATGTCGGCGCCGGTGGCGGCGGAACCGGGATGACCTACGAGCAGTTCGCCGGGTGGGGCTGAGACATGGCCGATACCCGCCGCCACCCTGAATACCCCGGGATGCCCTTCGCCGAGGCGGTGTTGCGGAAGGCGCTGGAGGACGTGCTCGGCGCGGTTGACCAGTGCATGGCCGGCTCGGGCCGCGACGACGAAGAAGGCTTCGAGGCGGTGTTGGTGGCCAGCGCCACGGCGGCGGCAATGGATGGGCTGCTGCAGCTGATCCCGGCCGACCTGGCGGAGGCCTACGCTGAAGGCATCGCCCGCAGCCTCATCGCCAGCAAGCGTCGGACCTATGGCCTCGGCCGCGGGGGTTGGGACCAGGCCAGGCAGGCGGTGCAGTAGCGATGAGTCTGACGATGCCAACCGATGCGCCTGCCAAGCCCGCCGACGTCTACGTCACCACCGCCATTCGGATCCCTCGTGCCGTCCACCAGCAGCTGCGGCAGATGGTGGTGGAGCGGGCAGCGCGGCTGGGCGGCCGGGCGAGCGTGTCCGGGGTGCTAAAGTTTTAGTATTTGCAACGTTCCTGCCTATTGTCGGTAACGGCAGCGGCTCCATTTTTTTGCCGATGTTGGGGATTGGAGGGAGACATGCCTCAGCTTGACGACGTGCTGCGCGACATAGAGATCGCTGATCCGGCGGTGGAGGCAGCGCTGTCGACGCTTACCGTTGCTGAGGAAATGGCTGCCCTGGTTCGGGCAGAGACAGATGTTCTCAAGCGCGGGACGCGTCAGATATTAGAAGCCAACCTTGCATTGAGGGGAACGCCTCTGTCTTCCTATAAGGCAACTCAGGCGGCTACCATAATGGCGAAGCGCTGGAATTTTTGAATGCGTCAGATCAAGCTCCTCACCTGGTGAGGACGGCTACCACTGCGGCGATAAAGCTTTTCGGACTGTAAGGCTTCTCCACCACGCCGGCTGCGTCTGGAAGCAGTATGTGGCTTTGTGCGTTATAGGCAGAAGCAAGTACGAAGGGCACGTGCAGGGCATTCAGAGCAGTCGCCACATTGGTGGCCAACTCGCCATTCAAGTTCATGTCTAAGGTCGCAACATCTGGCGTGTGCTGTTTGAGCAAAGCCAAAGCCTGCTGCACCGTATAAGCTGGGCCGATTACGTCTGCGCCCTCGTCTGATAGAGCTTCTTCGACCATCAGCGCAGTGATTGCTTCGTCCTCAACCACGAGTATTTTTCGGCCGTCTAGAGATGGCATGTGCCGTTCCATCCTGCCGATGTGGCAGATGGATGACCAACGGACAGCACATAGGAAAGTCATTCCAGAGCAATCTGCGCTTTGCAATTCGTAGCATTATGCCGAAAAAGTGAGGATAGTTGATGGTTGAAGGTCGGGGCTGTGCCCAGGTCGAGTGCTTATCCCTTCCTCGGTAACGACGCCTACTTGATGCTTGCACAACGCTCATGTTGCGGCGCAGCATAAAGGGTAAATGGGGAGGGGACAGGCACAGGAGCTTCGCCATGGTCGCCTTTTTCCTCGGTACAGCAGCAGTCCTCGTCCTGAGCCTTGCGGTTCGGGTTGCCATAGATGAACTGGCGGCTCGTTGGACGCAGGGACCTCACGACCTCCCCCGCCCGCTTCATGGATCCTGATCAAGAAAGGCTGTCGGACGACGAAGTTCGCGTCCCAGCCGCGTCGCCGAACCACATGGAACGCGGCATGATGCGTCTTCTGGATAAGGCTCAGAGGGCTTCTGACAGCAGCGCGCCAGCTCGAGTGTGTGGCCTCCAGGTAGTGTTCTCGGCCACGGGGGATGCAGCTGTCACTTGGGATCTCCGCCACCCTCTGGCCGATCCTGATCCATAACGCAGGCGGCGTAGAGGTGCGGCGAGGGGGCCAAGCATGGTGGAAACCGAAGCAAAGTCCAAGGTTCGGCTTTCGCCGCTTCGACCCTCTCCGACGTCGGCATCCCCCACTGACGCCATTGAAGCCTTGCGACTTTAATCTCTGCCGCCGGCAACAACCTTCATCGAGAGCGCTGCCATACGTTCCGCCACTGTTGGTGGATGGGGTGACGAAGGGAGGGCGCAGCTCAGGCTCACCAAGCCGATCGAAAACAGCGCTGCATAACGCCAAGCCGCCAGCTGCGATTGTTGCAGTTCTCTCAACCAGGTCACGTGAGCTTGGATGAGGCGGATACTGGCCTCCCTGGGTGGTAGGGCGATGTACGGGTTCGCCAACGCATTGCTCCAACCTGTCTGGCTACGAACGGGCCAGGCAAATGGATGTTCCTGTGTTTCGGCAGTTTGAGGCGTACCTACGCAGCACCTCGGATTGGCGGCCGCGGCCTGATCGGCACGAAGCAGAGCTGGTGATGCTCCGGGCAATACACGCTGCCGGCCTTCACCGGCTTTTTGCACATCGCCTCAGGCGTCACCTTGTTGCCCTCGATGTACTGGCACTCCTTCACCCAGGCGGGTTTGGGTGAGGCCACCGGTGGGAAGGTCGGGGGCAGCGCCATCACTGAACCTTTTTGGTCGCATCAGGCGCCGGATTGGGCGCGTTGGCAGCCTCCTCCGCCTTGGCAGGAAGCGCCTCGAGCGCCGCTGCAATCGTCTCGGCAAAGGGTGGTGGCGTAGCGGCATCAGCTTGGCTGGCCGGCTTCCGTAGTGTCACCCCAACCCCGCCGCTGTTCTCGGGGATGAACTCAACACCGGCTGTTTTTAGCGAGGCACGGATGGCAACATTGTCCCGACAACGCACCTGAGAGCCATCCTCGAGCCTTTTAATCGCGTGTACTGAAACGAAAGCGCGGGAACTCAACTGCAGCTTCGACCAGCCGAGTAATTGCCGGGCTGCAATGCATTGAGCAGATGTCAGCTCCTCGCCGACAACACCCGCGGGCGCCAATTCCCCGGCTTTCCACAAGCCAGTAGCCCAGCTCTCCACATCATCCAAAGTGGCAGAGAAAGGAATGGGTCCACCTCCAATGGAAATCTGCTTGGTAGCAAAATCCAGCACGAGGAAGCCTCCCACCCCAGGCGGTAACGTGCGACGCCTGGAGAGAACAAGTCGAAACCCGTGCGCCGCCAGCCGCTGGCGTAACAGCCGGATCCGCTGAATGCGAGCTTGGGCAGTGCTCAGATTGCCCTGCCAAGTCTGTGACGCCGATCTAACAAGCGTTTGACGGAAATCAGGCCCGCGTGGGCTCGTCAGGTGCGCCCAACCCACTATGGCCAGCATGCAGCCGCCCAAAAACATCGGGTACGGAAGCGCTCTCGCTCCCAACAGTTTGCTCACGGCGACGAGGTGGCCTTCAACCGAACTCTAGGCCCTTCGCCGTTCTCGGCGATGAACTCACCGTCCTGCATCGCCGACCATCCCATGCATGCCTCGGTCATTCAGGCATCCCAGGTCATCGACGTGTAGCCACGTGCGCCACCGGTAGCCTCTACCCATTCGCGGGCATCCCTTTCGGTCTCGAAGGCGTAGGCCTGCACCTCCTGCTTGGTGCCATCGCTTTTGCGAACGTAGCAGGCGGCGCGGCATTCCCCGTTGGGCATGATGCGGACGCTGCCGTGGAAGGTGGTGCCATCCACCGGCACCACGGGCGGTTTGACGTTCATATTTATTTTGTTCGGAACCGGACCCCGGCACCGCCTCCATTCTCGGAAATGAACTCGACGCCGACGGCATCAAGGGCGGCGCTACCGATCGTTGTCAGCTTTGGCCTGACCCTTCGCCGCCTCGAGGCCGAGCTCGATCAGCCGACGAGCGGCCTCGGCGCGCGGCGGAAGGTCGGTCTGTTCTCGACGCCACTTGTCGATCTCATCGCCAAGCTCAGGCGGCAAGCGAAGCTCAAAGCGTGTCGGCTTTCGATCCATGCGCCGAGTATACGGCACATACGCAACCTACGTAAATGCCGTTGACACCAGACCGTAGACTACGTGGCTTTCGTAGCGGCCAGGCAAGGTGGTTGCAACACTCTGCCCGGCCTAACCCCAACCCGCCGCGCCCTGTTACTTGGCGCTGCTGTTCTGCCCAGTGCTGCTGCTGCGGCTCTGCTGGCTTCACCCCTTCCGCCCAATCCCGATGCCGAGCTAATCGCCCTCTGCGCCTGGCATCCGGCCTTGCTTGACGCGGCGAGCACTTCGCCATTCATTTTCGACCATTGCCCTGCCTGGGAGGCTTACCTGGCTTCCCGGAACGCCATTCACGATGCACTCCCTGTCACCCTGGCTGGCATGCGGGCCAAGGCGCTGGTCGCCAAGATCGAGGCGCGGAACCTCGATGGCTCCGAGGAGCCTGCGAATACAGCGGCAGCGCATATGGCCTGGGAGCTGGTCAACGACCTGCTGCGGCTGACTGGCGGTGCAGCATGACCCCCGCCACCTTCGCGGCTGATATCGACGTGGCAGCGCGCTACGTCGAGGCCGGTACCCTGCTGTTGCGCTTGGTGACCCACCGACTTGCGGGCGATCAGGGGCATGGGGACGCCGGCATGAGGCTGTCCGCGTTGCTGGCATGAGCCCCGCCGCAGTATCCGGGCTCTCCCCCGCCGATCGGCTAGGGGTGGCGCTGCTGTTCAGCCTGTCCCTGCTGTCCCTGGCCGCCGCCAACGCCCTCCTGCTGGCGTCCGGCTGCCTGACAACCCGGGCCCGCCTCCGGCTGCTGCCGGAGATCGCCGCATGATGGGCGAGCATGGGGCCACCATGGGCACCGACCGCGACCTTCGGGCCCGGGTGGTGCTGGCGCTGATCTCCACCAGCGGGGGAAAGCCCAGCGCAGGCCGGGCCGCGGCGCTGGTGGAGGAAGCCCGCACCATCATAACCTTCATCACCGGCGAGGCGGATGCCACCGGCGGGGGTGATGCGCTGCCGGACGGGGAGGCGCAGGAGGCATGAGCGCCCCTACCATCACGGCAGAGGCGGCATCGGAGGGCGGGCGCGTGCTTGCCCTGCGCGTGCTCGAGCAGGCCATTCTGGATGCCACCAGCGCCTCTATCCCCCGCGGCCGGGCTCGGAGCAAATGCCGGCCGCTGGATGACGAACAACGGGACGCCGTACGCTTCCTCACCGACCCGGCCGGAGAATGGGCGGCGGCTCGGGCTGCCTAGTGCGATGCGGCTGGCGTCTCTGCCGAATGGCTGCAGCGTCACTTCCAACCGCCAATGATGTCTGGCCATAGCGGCATGCGGAACGAAGTTGAACTGAGAGTCCATCCGGGATCATTTAGTTTTCTGACATAGCTTTCGGAGCATGCGGCGGACGGAGGCCCAGCGCAGGAAGG
>NZ_CEEDBP010000049.1:0-36478 GCF_979252845.1 Belnapia sp. AC561
ACGCCTTCCTAAACCAAGCCGTCTCAGCCCAGCTCAGACAACGCACATCAGCCGCAATAGTGCCCAGGTAGTGCTAGGCCCCCTTAGCGTGGGTTCGTGCGAGGTGCCCGACCAAAATGGCCACTTTCGGTCGCCGCCTGTATGATATTCCCGTTGGCTGTCACGACATTGCTGGCACCGCCGTTCATGCCGCGCCGGCGCGAGCCGCCGCCGGCGGCCTGACCACCGACTGTCGCCACCTGCTGCAGGGCCGTCGGCCCGGATCCCGAACTATTGCCTTGCTGCTGCACAAGGTTATTGTTGCCCACCGTCACCGCGACCGGAGCCTCGAAGCGGTTCACCACCCGGGTTCGCTGGTCGATGATGACCGGCACAAAAGCCGGCTCCACTGGTGGCGGCAGTGGTTGACGACTGACGGCGCGGGGCTGGCCTAGGCTGAAGCCATCGAGGAAGCCGCCGTCGCCGCGAGTGCGGGCGACCAGAGCCTGGTGCCGCTGGCGGCGCTCGGCCGGCGTCGACGTAACCTGCAGATCCGCTGCACCGATATTCGGGAAGGTCACCCGCATTGGCCGGGCGAGGCCGCGCGGCCCACCCACCGCCAGCGCTTCCGGTGACAGGCCGAGCCCGCCGCTGTCTTGCGCCATGGCCGGCCCGGTAGCCGGCATGGCGGTGGCGGCGAGCAGGGCTAGGGCGGGGATCGAGATACGGCACATGGGGTCCTCCTTCTTCCTCGGCGCATCCTGCCGGGCGGGCGGCCGCGGCACTGTGGCCTCCGCCACAGTCGCGGTCAGTCGAGGTCCATCGCCTGATGCTCCGTGCGCAGGCGCAGCCGGCTGCCGTCGTGGTCCAGGAACAGCCGCCCGGCCGGGCCCTGCCGCTCGATCGTCAGTTGCCGGGCGCGCGGGCGGGGTGGCGGCCGCTCGTCCTCCGCCGCATCATCCCCCGGCGGCTCGACCTCGCGCTCGGTCCGGGGGGTCATGATCTGTGGGGGCAGGGCGCCGGGGCGGGCGCCGAATTCCTGCACGACCCCGCCGGAGCTGCAGGTGGTGCGGCCATTTACCGTCTGGCAAGCCACTGCGCCCGATCCGGCGCAGGTGACGTTGCCATTAACCGAACGGCAGCGCAGCGCTTCGCCATGGGCCACCGCGATGCCGCCGATGGTCAGGCTCGCCAGCAGAGCATGGCGCATAATCCAGGACATCGAAGCCTCCTTTGGGCTGCTTGGGTTTCATGGCTTTCTCAGGGATACCGATGCAGCCCTGCCCGGGATGCATCCCGGGCAGGGCCATTCACCGGCCGGTCTGGGCGAGGATCCGCTGGGTGGCAGCGCTGCGGTTGCCGGCGGCGTAGTTGACTCCGCGGGCAACGGTATTGGTCGCCAGCAGGCCGCGCGGCGACCGCGCCTCAATCGACTGGTCCGCCTGGGATCCGCGGCCGAGGGCGAGGTTGACCCCAGCGGTGACCTGGGTGCTGACCAGCGGCCGGCACCCGCCGGAGCCATCGGTGCCAAGCTGCTGGCTGGCCCGGGACCCGGCGGCGGTAGCGCGGTTGACACCCACCGTCACGCTGGTGGTGGACAGCCGGCAGCCGCTGGCCTGTTCCACCCGGTTCAGCACCGCTTCCGGGCCGCGCAGCCGAACCCCACCGAGATCCTGCGCGGCAGCAGGTAGGACGCTGAGGCCGATCAAGGCGAAAGCGGCAAGCATAGGACGCATCATGGCGCTCTCCTGTTGCTGCAGGCTAAGCAGCTCCAGTCCCCTGGATAGGGCCGGAGCTGCCCTTCGCCTTACTGTCCGCCGACGGTGACGACCTGCTGTCCGGCGAAGGCGCCGCGGGCGGTCGCGGCGTTGCGGTTGCCGCCGCCATAGACGCGGTCCTGGGCGCCACGGCCGATGGCAGAGCCGCCCATGGTGAGGACCTGCTGCTGCGCCTCGGCGTTGCGGCCCGACGCCAGGTTGGAGTTCCAGCCGCCGGAGACGCTGCTATGCGCGCCGCGGCCGATGGCGGTGCCGCCCATGGTCGTCACCGACTGGCCGGCGATGCTGTTGCGGCCGGAGGCGAGGTTGGCGTTGTAGCCGCCGGTGACGTAGCTGCTGGCGCCGCGGCCGATCGCGGTGCCGCCCACCGTGGTGGTGTCCTGGAAGGCCTGGGCATTGCGGCCGCTCGCCCGGTTCATGTTGCCGCCGCCGTAGGTGGCGCTATAGCCGTGGCCGCGGGCCATGCCGCCGATGGTCGTCGCCGACTGCCCGGCGAAGCTGTTCACGCCCGAGGCGACATTGTTGTTGCCGCCACCGCGGGTGATGGAGACGCCGCCGCTCTGCAGCGGATCGGCCGAGGCGACGCTGCCGAGGCCGGCAACCAGGGCGAGGGCGGCGACGGGGAGGATCATGGCACGCATGGGACTGGTTCCTTCTGGTCTGCGGCGCCGTGCCCCGCGGGCCCCGGCGATGTCGCTCATCGACAGGACGGACCCTACCCAGCCACACCAAAACCCGATGTGAGCCAGGCCACAGCCGCGGCCACTTTCCCGGCCCGCCGAATCCCAGGCAGACTCAGGCGGGAACCCGCGGGGACGACCGGATGCGCCAGCCCAGCTTGAGACCGGTCCTCGGCCCGGCCGCGCTTTGCGCTAGCGGTTTCGCGCTGCAGGCCCTGGCACCCGGGGCGGCGACCGTCGCCGGGGTGGCGGCCTGGCTCGGCCTCGCCTGGACCGCGGCACGGGTCTTCGACCTGCTGCTGCTGCGGGCCGCCTGGGCGGCGCAGCGGCCCCTGCCCTATCCGCGGCTGTTGGGCGACCTTGTGCGCGGTGCCTGCTTCGGGGCCGCCGGCATCGCCATTCTGCTGCTGGTCTTCGACCGGCCGGCGCTGGGCTTGGTTACCACCTCGGGCGTCGCCATCGCGGTGATCGGCTTCGCGCTTCGCAACATCATCAGCGATCTCTTCTCCGGCCTCGCTCTCGGCATCGACGCGCCCTACCGCATCGGCGACTGGATCGAGACCGCGGAGGGCAGCGCCGGCCGCGTCATCGAGCTGAGCTGGCGGACGACCCGGTTGGTGACGCGCGACGGCGTGGCGGTGGTGGTGCCGAACGGCCTGATCGCCGCGCATCGGCTGGTGAACTGGGGCGCGGGTGAGGGCGGCCGCTACCGCGCCACGCTGCGAGTCGCCCTTGATGCCGGGCTGCCGCCCGCCAGGGCCCGGCGCCTGCTGCTTGCCGCGGCGCTCGATGCCGGGCGCCGCTGGCCCGGCCTTGCCCCAGACGTCTTGCTGCAGGACCTGTCCGAGGGCCTGGCCACCTATCTCCTGCGCTTCAACGTCGCCGACCACGGCCGCGAGGCCGCCACCCGCGATGCCGTCGCGGAAGCCGTGCTGCGGGCCCTGCAGGGTGCCGGGATTGCGCTTGCCCGTCCGCTGCGGGAATTGCGCCGCGCCTCCGTGGCTACTGGCCCGGACGCGGCGGCACTGCTGCGCGGCCTGCCGCTCTTCGGCGATTTCTCCGAAGGTGAAAGGCAGGAACTGGCTGCGGCGATGCGGCCGCGGACCCTGCCGGCCGGCACTGCCGTGGTCCGCGAGGGCGAGCCAGGTGATTCCCTCTTCCTGCTGGCGGAAGGCGCGCTCGAGGTCCGCATGGCGGCAATCGAAGCGCCAATCGACTTACTGCTGCCGGGCGCCGTCTTCGGCGAGATGTCGCTGCTGACCGGCCAGCCGCGCAGCAGCACGGTGCGCGCGGTCAGCGAGGCGGTGGTCTTCGAGATCGGCCGGGCGCAGCTCGACCCGATCCTCCGCCGCCGCCCGGCGCTGGCGGAAGCGCTGGCAGCGATCATGGCCGCCCGGCAGGCGCATAACGCGCTGGCCCGGCTGCCCGCCGACGCCGCCGGGCACTCCCCCGCCGCCAAGGGCGAGCTGCTCCGCCGGCTGCGGATCTTCTTCAACCTGGAACATCATTGATCGGGCCGGGATTGTGGCCTGGCTCACAGCCCGGGTCCTGGGGGCCGGATAGCTTCCCTGCAGAGGCGGGTTGCGCCGCCGGCAAGAAGGGGTTTCGCCATGTCCCGCAGCATCCGCCATCGCCTCACCGGCCTCGCCGCCCTGGCTTCGGTCCAGGCCCTGCTGCTCGGCGGCACCGCCCTGGCCCAGGGCCGGGTGCAGATCTTCGAGGAGCCGCCGCCGCTGGCCCTGCTGCGTGGCATCATCGTGCCGGAATCCCAGCCCGGCCTGAGCCGCCGCATCGTCATCACCCAGCCCGACCGGCCCACCCCGATGGCCACCCAGGCCGTGGCGGTGGAGCCGGAGGCGGCGCCTTCCCCCACCATGGCGACGCCCTCCACGCCGCGCCGGCCGCGCTGGCAGCCCGCCGCGGAAGCCGGCCCGGTGCTGGCCTCGGCCCGGGTAGCGGAGCCGCAGCCGGCCAGCGAGCCGGTCCCCGCGCCGGCGGCAGGCAGCATCGGCTTCCGTATCAACTTCGCCCTGAACTCCGACGTGGTGCCGCAGAGCGCCTTCCCCTTCGTCGAACGCATCGGCGAGTTGCTGCGCGACCAGCCGCAGGTGAAGCTGCGGGTCGAGGGCCATACCGACGCGCTGGGCTCGGACGACTACAACCTGCAGCTCTCGCAGCGGCGCGCCGTCGCGGTGGCGCAGTGGCTGGTGGAGCGGCAGGGGATCGACCCCTCGCGGCTGGTGGTTCTCGGCCGTGGCGAGGAAGCGCCACTGGTCGAGAACGGCTTCGACCCGCGCAACCGCCGTGTCCAGTTCGCCCGGGTCGAGTAGCGGCGATGCGACGCCTCCTCCCGCTGCTCCTGCTGCTGCTGGTCGCCGCCACCGCCGAGGCCCGTGTGGTCCAGGCGCCGGAGACCGAGCGCGGCGGCCAGACCCTGCCGCGAAGATCCGTCGGCCCGGATTGCATCGATGCCGCCGCCTTCCGCTGCGCCGCGGCTTTCCCGGGAAGCTTCGGCTGGTTCGCCGTCCCGGATATCGAGCTGGTGGCGCGGCTGACCGCTGCGGCGCGGGCGGAACTGGCGGCCGGGCGGCCGCGCTGGCGCCGGCCGCATCCGCTTGGCCGGCCCGGATGGCGCTTCGGGACGGGACCACGTCCGGTGCTGCCGCGGCTGCGCTGAGGTTTCTCCCCAGGCCGTGATGCGGCGGCATGTTGCATTGTCCGGCCTGGCGCCACGACACTCGTCCCGGGCCGGAATGGTGCAGCCATGGCGCGAATGCTGGAAGCCGCGCGGGGACTGCTTCTGCTGCTGGCGGCGGCTGGGCTAGGTCTGCTGCTGACCCGGCCGCCCTGGCCGCTGGCGGCGGCGGAGCGGCTGTACCAAGCCCTGGCCTTCCGGGTGCTGGCGCCGGTACAGCCGCCGCATCCGCGGCTCGTGCTGATCGCCATCACCGAGGCGACGCTGGACGCCTTCCCCTACCGCTCCCCGGTCGACCGCGGCTTCCTCGCGGCGCTGATCAAGGCCCTGGCCGAGGCCGGGGTCAGCGCCATCGGCCTCGACCTGCTGCTGGACCGGACGACGGAGCCGGCCAAGGATGCCGCGCTGCGCCAGGCGATCCGCCGCGGGGTGCCGCCGGTGGTCGTCATCACCGCCGGGCCGGAGACGGCGCTGGAGCCGGCGCGGCAACAGGTGCTGGACAGCTTCGTGACGGGCGTGGCGACCGGCACCGCCAACCTCGCGCGCGATGTCTTCGATGGGCAGGTGCGCTGGCACCTGCCGCGGGACGCCACGACCGGCGCCCCCAGCCTGCCGGTGGCGCTGGCGCGGGCGGTCGGCGCGGCGGTGCCGGACCGACCCTTCCTGATCGACTGGCAGCGCAGTGCGGCCGGGACCGTGGCGCCGCGATACCCCGCCGAGGCGGTGCCGCTGCTGCCGGCCGAATGGCTGCGTGGCCGCATCGCGCTGATCGGCAGCATGCTGCCCGGCAGCGACGAACACCGCACCCCCGCCGCCGCCTTTGGCAAGCCCAGCTTCGGCGTCGAGATCCATGCGCAGGTGCTGGCGCAGTTGCTGGATGGCCGCGCCGGGGCGGCGGCCTGGTGGCGCGAGCCGGGGGCACTGCTGCTGCTGGCCGGGCTGGGGATGCTGGCCGGGGCGTGGCTGGCCGGGCGGCGCTTCCTGCTGGCGTTGGCCGGCCTGGCGCTGGGCTATCCCGCCGTCACCCTCGCGGCGCTGGCCGCCGGCGGGGCGGCCTGGCCCGGGCTCGGCCCGGTGCTGGCGGCGCTGCTGGCCGGTGGCGGCGCGCGGGCCTGGCGCAGCCGGGCCGAGCGGCGGGACCGGCTGGCGCTGCGCGGGCTGTTCTCCCGCTTCCTCAGTGCCGAGGTGGCCGAGGCGCTGCTGCGCGACCGCGCGCTGTTCATGGCCGGCGGCCGGCCGAAGCCGCAGGAGCTGGTGGCGACGGTGCTGTTCTCCGATATCGCCGGCTTCACCGCCATCTGCGAGGCGCTGCCGCCGGCGCCGCTGATCGACTGGCTGGACCGCTACATCGACAGCATGGTCGCGGTCAGCGTGGCGCATGGCGGGGTAGTGCTGCGCTTCGTCGGCGACGGCATGCTGGTGGTCTTCGGCGTGCCGGTGCCGCGGCCGGATGCGGCGGGCCAGGCCGCGGATGCCGCCGCCGCCGCCCGCTGCGCCCTGGCAATGGAGCAGGCGATGCAGGCGCTGAACGCCGAATGGCGGGTGGCGGGCCTGCCCGAAGCCGGCCTGCGCATCGGCATCCATACCGGCCCGCTGGTGGCGGGCAGCCTCGGCCGCGGCGAGCGCATGGAATTCTGCCTGCTCGGCGACACCGCCAATGTCGGCGCCCGGCTGGAGCAGCTGGGCAAGGAGCATTGCGGCGGCGGATGCTGCACCATCCTGGTGGGCGAGCCGACCTGGCGGCTGCTGGGCGGCGCCTTTTCCGGCCGGCGCATCGGCGAGCTCAGCCTGCGCAACCGCGAGGCCAGGCTGGCGGCGTGGCGGATCGATTCCGGACGCTAGATCTCCGCTTCCGCGATCCGCTGCAGCAGGGCGCGGTCGCGGAGGACGAGGCAGCCACCCTCGGTGCCGAGATGCCCAGCCCGGGTCCATTCGCCGAGATGCTTGTTGATGCTCTCGCGCGAGGCGCCGATTAGGCTGCCGATCTGCTGCTGCGACAGCTTGATGGTCAGCCGGGTGCCGCCCGGGGTGGCGCGCCCGAAGGTATCGGCCAGCCGCAGCAGGCCGCGCGCCAGCCGCGACGGCGCCTCCCGCAGCAGCGCATCCTCAAGCGTCTCGCTGGTCAGCCGCAGCCGCTGGCAGAGCACCGTCAGCAGACGCGCCAGCGCTTCCGGGCTGCTAGAGAGAAAGGGCAGGAATTGCGCGCGCTCGATGACGAAGAGCTCGGTCTCCTCCAGCACCACCGCATCCGCGGTGCGGGGCCGGCCGTCGAGTAACGCGATCTCGCCGAACATGCCGCCCTGGTCGATGATGTTCAGCACAAGCTCCCGGCCATCGTTCGAGAAAGTGCAGATCTTCACCCGGCCGCGGATGATGGCCATCATGCTGGTCCCGGGGTCGCCCTTCTGAAAGATCGTCGCATGGCGCGGATGGCGGATGAGCTGCGCGGTCGCGGCGAGGCGCCGGAGGTCTTCCGGCCGCAGGTGCCGTAGCAGGGGATGCGCGGCGAGCACCGCGTCCCGGTGGCTTTCGGCAAGCGCCATCGCGTGACTCCTTGCAGGCAGGGCCTGCAAAGTGTCACGCGGGTGGGGCGGGGACACAAGGGGATGACGAAAAGCGTGATATTCTGGGGCGGCAGGTTGAACAGCTGCCGCCCCGGTTTCTACCCTTCGCCTTACTGTCCGCCGACGGTGACGACCTGCTGTCCGGCGAAGGCGCCGCGGGCGGTCGCGGCGTTGCGGTTGCCGCCGCCATAGACGCGGTCCTGGGCGCCGCGGCCGATGGCGGAGCCGCCCATGGTGAGGACCTGCTGCTGCGCTTCGGCGTTGCGGCCCGACGCCAGGTTGGAGTTCCAGCCACCGGAGACGCTGCTATGCGCGCCGCGGCCGATGGCGGTGCCGCCCATGGTCGTCACCGACTGGCCGGCGATGCTGTTGCGGCCGGAGGCGAGGTTGGCGTTGTAGCCGCCGGTGACGTAGCTGCTGGCGCCGCGGCCGATCGCGGTGCCGCCCACCGTGGTGGTGTCCTGGAAGGCCTGGGCATTGCGGCCGCTCGCCCGGTTCATGTTGCCGCCGCCGTAGGTGGTGCTATAGCCGTGGCCGCGGGCCATGCCGCCGATGGTCGTCGCCGACTGCCCGGCGAAGCTGTTCACGCCCGAGGCGACATTGTTGTTGCCGCCACCGCGGGTGATGGAGACGCCGCCGCTCTGCAGCGGATCGGCCGAGGCGACGCTGCCGAGGCCGGCAACCAGGGCGAGGGCGGCGACGGGGAGGATCATGGCACGCATGGGACTGGTTCCTTCTGGTCTGCGGCGCCGTGCCCCGCGGGCCCCGGCGATGTCGCTCATCGACAGGACGGACCCTACCCAGCCACACCAAACCCCGATGTGAGCCAAGCCACAGGATATGATGCTTTCCGGACCGGAAACCGGTAGTGGAAGACGTCGGATCCTATGACGCTTTTCAAGTCGAAATCCGTGTCGTGTACTGCGACATGCTGCGTCCAGCGGGCTTCACCCAGAATTGCGCGACAGTTGTGTGCCAATGCACAGCCTTTCGGTTTCCACGCTCGCCTTTCTGGTATCGGTTTCGGAGTCAGGCCGCCGCGTCGCTGCCTGAAGGCGCCATCGGTGGCGCCGCTCCGAGAGGAAGGAGCGTGCCATGATGCGGGATTGGATGGAGACGGGGCGACGCCTTCGATGGGTGTTTGCCGGGCTGTTGCTGCCCGGCCTGCTCCTGCTGAGCGCCTGTCACCCGCGGCCGGAGACCAGCTTCGACGCGCAGCAGCCGCGCACCGCTGCGGTGCGCAACATCGGCAGCTTCAGCGAAGCCCTCCGCTGCATGGACGCGATGTTCGAGGCCAATGGCAAGCACGACATCTACATCACCACCGCCGGCATCCCCGATGCCACCGGGTTGATCGCCGCCGGCACCAAAGAGATGTTCATCAGCGCCGTCTCCCGCATGTCGGCACGCAGCAACGCCTTCCGCTTCGTCGACTACGACATCACCCAGCTCGACGTGCAGGTGCTATCCGAGATGGTCGGGCTTCGAAACGATTTCGTGGCGCCCAGCTACTATATCCGCGGCGCCATCACCCAGCTCGACAGCAGTGTGCTCTCCTCCTCGCAGAGCGCCAGCCTGTCGCTCGCTCGGGTCGACCTTGGCGTCTCCAGCGACCAGGTGGTCTCGGTGGTCTCGATGGACCTCAACGTCGGCCGGCTGGTGACGCGGCAGATCCTGCCCGGCTTGTCGGCGAACAACTCCATCGCCGTGGTGCGATCCGGCCGCGGCGCCGATGTCGGCGGGTTGATCGGCAAGGCGGGCCTGTCCTTCAGCGTTTCGCTCGACAAGTCCGAGGGCTTCGCCCAGGCGGTGCGCAACCTGGTGGAGCTCTCGACCATCGAGGTGCTCGGCAAGCTGGCACGGGTGCCATATTGGGAATGCCTCTCGATCGAGCCGACCAACCCCGCCTTCCGGCGCGAGGCGCGGCAATGGTTCGACCTGATGCCGCCCGGCGAGCGCGACAGCTTCGTCCAGGCCGCGCTGGTCCGGACCGGCCATCTGCAGCCCGGCAGCCGCGACCTGTCCCCGGCGATCGCCAGATACCAGGCGGACGCCGACCTGGTGCCCAGCGGGCGGGTGGATTTCGAGCTCTACTACCGCCTGCTGGCCAGCAGCCAGGCCAGGGGCGGTGGCACCGCCACGCCGGTCGCTGCCGCCCCTGCCTCGCTGCCGGTCCCCGCGGCTGCCGCGGCCGCGCCCCGCCTGATGCTGGCGACGACGCGGGGCCGCCCGAGCTACCGGGTGAACGAGAGCATGACCCTGCGGCTGCAGCCGAGCCAG
Source organism: Belnapia sp. AC561 (assembly GCF_979252845.1). Lineage (NCBI taxonomy): Bacteria > Pseudomonadati > Pseudomonadota > Alphaproteobacteria > Acetobacterales > Roseomonadaceae > Belnapia > Belnapia sp. AC561. Next base: position 9,977 of record NZ_CEEDBP010000049.1, read on the forward strand.
GATGCCTTCGTCTACTGCTACTACCAGGATGGCGGCGGCGAGATCTCCCGCATCTATCCCAACCGCTTCCAGCCGGATGCCTTCCTTGCCGGCAATGCCCAGGTGCAGGTGCCCCCCGCCGGCGCCTTCAGCATCCGCTTCGAGACGCCTGGCGCGCCCGAGCAGGTCGCCTGCCTCGCCGCCGACCGCGAGGTGGGGCTGCTGCTGCCGGCCGAGCTGAAGCGCCAGGACCTGGAGCCGCTGCCGGTGCGCCGCCTGGAGGACATCGTCAGCCGCTTCCAGGCAATCCCGGGCGTGCGGCTGGATGATGCCCGCATCATGATCGAGGTGACACGATGACGCATGGCGGCCTGCCTGCCTTGGTCTTCCGGCTGGTCCTGCTGCTGGTGCTGGTCCCGGTGGTGGGGCCGGCCCAGCCGGTGCCGCCCCCCGAGCGGCGGGTGGCGCTGGTCATCGGCGTCGGTGCCTATCAATCCGCGCCGCAACTGACCAATCCGGTCGGCGATGCGCGTTCCATCGGCGAATCCCTGCGCCGGCTGAACTTTGAAGTCGAGGAGGTCCTCGACCCCGACTTCCGCCGCATCACCCGTGCGCTGCGGGAGTTCGGCATCCGCGCCCAGCGCGCCGATGTCGCCCTGGTCTACTACGCCGGGCATGGCGTGCAGGTGGGGCGGGAGAATTACCTTCTGCCCGCCGATGCCAAGCTTGAGCGCGAACGGGACCTGCTCTACGAAGCGCTTCCCCTTAACCTGCTGCTGGGCGAGGCGTCGCAGGCGGCGCGGCTCGGCATCGTGCTGCTCGATGCCTGCCGCAACAATCCCTTCGTCGACCGCATGTCGCGGTCCATGGCCATCGCCGGCCGCGGCGCGACCAGTCCCGGCCTTGCCCGGGTGGATGATGTCCCGCGCAACACGCTGGTGGTGATGGCGACCAAGGCTGATCAGGTCGCCGAGGACGGTACCGGCAGCCACAGTCCCTTCGCCGAGGCGCTGCTCGCGCATTTCCAGATCCCCGGGCTGGAGTTGAGCCTGTTCTTCCGCAGCGTGCGCGACACCGTGCTGCGCGCGACTAACAATCGCCAGGAGCCTTTCATCTTCAGCTCGCTCGGGGCCGAGCCCTTCTACTTCTACCCCCGCCCGCCGAATCGCCCGCCGGTACTGGCCGGCATCCCGGCGCTCGAGGTGCGGGATACCGCCGGGCCGACCGCTCTGCCGATCGCCAGGCCGACCGACCCGGACCAGGACCCGATGTCGGTCCGCATCACCGGCCTGCCGCGTTCGGGGGAGGTGCGTATCGACGGGCGCGTGGTCACCCCTGGCGCCGTCTTCGCCGCCGACCGCTTCGCCAATGCCACCTACAAGCCGGAAGGTAAGACGCTCGGGCCGGTCGGCACGCTCGACATCCTGGTCGAGGATGGCCGCGGCGGTAGCGTGATGGGCAGCCTGCCGATCACCGTCGTCGCCTCCAACCGTCCGCCGGTCGTGGAGGCGGCGCGGCGGGTGCGGATCTACACCGGCCCGCTAGAGATCGCCCGGCCGGAAGACCCGGATGGCGATGCCCTCGCGGTCATAGTTCAGGGCCTGCCGCGCGGCTTGGTACGCAACGGCACAGCCACGCTGCGCCCTGGCGACCGGCTGCGGCCGGAGGAGCTGGGCGCGCTGATCTTCCTGCCCGAACCCGGCTTCAGCGGGTCGGCGGGCAGCTTCGCTTATGCGGTGGAGGATGGCCGGGGCGGGCGGGCGGAAGCCGCGCTGGAGATCGAGGTGATGGATGCGGCGGAGGCGGCCGGGCAGATGGCAGAGGCGGCGCTCTGGGACCGGCTGCGCACCACCGGCAAGGCGGAGGACATCGACGCTTTCCTGCGCTTCTATCCGAGCTCCCGCTATGCCGCGGCCGCGCGGCAGCGGCGGGACGAGCTGGCCGGCTCGTCCGGACCCGCGGCGCCGCCGGAACGTCTCGCCATGGTGCAGCCTTCGCCACCGGCGCGCCCCGTGCCGCAACCGTCCCCCGCGGTGCCGGCCGAGCCGCCGCGCGCCTTCGCGGTGCCCTCCCCGCCCCCGGCGCCTGCCATGGCGGGGGAGCGCTATTTCCAGGACTGCCCAGACTGTCCCTGGATGGTGCGCCTGCCGCCCGGCAGCTTCATGATGGGCCAGGGCGCCCGCGACACCGCGGCCCTGCCGGTGCGCCGGGTGACGCTGCAGGGCTTCGCCATCGGCCAATTCCCGGTGACGGTGGCCGAATGGCAGGCCTGCCAAGCGAAAGGTGGCTGCGGCCCGCTGCCACGGCTGATGGTGGCGGAGCCGCAGACGCCACTTCATAACGTCAGCTGGGACGACGCCCGCACCTATGCGGTCTGGCTGTCCCGCACCACCGGCCGGGCCTATCGGCTGCCGACCGAGGCCGAATGGGAATATGCCGCGCGGGCTGGCACCACGACGCGCTACTGGTGGGGCGACCAGCCCGGCGTGGCCCAGGCCAATTGCGCGGATTGCGGCGGCGAGCAGAATCCACGCGGTCCGCTGCCGGTGGACCGTTTCCAGCCGAACGGCTTCGGGCTGCACGGCATGCTCGGCGGCGTCGCGCAATGGGTACAGGATTGCTGGGCGCCGAACTACCAGGGTGCCCCCCTGGACGGCGCGGCGCGCGAGATCAGCGGTTGCATGAAGCGGGTGCTGCGCGGCGGGTCCTTCCGCTCCGGCCGCGACGACATCCTGCCGGTCGCCCGCAACTTCTACGACGCGCCGGTGCGCTACCAGTCCAACGGCTTCCGCGTCGCCCGCGCCCTGGAGTGAGCTATTGCGCCGGCGCGGGTGGCGGCACGGTGCGGCCGGCGCGCACCTGGATGGTGATGCGGCGGGAGGTAACCGGCGGGTCGTGCGGCACGTGGTCGGCATCACCCATGACCAGCTGCAGCGTATGCGTCCCCGGCGGCAATTCAAGCATGGTCTCGGTCTGGCCCAAGCCGAAATGCAGGTGGTTGCGGTCGTTCGGGATCGGCAGGTCGAGCGGCGGCATTGGCGTATCGACTAGCAGGTGGTGGTGTCCGGTGTTAGGCGTGGCGACCCCGGCCGGCGCCACGCCGAAATTGCGGGTGCCGAACCAGACTTTGAAGCGGGTGCCGTTAATCACCTGCCCATCCTGCGGCCAGCCGATATAGACATAGGCATCGCGCGGCGCGGTGGCGCGGCCCGGATTGGCCGCCGTGGAGGCCGCGGCGGCATGGTCATGTGTGCCCTGGGCGAAGGCATGGCCTGCCAGCAAGGCCATGGCCGAGGTCAGCAGCAGGCGACGCTGGATGGACATCGAAGCCCCCTTGGCAGGAATCCGGTTCACGGCGTGACGGTGACGGTGATGCGCCGGGAGTGGAGCGGCGGCTGATGCGGCGTATGCGTTTCGTCCCCGAGCAGCAGTTGCAGCGTATGGCGACCGGGCGGCAGGTCGAGGCGTGCCTCGGTCTGGCCCAGCCCAAAATGCAGGTGGTTGCGGTCGTTCGGGATCGGCTGGTCCAGCGGTGGCAGATCCACGTCGATCAACAGATGATGGTGGCCGGTATTGGCCTTCTCGATGCCCGCCGGCGCGATGCCGGCATCCTGCAGCCCCATGCGCACCCAAAAGGCACCGCGGATGACCTGGCCATCGCCTGGCCACAGGATATAGACGCGCGCCGTCTCGGGCATGGTGCGCGGCTGCGCAAAGGCAGCAGGTGGCAGCAGCAGAAAGCTTGTGGCGATTGCAAGTAGACGGCGTATTGGCATCATCGCGTCTCCCTCGGCGTCACCCCTTCGGCAGTGACGAAGTCGACAACATCGTATAGCGTTTCTTCAACAAAAATTTCCGGCATCGTCCCGAAAAAGCAGACGGCTTGTGGCCCGTGCCACAGGATGCGCGGCTTTTTCGGCATAGCCTGTCTGCATAATTGAAGGAGGCAACCATGCAGCGCCATCTCTGGATGATGGCAGCACCACTGCTATGGGTTGGTGCCGCGCTGGCGGCGCCGGATGCAGTGCTGCTGGCTTCGACCGCGCCCGGCTATGGCCAGGGCATGGTCATCACCGCGATCGACCGACTGCAGATACCGGAAGGCGCCAGCATCACGCTGCTGCTGCGCTCGGGCCAGATGCTGCGGCTGCGCGGTCCGCTCGAAACGGCGCTCGATCACGCCATGGCGCAGGAGCGCGACCCTGCTTCCGCCGTGGCGCTGGCGGAAGCTCTGCGGCTGCGCGGCATCGATGCCAGTGCCATCGGCGGCACGCGGGCGACGTTGCCCGCCCTGCGTCGTCCCCTGCCGCAGGAGGTTGCGATCGAGGTGCAGCGCTCCGGCACCTATTGCATCGGCGCCGGCGATACCGTCTGGCTCCAGCGCCCGCACGCGGAGCAGCGCGAGATTGCGCTGCGGCGCCGCGGCAATCTGCGCAGACTGGGCTGGCCGCCTGATGCCTCTCGTATCGAGTGGCCAGGCGATGTGCCGATCGAGGATGGCGACCAGTTCGAAGTCATCGTGGAAGGCCGCCCACAATCGATGCTGACCTTCCATGCGCTGCGCAACAACCATCCTGAGGATGCCGCCACCATCGCCGCCGGAATCTTGCTCGGTTGCCGTGAGCAGTACGAGGCTGCGTTACGGCGCTTGGCCCGCTCTGTCGTACTGCCCGAGCTGTGGCTCGACAGCAACCGCGGCGGTAGCCCGCAGGCCAGGCAGGGCAATACCATCGTGATCGACGTCATGGCGAATGCCGACGGCTGGCTCTATTGCATCACCCGGCGCAGCGATGGCGTAGCCATGCCGGTGTTCCCGACAGGTGCCATCGGTGGTGCCCGCTGGACCGGCACCACGTCGGCCACCAGCCCGGTGCCGCGCCGTGGCCTGAGTTATCCCGCGGGCCCGCCGGGGCTCGAGCGCATCCGCTGCTGGCTCGCTGACCGCGACATCAGTGCCGAGCTGCCGCATGCGCTGCTCGCCGGCCGGGGCGAGCGATTGCCGTCCACACTTGCGGAGAATCTCGATCAAGCCTTCCGCCGCATTGGTGCCAGCCGCATTGTTGGTGCGGAGTTGGCAATCCAAGTGGAATAAGGCCTGTCATTGGTACAATCGGCCACTACCCTTGGTGGCAGCCGCGACCAGCCGGAATTGCCAAGCTGGCGGGATGTCGCCCGACCTTGCTGGCTACCTTGGCAGCCAAAGCCAGTATCGATCAGTGGCCGGGGCTATATGGCTTTTGGGTTTTGTTGCCAAATTTAAGGCTGGTTTAGCGGACGGACTGGGGAAAGATAGGCGGTATGACCGGCATTCCTGCAGAATAACGCCTGATGTCAGAGACTTGGTGCGATACTGGCTGTGCTGGTTCTGTTATCGTGCATTCATGCTGATAACAGCCCGATTGCCGCAGTCGAGCCCGCCATGGCAGGCTCTGTACTGCCGCCGGCCGGGCCGAACCGGGACATGGGACCCAGCGCCATCACCATCCACCACGCCACCATCGGGCGTCCGCAGTCGCCGCATACCCGCCGCGCCTATGCCGCTGATTGGCAGGCCTTCGCCGCTTGGTGCATCGCCGCCGGGCATCTGGCCAGCCTGGCCGGCCGGCTCGGCTCGAGCGGCCTGCGCCGCCGACTGGCGGCGATCGCCGACCGGCACCGCCGCAGCGGCCAGCTGAGGGATTCGGCCCAGCCGGCGATCCGCGCCACCCTCCGCCGGCTCGGTCGCCCTGGTGCGGCCCGCGGCGATGCTAGGCGAGGCCGCGCTCGGCGCCTTGCTCGCCAGCTGCGGCGAGGACCTCGCCAAGCGGCGCGACCGAGTGCTGTTTCTACTGGCTCAGGCCAGCGGGCTGCGCCGCGCCGCCCTGATGGCGCTTGACCGCGAGCTCTGCTGCCGCCACCCCTGGAGGAGACGACGGAGGCTGTCCTCCTCGCCGCCTTTACCGCGATGTAAGCGGCCACGCCGCCGTCCAGGCCACTAGCTCGAAAGAATTCACCATGCTCGCATGCCGCCATGTGCTGGCTGGTGCCGCCGCCGTGCTGGCTGCCGGCCGGGGCCGCGCCGCCGGCTTTCCGGAACGCTCGCTTCGCCTCGTCGTCTCCTCGGCGCCCGGTGCCAGCCTCGATACCCTGGCCCGCATCCTCGCCCCCACCGTGGTCCGGCCGGATCGGCCAGACCACGGTGTTCGAGAACCAGGGCGGCGCCAATGGTCTGCTGGCGGCCCAGCAGGTCGCCCGGGCGGAACCCGACGGCCACACGCTGCTGCTGACCGACGACGCCATCGTGCTGGCCAGCCTGGCGCAGCCGGAGGCCGGCATCGGCTTCGACACTGCCTTCGCCCCGGTGACCCAGGCGGTACGCGCGGCGCAGATCCTGGTCGCCATCCGGTGGCGCCGTTCTGCGACATCTCCGGCTATGTCGCCGCGGTGAAGGCCCGGCCCGACGCGCTCAACATTGGCCTGCCAGCGCTGGGCGGCATCGCCCAGGTCGTGCACGAGATGCTGGGCAACCAGCTCGGCGGGCTGAAGGTGGAATACATCAGCTACCGCGGCGGTGGCCCGGCCATCGCCGATCTGCTCGCCCGTAGCACCGATGCGTTGGTCATCACCCTGCTGGCGATCACCAAATACGTGCGCCAGGACAGCATGCTGCCGCTGGCGGTCAGCACCGCGGCGCGTGACCCGGCATTGCCGGAGGTGCCGAGCCTAGCCGAGACGGTGGTGCCGGGCTTCGATATCTATTCCTGGCAGGGCGTGCTGGCGCCCGCCCGCACCCCGGCCGTGGTGGTGGCGCAATTGCACGCCGCCCTTTCCACCGCGCTGGCCAAACCCGCCGTCGTGGAGCGGCTGACCGGCCTCGGCTTCGCCATCACTGCGCTAAGCCCGAGGCCTTCCGCGCCCGGGCCCGGGCGGTGAGCGAGACACTGGGACCGGTGGTCCGCAGCCTCGGCACCTGATGCCCTCCGATAATGCCGCTTGGCACTGAACCCGGCCCGTGCAGGGAGCCGGCCAGACCGCGCAGCGCCTTGCCAGGACGCATGCTTCAGCATGTACCAGGCTGCCGATGGCTGACCCGCTGCGGAAGCACGAGACATCCTGCCGAAGCCTCGCCATACCCCCGCACTATGCACACGTCTCCCAATCCCCCGGCCATCCGCCTCGCGGGCCTCAGCAAGCGTTTTGCTGGCGGCGGTACGGTGGCGCTCGACGATGTCTCGCTTGAGCTTCGCACCGGCGAGGTCTTCGGCATCGTTGGCCGGTCCGGTGCCGGCAAGTCGACCCTGATCCGCACCGTCAACCTGCTGGAACGACCGGATGCCGGCAGCGTCTCGGTCATGGGCCAGGACCTGCTGGCACTGGACGAGGCCGGGCTGCGCGCTGCCCGCCGCGGCATCGGCATGGTCTTCCAGCATTTCAACCTGCACCACCGCCGCACCGTCGCCGAGAACACCGCCTTCCCGTTGGAGGTCGCCGGCATGGCCGCCGCCGCCCGCCGGGCCCGGGTCGCGGAGCTGCTGCCATTGGTCGGGCTGGAGGCGAAGCGGGATGCCTTCCCGGCGCAGCTCTCGGGCGGGCAGAAGCAGCGGGTCGGCATCGCCCGGGCGCTGGCCTCGGCGCCCTCGCTGCTGCTGTGCGACGAGGCGACCAGCGCGCTGGACCCCGAGACCACCGCCGAGATCCTGGCGCTGATCCGCAGCCTGCGCGACCGGCTCGACCTCACCGTGCTGCTCATCACTCACGAGATGGGCGTGGTGAAGGCGATCTGCGACCGCGTCGCCGTGATGGAGGCCGGGCGGATCATTGAGCAGGGCCGGGTCTTCGAGGTCTTCACCCGCCCGGCGCAGCCGACCACCCGCCGCTTCGTCGCCGAGGTGATCGGCCATGGCGTCCCGCCCGGGACCCTGGCGCGGCTGCCCCCGGCACCGGTCGGGCAGGATCGCCGCTTGGCCCAGGTGCTCTTCCTCGGGCCGCACAGCACCCGTCCGGTCATCAGCGAGGCCAGTCGCGACTTCGGCCTCGACATCAACATCGTCTCCGGCCGAGTGAACGAGATCGCCGGCGAGCCCTTCGGGGTGATGGCGCTGGCGGTTTATGGCCCAACCGCTGCCATCGACGCCGCCTTCGGCTGGATGCGCGGGCTCGGGCTGGTCATCGAGGAGGACGTCTCATGGGCTGGCTGACCCCGACGATGCAGGACCTGCTGCTCGACGCCTTCTGGGAAACCCTGGTGATGGTCGGCGCCAGCGCCGCCGTCGCGGTGGCCGTCGGCCTGCCGCTGGCGCTGCTGCTGCAGGTCACCGGGCGCGGCGGGCTGCGGCCCTTGCCCTGGCTGAACCGGCCGCTCGGTCTCATCGTCAATGCCGCGCGCTCGACGCCCTTCATCATCCTGATGGTCGCCATCGTGCCCTTCACCCGGCTGGTCGCCGGCACCTCCATCGGCACCGGCGCCGCCATCGTGCCGCTGGCGCTGGCGGCGACCGCCTTCCTCGCCCGGCTGTTCGAGAATGCGCTGCGCGAGGTCGATGCCGGGGTGGTCGAGGCGGCACGCGCCATGGGCGCCTCGCGCTGGCAGATCGTCACCAAGGTGCTGGTGCCGGAGGCGCTGCCGGGGCTGGTCGCAGCGATCACCGTGGCGCTGGTCTCGCTGGTCGGCTTCTCCGCCATGGCGGGGGCGATCGGCGGCGGCGGGCTCGGCGACCTCGGCATCCGCTTTGGCTACCAGCGCTTCATGCCCGAGGTCATGGCGACCGTCGTGCTGATCCTGATCGTCTTCGTCCAGGGCCTGCAATCCCTCGGGGATTGGCTGGTCCGCCGCCTGTCCCACCGTTGAAGGAAATCCCCGCCATGATCCACCGGCGTCCCCTGATGATTGCCGCCCTCGCCGCCGTGACCCCCGTGTTCGCCCCGGGCAGGGCCTTCGCGCAGGAGATCGGCTCTGCCCAGCGCCCCCTGCGCATCGGCGTCACCGCCGGCCCGCATGCCCAGGTGATGGAGCAGGTGCGCGCGCTCGCGGCACCCCAGGGCCTCGTGCTGCGCATCATCGAATTTCAGGACTACATCCAGCCGAATGCCGCGCTGGCGGCCGGCGACCTCGATGCCAATTGCTACCAGCACCAGCCCTTCCTCGACCAGCAGGTGCGCGACCGCAACCTGCCGTTGGTGGCGGCGGGCAAGACGCTGCTCTTCCCGCTCGGCATCTATGCGCGCCAGCACAAGACGCTAGCCGATGTCCCGGCCGGCAGCCGCATCGCCATCCCGAACGACCCGACCAATGGTGGCCGGGCGCTGGTGCTGCTGGCCGCCAACGGCGCCTTCACCCTGCGCCTGGGCAGCGACTTCCGCGCGACCGTTGCCGATATCGCCGCCAATCCGCGCCGGCTCCGCATCGTCGAGCTGGATGCGGCGCAGCTGCCGCGGGCGCTGGACGAGGTCGCGGCGGCCACCATCAACTCCAACTACGCGCTGCCGGCCGGGCTCAACCCGGTGCGCGACGCCATCGCCCTCGAAAGTGCCGATAGCCCCTATGCCAACCTGATCGCGGTGCGGCGGCAGGACCGGGAGGCGCCCTGGGTGGCGCGCCTGGTCGCCGCCTACCAGTCGCCGGCGATCAAGGAATTCGTCGCCACCACCTTCCAGGGCGCCGTGCTGCCCGCCTTCTGAGGATGCCCCCGATGCTGCGCCGTTCCCTGCTCGCCATCCCCGCCCTGCTGCCCGGCCTCGCCATGGCTCAGTTCGCCGCCTTCGGCACCGCGGCCCGCCCGCTGTGGGTCGGCGTCACCCAGGGCGTGCATGCCCAGACCTTCGAGGCCGTGCAGCGGGTCCTGGCGCAGGAGGGCTTCGTCACCCGCGCCGTCGAATTCGGCGATTTCATCCAGCCGAATGCGGCGCTGGCGGCCGGCGACATCGATGCCAATGCCTACCAGCACCTGCCCTTCCTCGAGGCGCAGCGGGCCCAGCGCGGCTATGACTTCGCCCCGGTCGGCAAGACCGTGCTGACCCTGATGGGCGTCTTCTCCCGCAAGCACCGCAGCCTGGATGCGCTGCCGAGCGGCGGCCGCATCGCCATCCCAAACGACCCGACCAATGGCGGCCGCGCGCTGCTGCTGCTGGCTGAGGGTGGCGTCATCACGCTGCGGCCCGGCGCCGACCACCGGGCGACGGTGGCGGACATCGCCGGGAATCCGAAGCGGCTGCGCATCGTCGAGCTGGAGGCGGCCAGCATCGTCCGGGCGCTGGAGGATGTGGATGCCGCCGCCATCACCGGCAATTTCGCCGTCCCCGCCGGGCTGAACCCGCTGCGCGACGCGCTGGCGCGGGAGACGGCGCAGAGCGTCTATACCGTGCTGGTGGTGGTCCGCCGCGCCGATGCGGACCAGCCCTGGGCCCGCCGCCTGGCGGCTGGCTACGCCCATCCCGAGGTCCATGCCTTCGTCGAGCAGAGCTTCGGCGGCGCGGTCATCCCGGGCGCCTGAGGCGCTGAGGCAGCTCATATCGTTTTGGATGGAGGACCAGCGTCCGCAATGCGAAGTTTTCGCGCGGCGGCGCACCCGGTGGGGTCGTTGGATGGCTTTTTCGGCGCTCGCGCCAAACCTGGCAGCGCAGGGATATGCTGAGTTCGTCCTAAGCCGACTCGAAAATGGTAGGCGCGATGGTACCAGCTCATAGTAGAGCTTTCACAGAGGCGGCTTTGCGGGTCGAGCCGCTGCCTACTTTCTGCCCGTGACGTCTCGTAAGGTGCCAGTGACGAAGGACGCCTCCGCGCTCGCCAGCCAAAGGATCGCCCGCGCGACCTCCTTGGCGAAGCCGGTGGTGAAGGTCTCGACGGCGCCCTTCGAGGCCGCTTAGTCGACATACTCGTTCGGGCCGCCGAGCCTCGCCGAGGCCGACGAGACGTTGATCCCCACCCCGCCCCGCCCGCCATGGCGGTGGGACATCTGCCGCACGGCCTGCTGCGCGCAGAGGATGGGCCCGATTGCGTTGACCGCGAAGACGCGCTGCATCCTGCTCGAAGCCGAGATCCTCCACCCGGCATCTGCTGCATCCGCGGCTTGATCCGGGCGGGGCAAGGGGGCTGCATGTCCCGACCTGCTTGGCCGCAGACGTCCTGGCTTTCGTGCGGGAACGCGGCCTGACCCATCGGAGGGACCTGGAAGCGCGCTTCGGCCGGAAGCGGGCCGTCAACGGCTGGGGCGGTTTCTCCAAGGCAACCACCCGGGCGCAGGAGAGCCTGCAGCATTATGGCCTGCTGCGTGTGGCGCAGCAGCGTGATGGCATCCGGCGCTATGCGAACGCCAGATTCCTGGCGCCCTTCGATCCCCTGGTCTGGGATCGGTGGCGCTTCGAGCATCTTTGGGACTGGGCCTACCGGTTCGAGGCCTATATGCCGCCGCCGCGACGGCAGTTCGGCTACTACGCCATGCCGCTCCTGTGGGGCGACACGGTGATCGGCTGGGCCAATGTCGTGCTGGCTGAGGGAGAGCTGTAGGCCGCCCTGGGCTATGCGAGGCCTTGCCCGCAAAATCAGGTAATTCGCCGGGCTCTCGACGCTGAGTTGGCTCGAATGGAGCGCTTTCTGTTGATCGAGAAGCCAGAAGCGACCGGGTATAGCGACGCAAACGCGTCCGTGACGTAGCAAGATCTCCGTATCAAAACCCGTAGTGGATGCGGCACGACAAAACGGCGGCTTTGCGCTTATCAAAGTCTCAGCTCAGTGCATCCAAATTCCCGAGAGCAGCTACTTTGATCGAGTGAAATCTTGTCAGCGACGTTGCTCGGCTGTCACTTGGGCAACAGGCCACTCCTCTACGCTCGCCCAGAGGTCCCGCTCCACGCCCCGGGCTAAGTTGCTCTACACCACCAGCCGGGATGCTGGCCTTTTGTCGCCGACCTAATCCAGGTCGCAGCATAATCCGGCGCCTGCCGCGGCCGTTCGCAATCCATCGCAAATTTTTTAACACAATCTGTGAGACCCGGCGGCGCCAGTCTTGTCTGCTCATCCGCATCCGTGCATCACGCAGCGAAATGCTGTTCGCCACATCGGAATGAAACCAATTTCGTCGCGCGTCTTTCCAAAGCGTAAGGCCCGTATCGCAAGCCACTTGGACTGGAGAGTCATTTGAACCGCCGCGCCATCCTGACAGGCCTTGCCATGGCAGGGCTGTTGCCTGGTGCCACACCAGCGACGATCCGGGCCGCCCGAGCCGCCGACGCACCGGCACGCCCCTTCGACGATACCACGGTGCGCGGGATAGCGCGGGAGCTGGCCACCAAGCCCTTCGCGGCGCCGGAAGAACGCCTTCCGGCGCCGCTCTCGGACCTTGGTTACGACCAGTACCGCACAATCCATTACGATGCGAAGCGCGCCCTGTGGCGGGAAGGAAACCTTCCCTTTCAGGTGCAGCCCTTCCACCGCGGCTTCCTGTTCAAGCAGAGAGTTGAGCTGTTCGAGGTGGCTAACGGGCGTGCGACACCTATTGCCTACGACCCCAGCGCCTTCACGCTTGGGGAAGTCGGCGGCGCCCCGTCCGCTGACCTTGGCTTCGCCGGTCTCCGCGTGACCAATCCGATGAACCGCGCCGATCACTTCGACGAGGTAGCAGCTTTCGTGGGCGCCTCTTACTTCCGCGCCCTGGGCAAGGGGCAAGTCTACGGTCTGTCCGCCCGCGGCCTCGCCATCGCCACCGCCGAACGTTCGGGTGAGGAATTCCCGGTGTTCCGCGCCTTCTGGCTCCAGCGCCCGCAAGAAGGCGGCAACTCAGTTGTCGTGCATGCGCTGCTCGACAGCCAGAGCAGCACAGGCGCGTTCCGCTTCACCATCCGCCCGGGGGAGGAAACGGTATTCGACGTGGAATGCCGCCTCTATCCGCGAGCCGAGATGAATACGGTTGGCATCGCTCCGCTGACCAGCATGTTTTTACTCTCTCCGCTGAACCGCCTTGGTGCCGACGACTTCCGCACGGCCGTGCACGACTCCGACGGGCTGGCCTTGTCCACCGGCCGCGGCGAGGCGGTCTGGCGGCCGCTGGCCAACCCACGTGAGTTACAGGTCAGCGTCTTCACCGATGCCAGCCCGCGCGGCTTCGGCCTGATGCAGCGCCGCCGTGCGTTCAGCGACTACAACGATCTCGAGGCCCGCTATGAGCGACGCCCCAGCGCCTGGGTGGAGCCGATCGGCGATTGGGGAGAGGGCGCGGTGCATCTGGTGGAGATCCCCACCCGCGAGGAAATTCACGACAACATCGCCGCCTTCTGGCGGCCCCGGGCGGCGTTGTTGCCCGGGCAGGAGTACAGCTATGTCTACCGCCTGCACTGGACCTCGGCCGCTACTTTCCTAACTGGCCGTCCGGCATTGGCGCAATTCAACGAGGCGCGGCAAGGTGGCAAGCCTCAGCCGCCTGGCACACGGCTCTTCGTACTGGAAGCGTCCGGTGGTCGCCTTGCGTCGCTGGCGGAGGGCGCACAGCCTGTTGCTGAGGTCTCGGCAAGCACCGGGCGGATCCAGAACACGGTCGTGCAGCCGAACCCTGAGACCGGCGGTTGGCGTCTTTCCTTCGAACTCGTGCCAGGCAACGAGAAGCTGGTAGAGCTTTGGGCTCGGCTACGGAACGACGAAGGACCGCTAAGCGAGACATGGCTCTTCCGGTGGACACGCTGAACCGTCTCGGAGCGGGCGCGGCGCCTGCAGCCGCCATGCCGGCTGAAACGCCGCTCGCCATGCCCGTGCAGGACTTCCGCGAGCATCCGAGGCAGGTTCCGGCGCCTGGCACGGGGCCTCGAGGCATGGCATTGCGCCGCATCGGTGTATTCGGGGCGGCGCTCCTGCTGACCGCATTCGGTGCTCAGGAGATGGCGTTGGTCTTCGGCGTGGACTCGCTGCTCACGCCCGGCGCGGTCGTGCTCGCGCTGTTTGTGCCCCTCTTCGGCTGGATCGCGCTATCCTTTGTCAGCAGCCTGTGCGGTATATTCAGCGTCGTATCGGGCGGAGGATGGGTGCTGGGGATCGATCCGGCAGCACCGCTGCCCGTGCCGGCCTCACGCACGGCGCTGCTCATGCCCGTCTACAACGAAGACCCCCGCCGGGTGCTGGCCGGGCTGGAAGCCATGCTGGAAGCGCTGCGCGGGACCCACCGTGCCGACTGCTTCGATCTGTTCATCCTGAGCGACACCACCGACCCCGATGCGTGGGCGCGGGAGGAGGAGGCCTTCCTCGCACTCCGCGCGCGGGCGGGTGACAAGGCACGGATCTTCTATCGCCGCCGCGCCAAGAATATCGACCGCAAGGCCGGCAACATCGCGGACTGGGTGCGCCGCCACGGCGGGGCCTATCCCCACTTCCTGATTCTAGACGCGGACAGCGTGATGTCCGCCGAGGCCTTGGTGCGCCTCGCCGCCGCCATGGAGGCGCATCCGCGCGTAGGTCTCATCCAGAGCCTGCCGGTGATCGTGAACGGCCGCTCGCTCTTTGCCCGCATGCAGCAATTCGCAGGGCGGCTTTACGGTCCGGTTATCGCACACGGCATTGCCTTTTGGCACGGGGCGGAGGGCAATTACTGGGGCCACAACGCCATGATCCGCACCGACGCCTTTGCGGGCGCGGCGGGGCTGCCCCACCTGCCCGGACGCAAGCCCTTCGGCGGCACGGTGATGAGCCACGACTTCGTGGAGGCTGCGCTGATGCGCCGCCGCGGCTGGGGCATTCACTTCGTCCCTGCCTTGCCCGGAAGCTACGAGGAAAGCCCGCCGGCCCTGTCCGACCTCGCGATCCGCGACCGGCGGTGGTGCCAGGGCAACCTGCAACACCTGGCCGTACTGCCGGCGCGTGGGCTGCATCCGATCTCGCGCTCGCACCTTCTGGTCGGGATCGGGTCCTATATCACGGCGCCACTATGGCTGCTGTTCCTAGTTTCCGGATTGATGTTGGCCTTGCAGGCGCGCTTCGTTTTGCCGGTGTACTTCTCCACCGGCCCCACATTGTTTCCCAACTGGCCGGTGGTGGATCCCCTGCGCGCCAAATGGGTGTTCATCGCCACCATGGGTCTGCTGCTCGTGCCCAAGCTGCTGGCCTGGGGCGCCATGCTGATGGACCCGGCTTGGCGGCATGGACATGGCGGTGCGCTGCGCTCGTTGGCCAGTGTGCTCATCGAAACTGTACTGGCCGGGTTGCTGGCACCCGTGACCATGCTGACCCAGTCCACGGGCGTGGTCTCAATTCTGCGCGGGCGCGATTCCGGCTGGTCCGCTCAGACGCGGGATGACGGCATCCTGCCGATCGCGCAGGTGGCACGCCTTTATTGGCGGCACACCGCCTTCGGTCTGGTCTTCGGCATCGCGGCTTTTCTCATCTCCCCCTACCTTGCGGCCTGGATGTCGCCGGTGGTGCTTGGTCTCGCGCTGGCCATCCCGCTCGCGGCCTGGACGGCTCGCCAGGGGGCTGGTCAGGCGCTGCGCCGGGCCGGTCTGCTAGTGATCCCGGAGGAGCGCGATCCACCATCGATTCTTGCACGCACGGTAGCGCTGCGCCGGGAATGGGAAGCGCTGGCGCCAGACGGTGAGGCGGTGGCGCGCCTACGTTCCGATCCCGCGTTGCTGGCCGCACACCGCGCCATGTTGGCGCCGGTTTCCAAAACGCGGCCCGACGCGCTTGATGTCCCGCTAGTGATGGGACGCGCGCGCGTAGCGGCGGCCACGTCACTGGCGGAGGCGCTGGATGCCCTCACGGGCGCCGAGAAGGCAGCGCTCCTGGCCGACGGGGAAGGGCTAGACGTGCTACTGGCCCTGCCCACCTGATGAGCGAGGCACGGTACCTCGTGATACTGCCTGTTATTCAGCCGCGGCTCGGACGAAATCGATGAACGCCCGGAGCGGTGCGGGCACGAGGCGCCTGCCAGGATAGTAGAGGAACGGCCCGGAGAAGGCCGGCCACCAGGGTTCGAGAACCGGCTCCAACGCGCCGCTGTCGAGATGCGGCCGCAGCCAGTCCTCGAAGAGGGTGATGATGCCGGTGCCGGCGACCGCCGCCTCCACGGCGAGATCGGTGGCAGAGCCGACGCTGACGAGGAGCGGCCCGGTGGGATCGATCCGCACGACCTCGCCCTCGCGCTCGAACTCCCAGACAATCATCGCACCGCTGCTGAAGCGGCCGCGCAAACAAGCATGGCCGAGCAGGTCGCGTGGATGATCCGGCCGGCCATGGCGGCGGAGATAGGCTGGGGATGCGGCCGTGGCGTAGCGTTGGACCCGCGGCCCGATCGGCACCGCGATCATGTCTCCTTCCAGCCGCTCGTCGTAGCGGATGCCGGCGTCGCAGCCGGCGGCCAGCACGTCGACGAAGCTGTCCTCGGCGATCACCTCCAGCCGGATGTCGGGATAGGCCGCGAGGAAGGGCGGCACGATGCGGGGCAGGACCAGCCGCGCCGCGCTGACCGGGACGTTGAGCCGCAGCGTGCCCGCCGGCCGGTCGCGGAAGCCGTTTACCACGTCGATCGCAGCTTCCACCTCGGACAGGGCCGGCCCGAGCCGCTCGAGTAGGCGTTGCCCCGCCTCCGTCGGTAGCACGCTGCGCGTGGTCCGGTGCAGCAGCCGGACGCCGAGCTTCGTCTCGAGCCGGCGCACCGCCTCGCTCAGGCCTGAGGCGCTGGCGCCGGCGGCGCGCGCACCTTCGCGGAATCCTCCGGCCCGGGCCACGGCGAGGAAGGCATTCAGGTCGCCGAGGTCGGCCCGCATTGTCGATGTTTTCGTACAGCCCGTACGGATCATGCCAGATTATCGAGCAATAGGGCAGGGCCTAGGTGGAGAGCGCTCTCAGAGGAAAACCACCATGACCACCATCGACCAAGCCGGGACCTACACGCTGGGCGCCCGTACCGTGCGACGCCTTGGCTACGGCGCCATGCAGCTCGCCGGCCCCGGCGTATTCGGGCCGCCAAGGGACCGTGATGCGGCGCTCACCGTGTTGCGCGCGGCAATCACTGCCGGGGTGGAGCACATCGACACCAGCGACTTCTACGGCCCGCATGTCACCAATCAGCTGATCCGCGAGGCGCTGGCGCCCTACCCCGCGAACCTCGTGCTCGTCACCAAGGTCGGTGCCCGGCGGGGCGACGACGGCGCTTGGCTACCAGCCCTCTCGCGGGAGGAGCTGACCCAGTCGGTCCACGACAACCTGCGCAACCTGGGCCTCGACGTGCTGGAGGTGGTCAACCTGCGCAGCATGATCGACACGCATGGGCCGGCCGAGGGCTCGATCGAAGCGCCGCTCACCGTCCTGGCCGATCTCCAGCGCCAGGGGCTGGTCCGCCACATCGGCCTCAGCAACGTCACCCCGGCGCAGGTCGCCGAGGGCCGCGGCATCTGCGAGATCGCCTGCGTGCAGAACCAGTACAACCTGGCGCATCGCGGCGACGACGGACTGATCGATGCGCTCGCCCGCGACTGCATTCCTTATGTGCCGTTCTTCCCGCTCGGTGGGTTCAGCCCGCTGCAGTCCTCGGCGTTGTCCGAGGTGGCAGGGCGGCTGGACGCCACGCCCATGCAGGTTGCTCTGGCCTGGCTACTGCGCCGGTCGCCCAATATCCTGCTCATCCCGGGTACGTCCTCCACCGCGCATCTGCGGGAGAACCTCGCCGCAACCGATCTCAAGCTCCCGGACGAGATGATGATCGTGCTGGATCGGATCGCAGCGGAAGGCGCGGCACGCTGAGGCACGTCGTCCCGGCGACGGTCAGCATTTTCGACGCCACTTCTGGTGACGGGTGCAGACGCTGGAAGCGTTCAGTCCGCTTTCGGTTCGCCAGTGGGCCGTCGAGGGGCATCCTCTAGCGTCGAAATTGGAGCCGCTCTGGGAACAGCCGCCCATGGCGAGCTTGGGACAGCCTGGAAGGGTTAGCGCAGGGATCAGCCTCGCTCTCGAGGCCACAGCCCATCACCGTGATATCAAAGGCTGATCATGCGATCCGGTCATCTGCCAACGCCCGAAACGTGGCCGACCTGATACGATCGGCCAACTGGTCCCATGGCCCGCCGGACCGTGGAATTGCCGAACCCTGTCGCAGTCGCGGCAGCGGAACCGGCGGTAGCCGCGGGCCGTACGATCCGACCGCTCCGCCACCGCGGCGGAGCCGCAGGCCACACAGTCCATTCCCGATTCTGCCCCGTTGACCCCGAGCCTTCCCCCGGTACCCCAGCCAGCCAAACGACTGCCTTGGTACGAGACCTGACAGAACTTGGTCATGGGGGGCTTGTAGGCTATTTTGCTCGAATTGAGCATGTGAATGCGCGCAATGCGCAAAGTTATCGAGCAGGGAAAAGTAGAAAATTCGATTTATGCAGCTCAGCCGGGCAAAGTGGGAGCAAGCGGACGAATGGTGTTGACGAAAAAATGCGCAAAATGCGCATTTTCTAGTTTGACTTTCCAGGCATCGGGAGGGATGCAGGCCGTCACCAAGGAACCGCTCGCGTAGGCTGGACCGCGCGTCACCAAGGACGTCCCCATGCAAATTCCGATCAAGCGCGCCATCGAGACAGTGCCAGGCGGCATGATGGTCGTGCCCCTCGCCATTGGCGCCATCATCGCCACGCTTTTCCCGGCCACGCCGAAGTTCTTCGGCTCCTTCACCGGCGCCCTCTTCACCGGCTCCCTGCCGATCTTGGCGGTGTTCTATGTCTGCATGGGCGCCAGCATCGACTTCAAAGCTACGCCCTATATCTTGAAGAAGGGCGGCACGCTGCTGGCCACGAAGGTGGGCATCGCCGCCCTGATCGGCATCATCGTCGGCCAGTTCCTGGGCGAGGCGCCGGTGGCCAGCGGCATCTTCGCCGGACTCTCCACCCTCGCCATCGTGGCCGCGATGAACGACACCAACGGTGGGCTCTACATGGCGCTGATGGGCCAGTACGGTGAGCCGCGCGACGTCGGCGCCTACACGGTCATGACGCTTGAGTCGGGCCCCTTCCTCACCATGGTCACCCTCGGTGTCGCCGGACTGTCCGCCTTCGAATGGCCGGTGCTGGTCGGCGCCATCCTGCCGCTCCTCATCGGCATGCTCATCGGCAACCTCGACCGGGAGATGCGCGAGTTCCTCAGCCGCGCCATCCCGGTGATGATCCCCTTCTTCGCCTTCGCCCTCGGGGCCGGGCTGGACCTGACGAAGGTCTGGCAGGCGGGCCTGCTCGGCCTCGGGCTCGGCGTCGCGGTGGTCGTGATCACCGGCACCGCCCTGTTCCTGATGGACCGCGTCATCGGCGGCTCGGGCGTCGCGGGCGTCGCCGCGGCCTCCACCGCCGGCAATGCTGCGGCGGTGCCGGCCATCATCGCGGCCAACAACCCTGCCTATGCCGATGCCGCGCCGGCCGCCACCATCCTCGTGTCGGCTTGCGTCATCGTCACCGCCATCCTCGTCCCGCCCGTCACGGCCTGGGTCGCCGGCCGCGTCGGCCCGGCGCGCCTCAAGGCACCCCTCGACGGCACGTCCGAAGCTGGCAGGGCATGACCCGCAACTGGCTCATCCTCGCCGATGACCTGACCGGTGCCGCCGATTGCGGCATCGCCTTCGCCCGCCGCGGGCTGGAGGCGTCGGTGAGCTGGCACGGGGTGGAAACGGCCCCCAGCGCGGAGGTGGTGGCCATCGACGCCGATAGCCGCCGCCTTGGCCCGGAAGACGCCGCGATGCGTCACGCCGCCCTGCTTCGCACCCACCACGCGGCGGGGACGGGGTTGATCAAGAAGATCGATTCCACCCTGCGCGGCCAGCCGGCCGCCGAACTGGCGGCGACCATCCACGCGCTCCGCGAAGCCGGTCGCCCGGCGCTCGCCATTGTCGCGCCCGCCTTTCCCGCCACCGGACGGACAACCGAGGGCGGCCGCGTGCACATGAACGGGCAGCCGCTCGAGACGACGCCGCTCTGGGCGCGCGACCACAGCTACGACAGCGCGCATCTGCAGACCGTGCTGCAATCCGTCGGTCTCTCCGCCCGCACGTTGCCACTCGGCCTTGTACGCCAGGGAGAGTCTGCTTTGGCCGACACCCTGCGCGCGGCACTGGCCGAGGGGATGGATGCCGTGGTCTGCGACGCCACCACGCCCGATGACCTCGACACTCTCGCCCGCGCCAGCCTGCCCATGGCAGGGACAGTTTTCTGGGTCGGGTCGGGCGGTATCGCCGCCGCCTTGGCCGTCGCCCTGCCACATGCCACCGCCCCGAAGGACCTCTCCATCTCGGCGCTCCGCGGTGGCGTGCTGATTGTGGTCGGCAGCATCGCCGAAGCCTCCCGTGGCGCCGCGGAACGCCTCGTCGCCCAGAATGCCGCCACGCGTTTCGACATCCCGCCGGCATTGTTGCGCGCCGGCCCCACCGGTCCACGCTGGGCCCCGGTTGCCGACGGGATCGCAGCCTCCCTCGCCGCAGGGCGCGACACCTTGGTGCTGATCGCCGACGACCGGGATGCCGACCTCGCCCAGGGCGCAGCCCTGGCCGGGGCACTGGCGGCTCTGCTGGCACCGGCCGCAATCCGCATGGGTGGCCTGTTCGCCACCGGCGGCGAGACGGCCTGCGCGCTGCTGACCCATCTCGGCGTCCATGGCATCCGCCTGATGGAGGAGGTCGAGGCGGGCGTGCCCCTCGGCATCACCCAGGGGGCGCTCGAGGTGCCGGTGATGACCAAGGCCGGCGCTTTCGGCAATGACGAAACCATCTTCCGCAGTCTCGTCCGGCTGCGACAGCTTTCCAGGACATCCGCAGCATGACCCAGCACGACACACGACCCATCGTCGCAATCACCATGGGCGACGCCGCCGGCATCGGGCCGGAGATCATCATCAAGGCGCTGGCGCGGGAGGACGTGTATGTGATGTGCCGCCCCTTCGTGGTTGGCGACGCCACCCGCCTGCGCGAGGCCGAGGCCGTGGTGCATAAGGGCCTGGAGGTCCGCGCCCTGGAGACCCCGGCCACCGCCCGCTATGAGCGCGGCACGGTGGATTGCATCGACCTCGGCCTCATCCCCGCCGGCTTCCCCTTCGGTCAGCTCTCCCCCGTCGCGGGCGAGGGCGCCTATCGCTACATCGAGCGCGCCACGCGCCTGGTCGAGGCCGGTGAGGCGGATGCCATCTGCACGGCGCCGCTGAGCAAGGAAGCGCTGCACGCAGCCGGCCACAAGTACCCCGGCCACACCGAGCTGCTGGCGCATCTGACCGGCACGCCGGAGGTCTCGATGATGCTGGTGGCGCCCAAGCTGCGCGTCATTCACGTCACCACCCATATCGGCCTGCTGGACGCCATCCGGAAGATCGAGCCGGGCCTGGTGGAGCGCGTGATCACCCGCGGCCACGCGACGCTGGTGAAGGCTGGCATGGACAACCCGCGCATCGGCGTTTGCGCCATTAATCCGCATGCCGGCGAGAACGGCCTGTTCGGGCAGGGCGAGGAGGAGGAGAAGATCATCCCCGCCATCAAGGCCGTCCAGGCCAAGGGCTGGGCCGTCGAGGGCCCCCTCCCCGCCGACACCCTGTTCTTCCGCGCGGCCCGCGGCGACTTCGACCTCGTGGTCGCCATGTACCACGACCAGGGCCACGGCCCGGTGAAGGTGATGGGGCTGGAGTCCGGGGTGAACGTCACCATCGGCCTGCCCGTCGTCCGCACCTCCGTCGACCACGGCACCGCCTTCGACATCGCCGGCAAGGGCATCGCGGATGAGGGCTCATTGGCAGAGGCGCTGAAGCAGGCGGTGGACCTGGCGCCAAAACGGGACGGCGCCGCGGCCGCTTTGCCAAACGCCGTCGCCTGAGGG
The DNA here is from genome assembly GCF_979252845.1 of Belnapia sp. AC561. Taxonomy (NCBI): domain Bacteria; kingdom Pseudomonadati; phylum Pseudomonadota; class Alphaproteobacteria; order Acetobacterales; family Roseomonadaceae; genus Belnapia; species Belnapia sp. AC561. The sequence goes on from NZ_CEEDBP010000049.1 coordinate 31,733, forward strand.
TCTGGCGGGCCAGGGCTTCCTGTCCCGGCCTCACTGCCCTGTATTGATGCTTGGCGGGACATTGCGCAGAGGAAGGATTGCAATGCGGCTGAGGCAAGAACGGACGGAGGCGATCCTGGCGGCGATCGCCGTGGGCGACACCGACGTGGACAGCCTTGCCGCGCGCTTCGGCGTCTCCGCCTCGACGATCCGACGCGGCCTGCAACACCTCTCGAAGCAGCGGGCCATCACCCGCACTTATGGCGGCGCCGTGCTGGCGTCACCCGCCGAGGAGCAAAGCCTTCGCACGCGGAAGGGACAGCACCGCGCCGCGAAGGCCGCCATCGCCGCCGCCGCCTTGGCAGAGATCCGGGAAGGCGAGACGCTGATCCTCGACGGCGGATCGACCGTCGAGGCGCTCGGCCATCTGCTGCGGGCCCGGCGGCAGCGGGTCATCACGAACAACCTTCCCCTGATTCCCATGCTGGCCGGCGCCCCGGGCATCGAGCTCGTCGTTCTCGGCGGCACGGTGCGGCCGATCAGCATGGGCACGACAGGCCCGCTGGCCGAGCAGGCGCTGCGGCAGATGACCGCGGACAAGCTGTTCACCAGCGCCGACGGGATCGTGGCCGAGCGGGGAATGTGCGAGGCGACCCTGGAGCAGGCCGCCCTGAAGGGGCTGATGACCCAGCAGGCAGCGGAGGTCTTCGTGCTGGCCGATGCCTCCAAGCTGGGGCGGGCTAGCCAACCGTGCTGGACGCCATTCCACCACGGTTGGTCCCTGGTGACGGATGCGCCGGAGCATCTTTGCGCCCCCTACCGGGCGGCCGGGCTCCGCGTGATCCACACCGATGTCAGGAAGGGTTTCTAGCGGTTTTGTCAGGTCTCGCGCCAAGACAGCCGTTGGCTGGACGGGGTAGCGGGGCAGGAATCGAAGATGGACTGTGTGGTGTCTGGTTGCGAGACACACTTGGCAGCCTCGACGATGTCCCGTGCCAGGGCAATATCGGCTGGTTCCGCTTGGCCTTCGGGCTCGCCGCGAGCGAGCTTGTGTCGGGCCTTGAGGCGTTCGGCGACGACCTGACAGGATGTTTCGCCCTTGAAGACCCGCTGGCGGCGGGCATTGTAGGCGGCGTTGAAGCCTCTCAGGAGCTGTTCGAGCTTCTGATGGGAGTAGACGGTGAGCCCCAGCACCTCGCTGCCGATACGGCCATTGAAGCGTTCCACCATGCCGTTGGATTGCAGGCAGCGGGCTTGGTGTTGCGATGCTCAGCGCCCAGGGCGGCGCAGGCCCTGGCAAAGCCAGGGGTGAAGCAGCGCTTCAACGTAAGAGCATGCTGGATGTAGCATTAGCGCTGAAAGCCCGCTTCAGGACTGACGTCAGCACGACCGCTGTTGGCCCCTGGCCGCCCTTAAATCGACTGGTGCCATTCCCTATAGTGCAGGCACATTGGCCCTGAACCTGGCCATTGGACCGGCATGCCCATCCTTCACTTCATCACGCACCCGAACGTCGTCATCGATCCGATGGTGCCGGTTCAGGAATGGCCGCTCTCTCCGGAGGGCGTACGACGGATGGAACTGGCCCTTGAGCGGCCTTGGATGCCAACTGGGCTCCGTATTCAGTAGCGCCGAGCGCAAAGCGACCGATGCTGCCCGACTGATCGCGGATCGCTTCCGCCTGTCGCCAGTCGTCATCGGTGAACTCGGAGAGAACGACCGAGCGGCAACAAGCCACCTCCCCAAGACCGAGTTCGAGGCAGTAGCTAACATCTTCTTCGCGCAACCGGAGCAGAGCGTCCGAGGATGGGAGCGAGCGGTCAATGCCCAGCGCTGGATCGCCGCCGCCGTGGACCGGGTCATCGCCGAAGCGCCCAGGAATAGGGACGTTGCCATCGTCTCTCATGGCGGCGTCGGGGCCCTCCTGCTCTGCCACCTCAAGGGCATCCCGATCAATCGGGCTGAGGACCAGCCGGGCGCTGGAGGGGGGTGCGTCTACTCCTTTGACCTGGAAACCCGCACTATGCTCTCTGGCTGGCGCCGGATTGAGGATTAAGACTGATCACTGGAGGGATTAGCACGGGCAAGCGACATGCTCGATATCCCCGGAAATGGGACTTTGATATCAAGGGTTTGGCACGATACTGACCGCGCTGAACCTGCTATCGTACCTTGATGTCGACAACAGCAAGATAGCGGCAGTCGAGCTCGGCGTAGTAGGCTCCATGTCACGTTGTGCTGGCCGGCCAGGGGGAAGCGGAATGTGATCCAATCATCACTTGAGGCACTTCGACCGTGTCATAAACCGTAGCAAGCAACAGACACGCTTCGATTGAATGCTCAGCACGATTTCATGGGCGCTTAGTATTGTTCTTCACCGGCAGAGTTCCACGCATGGTGGCGCCAATCGCTTGGCGTAACGCCATAGGCATCTTTGAATGATCGCCCGAAGTGGGTCATGTCGGAGAAGCCCCAGGCATAGGCAATCTCGGTTAAGATCACCGGTCGATTTCACACCTGGCCATGGTCAAGGTGGATCGAAGGTGGCCCCAAGCGGCAAGGTACTGGCGAACTGTGACACCGCAGCAGCGAGCTCCGCGACTGCGTCGTGCCGTGTGGCGTAGAAGCCTACACTCGGCCCTACCACCGAAACCACATGGCCACGCAGTCGCAAGGTAGCTACCCGTATCCAGCTGGGTGGCGGTATCGGCAAAGCATTGTCGTACAAAATCGCTAGATCGACATCATGAGCACGAGCGAGGTCCACCAAATGCTCAGGTGTCGCCCTACCGAGCCGTGCTTCCTCCGAACCCAAGCCAGAGAGTTCCAGCATGTAATGCGGATTGTCCCAGTTTATCCAACCCGGATGGTTGGATGCATAGGGTCGCCGCCAAAATTCCGTGACGAAACGGTGCAGTTGCATCGGCTGGTCGTACACGTTGCCGGCCGCAGAAACCGCATCGGCCGTCCGGAAAACGTAACCAGAGAAAAGCAGCAGAGTGGCGGCACAGCCGCCGAGGCAGCGCTGCCAAGTCATGGTTCGCAGCCAGCCATTGATCGTGGGTTTCCAGGCAACTAGCAAAGTGCAGGCGCCCAAAGCCAAGACATAGATCTCGTACCGCGAAAAGGAGCTGAGGCTCCCACCAAGAAGCTGGGCCGATGCAATGATAATGAAGAAGCCGACTGCTGCAGGCTTGACCCAGCTGCCTGCGCCGGTGCGAAGCAGTACGGCATCGCGGGCCACCCCCCAAAGGGAGAAAACGATCAGCAGCTGAATCAGCGTTCCACCGTAGGCCATAATATTAGCACGGAATGTCGAGTAGACGGCCTTTACCAAGCCAAAAGTCCCGTGATTTCCTACCCCGATACCTTGACTGGCGATCTCAGAGCGCGACAGTACCGAACTTGGCAGCCAGGGCAGCCCAAGCGAATGCAGGAAGAGTCCGAACCCGGCGATCCCGGCTGCGCCCACAATGCCGATGCCCAGCGCGTGCTTCCATTTGCCGAATGCCAGCAGCACCAGTAGATCGGCCAGCAACGCCGCCGCCGCCTCGAACCGCAGCAAGGGCATGATGGCGATGGCACCCAGCCACCACCAGTCCGCTTGTTTGCGCCGGATAAAGCGAAGCATGCCGAGCAGTGAGACGAGAGTTACCGTCACATGCAGGGAGTGCTCGAGGCCGGCAAAGGCAAGGCCGACTAAATTGAATGCCAGTGTGGTGGTGAGGGTGACCGCGGCAAGCTGCAGTGTTGAGAGGCGCCCGACTTCGATGCCGACCTCAGCGGCCACGGCATACATCAACAGTGCAGTGCCACCAGTTGCCAAGAGGCAGATGATCAAGGGTGCGAATTGACCGAGCGGAAGCAGGGACAAGCCTGCCAACAAGAATGGGTAGAGGATCGATGAACTCGGAGACGCCGGCTCCCCGGGATTGAGCCCGTAGGTGCCCTGCAGGATATGGCCAGCCAATGCCATGTGGGTGTAGGGCGCATCGAGGGTATAGGCAAACTCCCCGCCGTTGCGCCAGAGGATGCTGCAGAACAACCCGGCTGCGACAAGCGCCACACAAAGCAGGATAGTGGCCTTGGGAAAGGTGGTATTCCGCCTCTCGTTAACCATGGCTTTGCCTGCCACTTCCGACAGCATGTCCATTAGTCTCTCCAGGGCTCGCCCATCGTGACTCTTCGCTTGGCAGCACCGCGCGCATCACTCGTCCATCACGCTGTCGGAAGAACGACCACGAGTAAAAACACGATTCTGTAAAGAAATTTTATCAATATGATCTTGCGATTTAATCGCAAATACTGTTTACGGAATTTACATTAAATATTTTTTACTTGATTGGATGTTTCAGAATCAGCGGTGGGCGACGCGGCGGAGCAGGAGAGCGCCTATGGCGACGTGGCTCATGGCTTCGGACACGTCGAGACGCTTGTCGTGGTCGCGAACGAGACGGCGCCATCGGATCCACCCAGCCGAAGGTGCGCTCCACCACCCACCGGCGTGTGGGAGGACGTAAAAGCCCTTTGGGCCGGAGCGCCTGACGGCAGCCAACCTGCGCGACAGCATGATGCTGGCGGAAGTAGTCGATGCCGTGCCGCCCATCCAGCAGTCCTGGGGCAGGCCCCGCCTGCGACTTGGCAAACTGAACGCCGACAAGGCCTAAAATCACCGCGGCTGCCGCTGGGCGCTAGAGCGTTTTCCTATCAGTCTGCGTCATAGCCTGCGGCGGTAAAGTAGTTAGTGCACTCGGTTGGGGTGAAGGT
>NZ_CEEDBP010000050.1:0-35642 GCF_979252845.1 Belnapia sp. AC561
CACCTTCACCCCAACCGAGTGCACTAACTACTTTACCGCCGCAGGCTATGACGCAGACTGATAGGAAAACGCTCTAGAGGAGCGGATCAGGCCCCACCTACATCCAAGCGATGCCTCGTGGCGGGTCAATGAGACGTATGTGGCATTGAAGGGCTATTGGATCCTCTATATCGCGTGGTCGACAGCCGCGGTCAAACCATCGACTTCCTGCTCTCGGTCAGGCGGGACATCGCAGCGGCAGAGTGCTTATTCCGCAAGGCGCTGGGGCCGCTGCACACGGCGAGCCCGCGTGCCATCACGGTGGGCAAATACCCGGCCTACCCGCGCGCGGAGACGGAGATGAAGGTAGGTGGTGAGCTTTGGCGACGCTAGGTCACGTTTCTCAACAACGTTGTGGAACAAGACTATCGGCGCATAAGACGCTTGATCAGACCGGGGCTCGGCTTCGGCAGCTTCTGGACGGCGCGGCCATCCCTAACAGGCTACGAGGTCATGGCGATGGTAAGGGAGGGGCGGTTCCGGAGGATTGGCGGACGCGACATCCAAGCCCAAGCGACCTTCGTCGTTGATCCGTTCGACGTTGCTGCATGATTTGCCTGTTGCCAATCTCATTTACAGCGCACCTCAGACTTCGCAGCAGGACCCGATCTGCGCCGCAAACGATAGGTCATATCGTCGCTGCTGCTGAAGGATGGCCGGGTGTTTCCTGGCAATACGGCGTAGTGGGCGGTGCACGTGCGCTGGCTGCAGGATCAGACCTTCACCCAACACAGCGCAGCAGGTGGCATCGCAGGAGATGGTTCTGGCCAAGCGCCATGCCCGTGAGCGCCTGGCGCGGATCGACGCGGCGATCGTGAGACTGCTGCCGATTGGTCGCTGGCGCCAGTGGTCGAGGCGCTGCAGGCACTGCGCGGCATACGTCTCGTGACGGCCGCGACGATCATGGTCGAGGTTGGAGACCTCGGGCCTTTCGAGACCGCACGGCAGTTCATAGGTTGGCTCTGGCTGGTGCCCGATGAATGCTCTACGCGGCCTCGGTGCTCCCGCCATCGATGGCGGATGACATCGGACGCCAAGTGGCTTTGACGGCGGACATCAAAGCAGCGCGAGCATCGCGGATCCTGCAACCTCAGGTTCCTGACGGAGCCGACACAAGCCTGACAATTCTCCGACTCTTCCAGGCTTAGTCGGCGGCCTGGCTCACGATACCACTCCATCACAACGTCGCCAATTCGCGCTCAGGTTGCTGGGCCGTAGCGGTGTCGTGCAGGGCCGCGCGTCGGCATGGCGGGCGTTTTCGGAGAGGTAGGAAGGTCATGGCTCGAGGGACATCCGCAGCGGCCGCCAAGGCGGGCCTAGCTGCGCTCATGGCATTGGCGATCGTCGGCTGCACAAAGAAGCAAACCAGCTTCGTGCCGGAATCCGGCACGACGGTGGCCAGCGGTGGCGGCGGCGGCGCAGGGGCGGGGTCCCAGTCGGGATCCGGCTCCGGCAGCGCGGGTGGCAGCGCGGATGGCAGCGCCGGCAGCGCGGGTGGCAGCGCCGGCGGCCCGGGCGGAACCGGCGGTCCCGGTGGGACCGGTGGGACCGGCATGGCGTCCGGTACCGGCGGTATGGGTGGCACGGGCGGCCCCGGTGGCACGGGCGGGACCGGCGGCACGGGCGGTGACGGGGCGCCGGCGGGCACGCTCAGCCTGCTGGGCAGCACCCTCGGTGGCGTCGCTTCGGTTAATCTGGCCGGCGCCACCGTGCCGGGCTCGGCCGCGGGCACCCCGGCGACGCCGCCGCTGGTGGCGGCCGGCCTGCTCTCGCCGACCACCACGGCGAATGCGCCGGTGTCCGTCGATGTCGCCTCCGGCGCCAATGGCGGCGTGACCGGCCTGCTGAGCGGCGTGACCGGGACGCTGGGCACCGCCTCCAACGGCACCTTGCTCAACGCCGCCGGCAGCACCGTATCGCCGGTGCTGAGCACCGCAGGCACGCTGCCGGTGGTCGGCACCACCCTGGTCGGCGCGCTGCCCGGCACGACCGCGGCGCCGATCGTTGGCCTCAACCTCGGCGGCACGCAGCTGCTGGGCTCCGCCATGCAGACGCCGACCCTGGCCAATGCGGCGGTGCTGAGCCCGACCATCGCGGCAGGTTCGCCGCTCAACGTGAATGCGATGTCGGGCACCCTGGCACCGGCCGGGGTCGGCGGTCTCGGCGCCGCGGTGCCGACGGCGCTGGCGGGCCTGTCCGGCGGCGCGGCCGCGGGTCCGCTGGCGCCGGTCGGCGGTGCGGTGGGTGGCCTGGCCGGTGGCGGCTTGGCGGGTGGCGGTGGCGTGGCCGGCGGCCTGGGCGGCGCGGTGAGCGGTGTGGCCGGTGGCATCACCGGTGGCCTCGCCGGTGGCGGCACGGGCGCCGGCACGGTGGTCGGCTCGACCCTCGGCTCGGTCACCGGTGGCGCCGGCGGCGCGGCGGGCGGCAACCTGGTCCGCACCACGGTCGGCACCGTCGGCACCACCGTGAACGGTGTTGCCGGCGGGCTGCTCGGCCGCCGCTGATCCCGACGCCGGTGACCCTTACCTCGAACCGGGGAGCGCCGCGGCGCGCTCCCCACCGCCGCCGGGGCAACCGGCGGCTAGCCTGGCTGGCCGTGCTGGCGGCCTTGTCTCCGCTGGTCGCGCAGGCCCAGATCCTCGGGCCGCGCATCACCGACGGCGAGCGCAGCGACATCCGCGCCCCGCTGGTGCCGCCGCCGGGGCCGGCACCGGACATCGCCACGCCGCCGCGGGTCGATGCCGCCGCCGCGCCCGAGACATCGATCGCCGATGTCGCGGTGCTCGGCGCGGTCGGGCTGGGCCCGGCAGCGCTGCGGCCGGTGCTGCAGCCCTTCGTCGGCCGGAGGATCCGCCAGGACACGCTGGCGGCGCTCAGCACCGCGGTCGGCGACGCCTATCGCCAGGCCGGCTACGCCCTGTACGGCGTGGTCGTGCCGCAGCAGGATTTCGCCCGTGGCCTGGTGGTGCTGCGCGCCGTCGAGGGCCAGGTCGAGGAAGTCGCCTTCGAGGGCGATACCGAAGGGGCCGATTTCAGCCTGCTGCGCGCCTATGCCGACCGCATCATCGCCGAGCGGCCGCTGCGCCAGGCGACGCTCGACCGCTACATCCTGCTGATGCAGGACGTCGCCGGCCGCAAGCTGCAGACCCGGCTGGAGCTGCTGCCGAAGCCCGGCGCGGTGAAGCTGGTGGTGACGGTGCAGCGGACCTCCGTCCGCATCGGCCTCGGGCTCGACAACCTCGGCGCCGGCATCCTCGGCCATGTCCAGGGCGCGGTCAGCGCCACGGTGAATTCGATGCTGCGCGAGGGCGACAGCACCCGGGTCGCCTATGGCGCCCCGAGCGACCTGCACCGCTTCACCTTCCTGTCGGCCCGGCACCAGCAGCCGATCGGCAGCGACGGCTTCACCCTGGCGGCCAGCTTCGGCTACCTGCGGACCCGGCCGGCCAGCAACTCGACGCTGGACGGCACCGCCACGACCTTCGGCCTCCAGGCGGTCTATCCGCTGATCCGCCGGCCGCGCGAGACCGCGCAGGTCTTCGCCGCCTTCGACGTGCTCGACAGCCATTCGCTGGCCTTCGGCCAGCTGGTGAGCAACGAGGCGACCCGGGTGGTGCGGCTGGGCGGCGCCTATGCCCGGGCCAACGAGGCGGATACCCGCGTCGGCACCATCACCGGCATCCTGAACCAGGGGATCGACGGCTTCGGCGCCCGGCAGCGGCTCGGCTTCTATTACGGTCAGCCGGAGTTCACCAAACTGACCTTGCAGGCGACCCTGCAGCAGGACCTCTGGCCGCGCCGGCTGATCCTGCGGCTGCGGGCCAGCGCGCAGTATGCCGGCGACCGGCTGCCGGCTTCCGAGCTGTTCACCTATGGTGGCGTCACCCTCGGCCGCGGCTTCGATGCGGCGACGCTGTTCGGCGATCGCGCGGTCGGCGGCAGCGCCGCGCTTGCGGTGCCGCTGAAGCCGATGCTGACCGAGGCCGCGGTCACCCGCGGCCTGGGCAACACCGTCGGCGCGATGCTGCTGGGGACGGAGTTCTACGGCTTCGTCGACGGCGCGCGCGTGGCCAATCTCAGCCCGGTGCCGGCGCCGCGCGGCAACCGCGCCAGCTCGGCCGGCTTCGGCTTCCGGGTGCCGGTGATGGAGGAAACCAAGCTCGACATCGAGCTCGCCAAGCCGATCGTCACGCCGCTGTATTCCAAGGTCTCCGATGACTGGCGCTTCGTCTTCGTCGTTCGGCGTGACTTCTGAGCCGGCCCCCGGCGGGCCGCGCCGGCTAAGGCTGGCGCTGCTTGGCCCCGTGCTGCTGCTGGCCGGCGCGGCCTGCCTCGGAACCCTCGAACTGGCCCGCGCGCGCGGGGCGGCGGTGGAAGCCGCGGCCGGGGTGCAGCTCCGCCAGGCGGCGGAAGGGCTGCGGGCGGAACTGGCGGTGCTGCAGGGTGCGCTGGCCGGCTATGCCGGGATGCTCGAAGGGGCGGCGCCGCGGCGGGCGGCGGAGCTGGCACCGTTGGTCGGCGACCTCGCCCGGCGGGCCGGGCAGTTCCGCGCGGTGCTGGTGCTCGATTCGACCGGTGCACCGCTGCCGTCCGCCGCGGCCCGGGTCGGCGCGGCGCGGCCCGGCCCGCTGGCGCCGCCGCCGAAGCCGGGCGGCGCGGCGACGCTGGCGCGCGTCGGGACCGAGGCCTGGCTGCTGCAGGCGGTGCTGGCGGAGGGTGCCGCGGCCGCCTGGGTCCTCGCCGGACAACTCGACCACACGAGACTCGCGGCCGGTGGCGCGGCAAGGCTCGGCATCGCCACGCCCGACCTGGCAGTGGCGATCGGGCCGGCCGGCATGGCGGCCTGGCCGGCGGCGGACGAGGTGATCCGCGCCGAGGCGGGTGGCGGGCCGCTGCGGGCGCTGGCGGCGCTGCCGCGGGGCCCGGTCCTTGCAGAGGCGGCCGCGGCGCGACGCGGCATCCTGCTGGCCGGCGGCGGCGGCACGATCCTGCTGCTGCTCTGGGCGCTGGTTCTGCAGCGGCTGCTGCGGCCCGCGCCCGGCGGCACCGCGCTCCCGGCCGCGCCCCGCCGGGGCGGCGAGCCCGGACATGGCTTCATGGCGGCGCTGCCGGTCACCATCTACCGCGGCGAGCTCTTCCCCGACGGGTCCTACCTGCCGGCGATGATGAGCGGCAACCTCGAGGCGCTGACCGGCCTGACCTGGCACGCGCTGTCGGTGCCGGGCGCCTGGCGCCGGCGGCTGGATGCCGATGGCCGTGAGGTGCTGGACGCCTTCTACCGCCGGCTGCTGGAGGAGGGCGAGGCGGTCGCCGACTACGGCTTCCGTCAGCCGGACGGCAGCCTGCGCTGGCTGCGCGACCATGCCCGCATCATCCGCATGGGCGAGCATGGCTTTGCCGAGGTGGCCGGCTGCCTGGCCGATATCTCGGTCGAGCGCCAGCTCGGCGATCAGTCGGTCGCCTCCGCCAAGCTGGCGACGCTCGGCCGCATGGCGACCAGCCTGGCCCATGAGCTGTCGCAGCCGCTGGGGGCGATCCTGCTGGCGGCGGAAAACGCCGTCGCCGCCCTGCCGGACGCCACCGACGCGCCGCTGTGGAAGGCCACCCACCGGCGGCTGCAGCGGATCGCGGAGCAGGCCGAGCGGGCGCGCCTGGTCGTCGACCACTTGCGGGCCTTCGGCCGGTCCGATGCGGGCGCGCTGGAGGCAGTGCCACTCGCCGCCGCCATCGAGGGGGCGATGCTGCTGGCCGGCCAGCCGCTCGGGCTGGCCGGGGTGGCCGTCACGCTGGCGCTGGCGGATGGCCTGCCGCCGGTCAGGGCGCGGCGGATCCTGCTGGAGCAGGTGCTGATGAACCTGATGCTGAACGCCCGCGACGCCATGCTGCAGCGGCCCGAGGAGCAGCGCCTGCTTCATTTCAGCGCGGTGGCCGGGCCGCGGCCGCAGAGCGTGACGCTGCGGGTGCAGGACACCGGGCACGGCTTCCTGCCGGAGGTGCTGCCCCGGCTGTTCGAGCCCTTCTTCACCACCAAGCCGCCGGGCCAGGGCACCGGGCTCGGGCTGTCGATCTGCCACGGCATCCTGCAGTCCTTCGGCGGCAGCATCGCCGCCAGCAACGCCGCGACCGGCGGTGCGGTCTTCGAGCTCGTGCTGCGGGAGGCCGCGGTGCCGGGCGGCGCGGCGGTCCAGTCCCCCGGCGCCGCGGAAAGGGAAGACGTGTCGTGATGCCAACCGAGGATACCGCCGCCGAGGCCGAGCCGCTGGTGCTGGTGGTCGACGACGACGCCACGCTGGCGGCCGAGGTGGTGGCGCTGTTCCAGCGCTACGGCTTCCGCACCGAACAGGCCGGCAGCTGGGGGGAGGCGATGGCGAAGCTCGGTGCACGGCAGCCGGACGTCATCCTGCTCGACCAGCAGCTCGCCGGCGTCGATGCTGTTGCCCGCATCCCGCTGCTGCGCGAGGCGACCGACGCGCCGATCCTGGTGGTGACCGGGAATGCGGATGTCGCCGACCGCATCCTCGGCCTGGAACAGGGCGCCGACGACTTCCTGGTCAAGCCGGTCGCCGGCCGCGAGTTGGTCGCCCGGGTCCGGGTCGCGCTGCGGCGCCACGGCGCGGGTGAGGCCCGGCCGGACCTGGCCGGCTGGACCCTCGACCGGGGGGCGCTGTTCCTGGTGGCGCCCGATGGCCGGAAGACCCGAGTGACGGTGACGGAGCTGGAGCTGCTGGCGGTGCTGCTCGGTGCCCGGGGCCGGCCGGTCTCGCGCGAGATGCTGACCCGGGCGGCGCTCGGCCGGTCATGGCGGGGCGGCGGCCGGTCGGTCGACAACGCCATCGCCGTGCTGCGGCGCAAGCTCGGCCAGGGGCGGGACGATGGGCCGATCCGGACGCTGCACAACGCCGGCTATGCCTTCGTCGAGCGGGTCGGTCACCGGGTTCCGACAATCGCCTGAATATTCCTGACATTACCTGCAGAGACAGAACAACCCGGACCTCGGCATCATAGTGACAGGAATTTGATCCGAAACGGTAGGCACAAAGGTGTGAAGCGCCCGCGGCCGACCAGCAAAGGGATGGGCCTCACCTGTCATGAACCGCACTGCCGCAGCATCAGGCGCAGCCAGGACGGTTTCAGGTCTGTGGTCGGCGGGATTCCGTCGCCACGGCCCAGGCATGAGTATTCTAACCGGGCTTCATTCTTCCGAAACGACTTCGTTGCGGCCTTCGCCCTTGCCGGCCATGGTCGACGCCATCGCCGCCGGCTGCGTCACCGTGCTCCTGCAGGGTGCGCTCGCCATCCTGATGCCGGAGGTCGGCGAGGGCCGGATCGATGCGCCGCTGCTGGCGCTGGCTGCCGCCTTCGCTGGCTGCGGCTTGGGCTTCGGCCGGATCTTCGCCCGCGGCGGCGGCCTGGCCGGATCGCTGGGCGGCGGCGCGGCGCTCGGCCTGGCGACCTTCGGCTGCGGCGTGCTGGTCGCCCAGGCGCTGCGGCCAGGCCTGCTCGGCCTCGCCGACGGTGCGACCCTGTCGCTCGGGCTGTTGGCCACCAGCGGCCTCGCGGTCGTGACCATCGGCCTGCTGGGTGCTGCCGACCGGCGCCGGCGGCTGCTGGGCGATGCCTGCTTCGGCGCCATGGCCGTGGCGCCGGGGGTGGCGCTGCTGTGCGGTGCCGCGGCGACAATCGGTGCGCCGGTGCTGCCGAAGGGGGCACTGCCGGTCGCGGGGGTGCTCGGCTTGGCGCTGCTTGGGGCCCCGCTGCGGGTTGTGCTGCAGGCCCTGCTGCGCCGCCGGGCGGCCCGCAGGCTGGCAGCCGAGACCGGCCGGCTCGGCCGGCTCGCCGACGCGGTTTCCGACGGGATCGTCTTCCTCAAGGCCGGCCGCATCACCGGCAGCAACCACAGCTTCCAGCGCCTGCTTGGCCGGCCCACCGCGGTGCCGCCGCAGACGCTCCTCGAGCTGTTCCCGCACCAGGGTTCGGCCTGGCACAGCATGGTGCTGGAGACCCGGCTCGAGGGCACCACCGAGGCCCTGCTGGTGGCCGAAGGCGGCGGCATCTCGGTCGAGCTCGAGGTGCGGCGGCTGGACGAGGCCGATGATGCACGGCTGCTGCTGGTCTGCCGCGACCTCCGCGACCGGATCGCCACCGCGACGCGCATGCACCACCTGACAAGCCACGACCCGCTGACCGACCTGCCGAACCGGGAGCAGCTGCTGCGGGCGCTGGGCGAGCGGGTGGAGCGCGCCCGACTGGCCGGCCGCCGCTTCGCCGTGCTCCTGGTCGGGCTCGACGGCTTCCGGTCCTTCAACGACCTCTATGGCTATGCAGCGGGCGACCGGGTGCTGCGCGACACCGCCGGCCGGATCCGCGCAACGGTCGCCGCCGGCGACCTAGTCGCACGGATCGGCGGCGACGCCTTCATCGTCCTGCCGGCGGCCGAGGAGCAGGAGGCGCCGGCCGGGCTGCTGGCCGACCGGCTGATCACGGCGCTGGCCGCGCCGCATGCGATCGGCGCCGAGGCGGTGCAGGTGACCGGCTCGATCGGCGTGGCGCTGTTCCCGCGCGATGCGGACCAGGTCGAGGACTTGCTCGGCATCGCCGATGTCGCGCTGCGGCGGGCCAAGGACGCCGGGCGCGGCCGCGTCGCTCTCGTGCAGGCCGAACTCGACGCCGCCGCCCGCCTGCAGCGCGGGCTCGAGCAGGAGCTCAAGCTCGCCATCGCCTTCAACCAGTTCCGCCTGGCATTCCAGCCGCAGGCCCGCACCGCCGACCTAGCGGCGACCGGCTTCGAGGTGCTGCTGCGCTGGCAGCATCCGCTGCGCGGGCCGGTCGCGCCGGACCAGTTCCTGGCCATCGCCGAGGCCTCCGGCATGATCCAGGAGATCGGCGCCTGGGTGATGCGCGAGGCCGCGCGCGAGGCGGCCCGCTGGGCGACGCCGCTGCGCATCGCGGTCAACGTCTCGCCGCTGCAGATTCGCCACAGCGACGTGGCGCGGCTGGTCCGCGAGGCGCTGGCCGACAGCGGCCTGGCGCCGGAGCGGCTGGAGATCGAGATCACTGAATCCGTGCTGATGCACGATACCGAGCAGACCCTCGGCATGCTGCGCGAGATCAAGGCGATGGGCGTGCGCATCGCGCTCGACGATTTCGGCACCGGCTATTCCTCGCTGGCGACGCTGCGGACCTTCCCCTTCGACAAGCTGAAGATCGACCGCAGCTTCATCCGCGACCTCGAGAGCGATCCGCAGGCGGCGCCGATCGTCCGCAGCGTGCTGTCGATGGCCGCGGCGCTCGGGATGCAGGTGGTGGCGGAGGGCGTCGAAACCTGGCCGCAGCTCGAATTCCTGCAGGTGGAGGGTTGCACCTCGGTGCAGGGCTATCTGATCGGCCGGCCGTTGCCGACCGGCGGCTACGGTGGCGTCACCGACGGCGGCACCCCGCCCTGGCTGCCGCCGTCAGCCGAGGTATCGCCACCAGGCCAGCAGCAGGAACGGGCCGAGCAGAAGCGGCGCGAAGGGCGTGCCGCGGCCCTGCAGGCGGCCATCGGCGGGCGGCGCCCCCGGCAGCAGGCGAAGGCGGCGCGCCTGGCGCCAGCCGGCCAGCACGGCGCCGGCGAGGCCGATGGCCAGGGCGATCTGGAAGTCGGTCCACTGCATGGCGGCGACCACTGCCCCAAGCTTGACGTCGCCGCCGCCGAGCAGGCGCCAGCGCCACGCGGGCAGCAGCGCCAGCAGGGCCACCAGCGCGTGGAACCCGGCCGCACCCGGCGCCGGGTCGCCAAGCAGCCCGATGCGGCCGAGCGCGAGGCCCAGGCCGAGAAGGATCATCAGGTTCGGGATGCGGCGGTGCCGGGCATCGGTGAGGGCGGTCCAGCCTGCCCAGAGGGTCACCAGTCCGAGCCAGGCAAGCATGCGCCGCGGAACTCCCCCCGGAAACGATGGCTCGCGCCGGCCACCGCCGCCGGGGCCGCTTCGACCGGGGTTTCTCTAGCAGGGATGCTGCCATGACGACACCCAGCCCCGCTTCGGCACGCGAGTCCGGCCCATGCTGACCGCGCCGCGCAATCCGCTGCTGCTGGGCGGTGGCGCCCTGCTGCTCGCCGGCGCCGCGTTGCTGCTGCGGCAGTGGGTGAGCCTTGCCCCGCCGCCGCCGCTGGCGGTGCTGCAGCCGGTGCAGGACGTGCCCGCCGCCGCGCCCGGCTACGTCGTCGCGCTGCAGGAGATCCCGCGCGGCGGGGTGGTCGAGCGGGCCGCGCTCGGCCTGCTCGGCATGGAGCGGGCGCCCTCGGCCGAGGCGACGACGCGGCTGGAGGATGTAGTGGGGCGCGTGGCGCTCGAGACCATCGCGGTCGGCCAGACCGTGCTGCGCAGCGGCGTCAGCGCCGAGCCGGGTGCCGGCGGCCTCGGCGCGCTGGTGCCGATGGAAAGCCGCGCGGTGACCCTGCGCGTCGCCGAGGATACCGGCGTGGCCTTCCTGGTGCGGCCGGGCGACCGGGTGGATGTCGCGGTGGCAACCCAGGACGACGGCCAGGCGAACGCGGCCGCCGCCCGCGCCGGCCCGCCCGACCTGTCCCGGCTGGTGCTGCAGGACCTGCTGGTGCTGGCAGTGGGCGAGACGCTTGGGCGGGAAACCGCGGCGGCGCAGCGCGGCCAGGCGGTGCAGCGCAACGTCACGCTGGCGGTGACGCCGGAGCAGGTGCCGCTGCTGGCGCTGGCGCGCGGCGACGGCGGCTACCTGCTGGCGCTGCGCAACCCGGCGGATCGCCAGCTCGCCGCGCTCGGCCGGCTGGGCCGCGGCGACCTGCTAGGCGCCGCGCCGCCCGCGCCGCCCCGGCCGGCGCCGGTGCCGGTTCACCGTCCAGCCGTCCGCAGCGGCCCGGAGATCATCCGCGGTGCCGCCGGAGCGACCCGATGAGCCGCCTCCGACGCCGCCCCGGTGCGGCCCTCGCCCTCGCCATCGGGCTGCTCGGCCTGCCGCAGGGCGCGGCCCTGGCCCAGCGGTCCGCCACAAGCGCCGCGCCGGCGCCGGTGCGGAGCATCGGCCTCGGGCTCGGCATGCAGGAGTTGCTGGAGATCGGCCGGGGGGTGACCCGGGTGGCGGTCGGCAATCCGCAGGTGGCGGACGTCAGCCTGGTCGGCGGGCGGCAGCTCCGCATCCTCGGGCTCGGGGCGGGTGAGACGGACATCCACATCTGGCGCGGCCAGGCCCGCAGCCGGATGGTGGTCTCGGTCGGGCAGGGGCTGGAGGGCGCCCGCGCCGCCGCCGCGAGGGATCCGGCGCTGGCCGGCGTGCAGGTCGGCAGCGAGGCGGGCCGGGTGGTGCTGCGCGGCACCGTGCCGAGCCTCGAGGCGCATCAGCGGCTGGTTGCGCTGGCCCGGCCGGAGCGCGGCGAGCTGGTCGACCTGACCCGCATCGCCGCGGACCTCGTGGTGGCGGTCGAGGTGAAATTCGCCGCCGTCCAGGCGACGCGGCTGCAGCAGCTCGGCTTCAACTTCCGCGCCCTCGGCACCAGCACCCAGGGCGCCCTGGTCGGGCCGGGCAGCATCGCCAACAACGGGCTCGTCGGCGGCAACGGCTACGTCAACCCGAACCAGTCCTCGACCGCCAACCTCGGCACCCTGGCGGCCTCGGCGACCGGCCTCGCCTCGCCCATGAGCAGCGCCTTCAACCTTTTGGTCGGCAGCAACACCAACAACATCCTGGCCGCCATCTCGATGCTCGCCTCGACCAACTTCGCCCAGCTGCTGGCCGAGCCGGTGCTGCTGGTGCGCTCGGGCGAGCAGGCCTCCTTCCTCGCGGGCGGCGAGATCCCGGTGCCGACGCCGATCGTCGGCGCCGGCTTCACGACCGTCACCATCGACTACAAGCCCTTCGGCGTGCGGCTCGACGTCGCGGCCACGGTGATGTCGGACGGCCGCATCCTGCTGCGGGTGACGCCGGAGGTGAGCGAGCTCGACTACTCCAACGCCATCACCCTGCAGGGCTTCAGCATCCCGGCCTTCCGCAAGCGCTCCGCCACCACCACGGTGGAGCTGGCGAGCGGCCAGAGCTTCATGCTGGCCGGCATGACCTTCTCCAACACCAGCAACCTCGCCGACCGGTTGCCCGGCCTCGGCCAGCTGCCCGTCCTCGGGCCGCTGTTCTCCCGCACCAACGCCTCGCGCGACATGCAGGAGCTGGTGATCATCGCCACGCCACGGCTGGTCCGCCCGCTGGAGACGGCGCGGCTGCCGGCCGGCCTCGCCACCCGCGCGCCGCTGCCGAACAGCCTCGACATCGCGCTGCAGCGGAACACCGCCGAGCAAGCCGCCAACCAGTTCGGATTGATGCGATGAACGCGATGACGGAAACCCCGCTGCCGCAGGCGGGGACGGCGGTGCCGACCGCGTTGGTGCTGACCCTCGACAGCCAGGTCGTCGACCGGGTCGGCGCGGCGCTGGCCGGCCTGGCGATTCTGCATCGCGCCGATCCCGACCCGGATTCGGCGCTGGCGGCGCTGCAGCATGTCCGGCCGCACCTCGTGCTGGTCGATGTCGCCGATGCCGGGGCCGAGCTGACCACGGTGCTGGCGCGGCTGCGCAACGACGCGCCGACCGCGGCGCTGGTCGCCCTCGGCGACGAGACGGCGGCCGACCTGATCCTCGCCAGCCTGCGCGCCGGGGCGCAGGATTTCGTCGGCCGCAGCACCGGCGAGATCGCGCTCCGCCGCGTCCTGCGGCCGCGGCTCGAGCGCGGCCCGCGCAACGCCGCGGCCGGCCGGCAATCGCCCTGCTTTGCGGTGGTCGGCGGCCGGCCCGCCGATCCGGCCCGGGAGGTCGCGCTGGCGATCGCCCTCGACCGCTGCGCCGGCGGCAGCCGCAAGGTGGTCTTCCTCGATCTCGGCACCGGGGCGCAGGAGGCCGAGATCGCGCTCGACGTCCGCTGCGGCTACGGCGTCGCCGATGCGCTGGACGACGTGGACCGGCTCGACGGGGCGCTGCTGCGCTCGGCGCTGCCGCGGCATGCCGCGAGCGGGCTGGCGCTGCTGCTGCTGAACGACTACCGCGACCCGGCGACGCTCGATGCGGGCGACCTCGGGGTGCTGGTCGCGCTGCTGCGCGGCGTCTACGACGAGATCGTCATCCATTGCGGCGCGGCGCCCTTCGGCCCCGGCCCGCTGGCGCTGCTCGCGGCGCAGCGCCGCGCCGCGCTGGTGGTGACCCAGAGCCTGGCCTCGGCGCAGGCCGCGGCACGCGGGATGAAGCAGCTCGAGGTGCTCGGCGTGCAGCCGCGCGAGCGGCTGGTCCTCGCGGTCGCCGACTTCGACGCGCGGATCCAGCCGAGCGCCCTGGCGATCGGCGGGACGCTCGGGCTCGGCTCCGTCGTCGCCCTGCCGGAATGCCGGGTGGCGCTGCGCAACGCGGAGAACCAGGGCCGCCTCGATGCCGGCCTCGCCGGCCATCGCGGGCTGGCCCGGCAGGTGGCGGCGCTGGCCGCGCGGCTCGGCACCGCCGAGGCGCCGGCGATCCCGCCCGGCACCCTCGGCCGGCTCAAGGCCCGGCTCGGCCTGGGCCGCGTCGCATGAGCGAGGGCATGCCCCGCGGCAACGGCGTGTCGCTCAGCGACAGCTACCAGCAGATCCAGGCGAGCGCCTTCCGCTTCGTGCTGGACCGGCTCGAGCTGCGCGGCACGACGGCCGAGGCGCTGCAGCGCCACGCCGTGCGGGACGAGGTCTCGGCCGCCGTTGCCAGCACGCTGGATGCGACCAACGGCGTGCTGAACGGCGCCGAGCGCACCCGCATGATCGACGAGCTGCTGGACGACATCCTCGGCTTCGGGCCGCTGCAGCCGCTGCTGGACGATCCGACGGTCGACGACGTCATCGTCAACGGCCCGCGCCGGATCTATGCCGAGCGGGGCGGGCGGCTGGTGCGGGTGGCGGCGCGGTTCCGCGATGATGCGCATGTGATGGCGGTGATCCAGCGGATCGTCGGGCCGATCGGCCGCCGGGTCGACGAGGCCTCGCCCTATTGCGACGCGCGGCTGGCCGATGGCTCGCGGGTCAACGTGGTGGTGCCGCCGGTCGCGCTCGACGGGCCGGCGATCTCGATCCGCAAGACCCGGCGTGTGGCGCTGCAGGCGGTCGACCTGATGCGCCGCGGCACCGCCCCGCGGGAGGCGCTGGACTACCTGGCGCGGGCCACCCGGGCGCGGCTGAACATGCTCATCATCGGCGGCACCGGCTCAGGCAAGACCACGCTGCTCAACGTCATGTCCGGCTTCATCAATGAGACCGAGCGGCTGGTGACGATCGAGGATGCCGCCGAGCTGCAGCTCCGCCAGGAGCACGTGGTCCGGCTCGAGGCGCGGCCCGCCTCGGCCGATGGCCGCCAGGCGGTTTCCAGCCGCGACCTGATGCGCAACGCGCTGCGGATGCGGCCGGACCGGATCATCTTAGGCGAGGTCCGCGGCATCGAGGCGGTGGAGATGCTGCAGGCGATGAGCACCGGCCACGACGGCTCGATGAGCACGCTGCATGCGAACAGCCCGCGCGACGCGCTGGCGCGGCTCGAGATGCTGCTCGCCTTCAGCGGCCTGCCGCTGGAACCGCGGGCGCTGCGCCGCTTCATCAACTCCTCGATCAACGTCATCGCCGAGGTACAGCGGGGCAGCGACGGGCAGCGCCGCGTCGTCAACGTCACCGAGCTGGCGGGGGTCGAGGAGGACAACTACCGGCTGCACGAGATCTACGTCTATGAGCCCGATGCCCCGGTCCGGGCGGGCGCGGCGCCGCTGCTGTTGCGCTCCGGCTTCCGCGAGCAGCTCGCCCAGGTCGCGGGGCTGCCGGCATGAGCGGCGGCGTGGCGGCCCTGCTGATGCTTGGCGGCGGCGGCCTGCTGCTGGCCGCGTCGCGCCGTGATGGCATGCGCCGGCGGCAGGTGGAGCAGCGGCTGGGCGTGCTGGCCAGCGCCGGAGCCGGCACCGGAGCCGGCAATGGGGCCGCCGAGCCGGGCCGGACGCGGCGGCCGGTGGCGGCCGCAGCGGGCCGGTTCGATATCCTGATGCTGCGGGCCGACCTCGAGCCGGGCCGCTTCGCCTGGGGCCTGGGCACGGCGGCAGCGGGCCTCGGCGGCACCGGCTTGCTGCTCGGCGGCGCGGGCTGGGCCGCGGCCGGCCTGGCCGGCGTGGTTGCGGCGGCGGGGCTGCTGGTGCGCCTGCGGATATGCCGCCGCCGGGCGGCGATCGAGGCTGGGCTGCCCGCCTTTATCGACCGGCTCTGCCAGCAGCTGCTGATCGGCGCCTCGCTGTCGCAGGCGCTGCAGCGGGCCATCCTGAATTCCAGCCCGGCGGTCCGCTGGGTCTTCGCCCCGGCCGAGCGCCGGCTGCAACTGGGCGAACCGCTGGTCGAGACGCTCGAATGGGCGGCGCAGCGGCATGGCGGCGTCGACCTCGCCGCGCTGGCGACCGTGGTCGGTGCGGCGATGCGCTTCGGCGGCCGGCTGTCGGAGACCCTGCGCGGGCTTGCCGGGATGATGCGCGACCGGCAGCGGATCGCTCGGGAGCTGGAGGCGGCGACCGCCGAGGTCCGCACCAGTTCGTTGGTCCTCGCCGCGCTGCCGCCGCTGATGGCGGGCGGCCTGACGCTGCTGTCGCCCGGCTTCCTCGACTACTTCGCCGATCCCGAGCGCGGCCGGGGCACGCTGGTCCTGGTCGGCGGGCTCTATGGCCTCGGCCTGGTGCTGCTGCGCCAGATCGCCCGGCCGCGGTTCTAGCGCCATGCCGGAATTCCTCCTCCCCTCGCTGCTCGTCGCCGCCGGTGGCGCTGCGCTGCTGGCCCCGATGCTGCGGCAGCGGATGCTGGCGGCCGTGGTCCGGCGGCGGCTGGCGGCGGCCTGCAGCGGGCAGTGGGACCGCGCGCCCGGGCGCTGGATCGGCGGCGCCGCCGCCTACGGCATCCTGGTCGGCTGCGGCCGCCTGCTGCTGCGGAACGAGGCCGGCGCCGCCGCGCTGGTCGCCGAATTGCGGGCCGCCTCGATCTGGCACCGCGATGCGGCGGCGGTCTTCGCGGCGGGCCGGGCGCTGCTGATCCTGCTCGGCGCCGGCATCGCGGTGCTGGCCTGGCCAACGGCGACGCCGCTGCTGGCGCTGCGCAGCGCGGCGCTCGGCGGCATCGTCGCCTATGTCGCGGCGAACCGTGCGCTGGGGGCCGTTTCCCAGCGCCGCGCCCGGCAGCTGCGGGCCGAGCTGCCGGCCGCCATCGACCTGATCGCGCTGGCCTTCGAGGGCGGCGCCGGGGTCGAGCAGGCGCTGCGCTTCGCGGCGATCCAGCCGGTGCATCCGGCCCCGCGGGTGCAGCGCGCCCTGCAGGTCTTCGCCATCGACCTCGATCGCGGCACGCCCTACGACTTGGCGCTGAGCCGGCTGGGCGAGCGGCTGGGCATCGAGGATGCGCAGGCGTTGACCGACCTGCTGCGGCAGTCGCTGCAGCATGGCACCGAGCTGATCGTGCCGCTCAAGGCGCTCGGGCGCGACCTGCGGGAACGGCGGGTCGCCGATGCGCGCGCCGCCATCGGCCGGGCGACGACGATGATGACAGTGGTGATGGTCACCTGCCTGCTGCCGGCGCTGCTCATCCTCATCGGCGCACCGAGCGTGGGCGCCATCATGAACGTGCTGGGGCGGTACGCGTGATGCGGTGCAGGCTGGCGATACTCGGGCTGGCGGCGCTGCTCGGCGGCTGCGGCGGGAGCGGGCTCGGCGTGCTGCCGTCGCTCGGCCTCGGCCGCACCGCCGCCGAGGGCAGCGATGCGGCGCAGGCGCAGGTGCTCTACCTCGACCTCATCAGGGGGCTGCAGCAGCGCAAGCTGTACCGCGCGGCGCTCGCCCATCTCGACGAGTTCGAGCGGCTGCACGGCCGGCAGCCGCAGGCCAGCCTGCTGCGGGCGGAATGCCTCGCCGAGGTCGGTGACGATGCCGCCGCACGGGTCGCCTTCCAGGGCCTGCTGCGCGGGCCGCATGCGGCCGCCGCCCGGCATGGCCTCGGCATGCTCGCCGCGCGCGAGGAGAAGTGGCCGCGGGCGATCAGCGAGTTCAACGCGGCCCTGGCGCTGGAGCCGACCAGCACGCGGGTGCTGAACAACCTTGGCTATGCGCTGCTGCGCTCGGGCGATGTCGCGGGGGCCGAGTTCCGGCTGCGCCAGGCGGCCGAGCTCGAGCCGGACAATGCCGGGGTGCGCAACAACCTGGCGCTGCTGCTGGCCGCGACCAATCGCAACGCCGAGGCGGACAGCCTGCTCGGCACGGCCGGCAATGCGCCGATGCGCCGCGCGCTTCGCCAGGAAGTCGCCCGTCTCAACCCCACCCAGGAGGCCAGGCAGTGAACCGCCGCATCATCGAGCAGGCCCTACCCATGCTGATCGCCGCCGCTGCCCTGGCGAGCATCCCGCTGGCCGGGCTCGCGCAGGAGACGCCGACCAGCGCCATCCGGCAGTTGATCGAATTGCAGCTCAACAGCCGGGCGACCGGGGCGGCACCGGCCGGGGTGCCTGGGCTCGAGGCCGGCCAGCTGGTCCTGCCGCCGCCCAGCCGCGCCATGCCGACGCCGCGACCGACCGGGGCCGCGAGCGCTTCCGCGACCATGCCGAACGCCGCGTCACGGCCGCTGCCATGAGCGACCGCCGCGTGCCGCTGCCGCCTGTGCCTGACGATCCCGAGGCAGGCGCCGTCGGCGCGCTGACCGGCTTGGTCATGGCGGCGGTCTGCGGCATCGCGGCGCTGACCATCGATGCCGGGCAGATCCAGTACCAGCGGCGATCGCTGCAGGCCGCGGTCGATGCCGCGGCGCTGTCGGCGACCCGCCACCCGGCGACGGCGGAGAGCCTCGCCGCCGGGGTGCTGGCACGGCAGAATTTCGCCGCGGCGACGCGCACCGTCACGGTCGGCGACTACGTCGACGATAC
Organism: Belnapia sp. AC561; assembly: GCF_979252845.1. Taxonomy (NCBI): domain Bacteria; kingdom Pseudomonadati; phylum Pseudomonadota; class Alphaproteobacteria; order Acetobacterales; family Roseomonadaceae; genus Belnapia; species Belnapia sp. AC561. Next base: position 17,976 of record NZ_CEEDBP010000050.1, read on the forward strand.
GCGGCTGGCGGCCCCCGCGCGCTTCACCCCGGGCGGCGCCGCCGGCACCGCGGTCAGGGTCCAGGCCGAGACGACCGTGCCGCTCGGCCTGATGCGGCTGCTGGTCCCGGCGACGACGGCGCGGATCGCGGCGACGGCGACGGCGGCGCACCGGCCGGAAGCCGGCTTCACCATCGGCAGCGGTCTCGCCACGATCGACGGCGGGATCGCCAACCAGGTGCTGGGCCGCCTGCTCGGCGGCTCGGTCAATCTCAGCGCGGCGGCCTATACCGGGCTGCTCACCAGCAACGTCCGGATGGTGCGGCTGCTGGATGCCACGGCCGGGACGCAGGCGGGGACCTACCAGCAGCTGCTCGGCAGCCAGGCCCAGGTCGGTCCGCTGCTCGGCCTGGCGGCGGGGGTGCTGGCACCGGGCGCCGGCCAGACCGCGGGCACCTCGCTCAACCTGCTGTCGCAGGCGACCAATGCCGGGCGCAGCCTCGGGGTCGGCGCGCTGCTCAATTTCGGCGTGCACCAGACGCGGCAGGTCGGCGAGCTGGTCGCCGACCGGTCCTATGCCGATGCCAGCGTGAATGCCCTGGACCTGGTCCAGGCGGCGGCGGCGCTCGGCGGTCCGGTGAGCGCCTTCGATCTGCCGGCCGGCATCACCATCCCCGGGCTGGCGACGGCGACGGCGCGGCTGCTGCTGATCCAGCCGCCGCAGTCGACCGGCTTCGGCCCGGTGGACGTCACCCGGGCGTCGACGGCGCAAATCCGGCTGATGCTCAGCGTGAAGCTGGTCACCCTGGTCGGTGGCGGCGTGGTGACGGTGCCGATCCTGATCGAGGCGGCGCCCGCCAGCGGTGTGCTGACCGCGGTGACCTGCGACGGCGCACCCTCGACCGATACCCGCATCACCATCCGGGCCACCACCGGCCTCGCCCGGGCGCGGATCGGGACCATTCCTCCGGCGGCCTTCGACAGCCCGGCCGCCACCATCGGGACCCTGGCGGCGGCGCCGATCGTCGCCACGCCGGCCATCCCACCGCTCGTCCCGGCCATCAACCTGGTCGGCGCCACGGCGGATGCGCAGGTCGGCACGGCGAGCCGGGACCTGAGCTGGACTGCGGCGGAGATCGCCGCGCGCAGCACGCGCTCGGTCGCCGGGGGCAGCCTCGCCGGCAGCCTGGTCGGCTCGCTCGTCTCGAGCCTGCAGCTGACGGTGCTGAGCGGCCCGGCCGCCAACCTGGCGGCGCTCCGTTCGGCGCTGACGCCGGTCCTGGCGGCGCTCGACCCGATCGTCGACCAGATACTGGGAGCCGCAGGCGTCCGCCTCGGCTTCGCGGAGATACGGCCCATCGGGGCACGCTGCGGCGTGCCGTCGCTGGTGCTGTGAGGACATTCGTGCCGCCGCGCCGGAGCGGCGGCATGGGTTGCGACATCCCCTCCGGCAACGTTGTACGAAGGAACGACACCATGTTCGCCACGCTGATCCAGACCATCCGCAAGCTCGGCCAGGACGAGGATGGCGCCGCGGCCATCGAGTACGGGCTGATCGCCGCCGGCATCGCGCTGCTGCTCGTCACCGCCATCACCCCGATCGGCACGTCGCTGGCCGCCATGTTCGGCCGGATCGCCACCGGCCTCGGCGCCGGCTGAGGATCCGAGCGTCCCGTGCGTGCTTCGCACCGTCAGGAGTCCGATCCGGAAGCAGGCGCCGTCGCGGTGGAATTCGCACTGGTCATGACGGTTCTGCTGATGCTGCTGCTGGGCATCATCAGCTTCGGCCTGCAGTTCGGCACGCGGATCCTGGCGGTGCAGGCCGCCAGCGAAGGGGCGCGTGCCGCCGTCGCCGGGCTCAGCGATGCCGAAAGGCTGAGCCTCGCCACGACCGCGGTCGCGGCCACGCTCGACCGCTTCGGCGGACTGGCCGCGGCGCGGACCGTCAGCATCACGCCGGCGGGGGCGCCCACCAGCGAGATCGGCGTGACGGTGACGATCGACCTCAGCCGGTTCGACGTGGCGCGGTTCTCGCGGCTGGTCCCGGTGCTGTCCAGCCGGCCGAGCGCCTCGGTGGCGGTGCGGGTCGGTGGCTTCTGACCGCCTTCCGGGACATCCTGCCGGAGCTGCCGGCGGCGCTGATCTTCATGGCCCTGGCGGTGACCGATGCGCGGTCCCGGCGGCTGCCGCGGCCGATCATGGGGGCCTTCTTCCTGGCCGGTGGTACTGCGGCCGTGTGGCGGGGCGGGCTGGCCGGCCTGGCGATCGGCGTTGCCGGCGCCGTCCTCGCCGCGATGCCGCTGGTGCTGCTGCGCCGGTGGCTGCCGAGGCACTGGCGGCTCGGCGGCGGCGATATCCGGCTGGCGGCCGCGCTCGGGCTGTGGCTCGGGGCCCCGGCCGCGCTGCTGGTCCTCGCGGCCGGCGCGGGGCTTGGCGCCGGCCTCGGCGCCATCTGGGTGGTGGTGGTGGTGGGGGGCGGCCGGCGGGCGCCGGATATTCCCTTTGCCTGCGCCTGTCTTGTCGCCTTCGCCATATGGCTTTTCGTCGACGGGGCGTTGCCGGTCGATTGAGCGGCGCCGGCGGGTTCGGCGTTGCCTCGGGCGGACCGGCAATTCACTCTCGTTCGACCGCTTGATGGAGCCGCTTGGATGGGACGCTGGTTGGACTCCCTACTGGATACCTCGATCCTGACGCCGCACGGCTTCTGCTTGGCCTGGGACCCGGCGCTGCTGTGGGTGCATGCGGGTGCGGATGTACTCACCGCCTTGGCGTATTTCACCATCTCCTACGTCCTGCTGCGGCTCGTCCGGTACCGTCGGGACCTGGCCTATCCCTGGGTGTTCCGCATCTTCGCCGCCTTCATCCTCGCCTGCGGCGTGACGCATGCGATCGGCGTACTGCTGCTGTGGGAGCCGTACTACTGGCTGGCCGGGATCATGAAGGCGGCGACCGCCGCGCTGTCGGTCACGACGGCCATCCTGCTGCGTCCGCTCTGGCCGCGGATCCTGGAGTTGCCTTCGCCCTCGCAGCTGCGCCGGGTGAACGCGCAACTCGCCGCCGAGATCGCGGCGCGCGACGCGGTGGCCAACAAGCTGCGTGCCAGCGAGGCGCGCTTCCGCGCGATCTTCGAATGCTCACCCGATGCTTTGGGACTTCTGCGGCAACGACCCGATGGCGAGTTCCGGTTCGAGGCGATCAACCCGGCGCTGGCGGACCTGCTGGGCAAGCCGGCGGAGCAGATCGAGCACGCCGCCCTGGGCACGGTCTTCGGCCAGGCGCAGGGGGATGCCGCGCAGCGCCGCTACCAGGATCGCGCCACCCGGGGCGGCACGGCGCGGTTCGAGACCGAACAGCAATTGCACGGCCGCCGGCATGTCCTGGAGACCGCGCTGGTGTCGTTGCGGGAGTCCGAGGACGGGCCGGTCCAGCTGCTGGAGTGCACCCGCGACGTGACCGACCGGCATGGGCTCGAGTCGCGGCTGCTGCAGGCGCAGAAGATGGAGGCGGTCGGCCAGCTGGCCGGCGGGGTCGCGCACGACTTCAACAACCTGCTGCAGGCAGCGCTGATCAACATCGAACGCGCGGAACATGCGACGGAGAGCGACCCCGATCATGTGCGCGACATGCTGCGCTCGGCCTCGCGCATCCTGTCGCAGGGTTCGCAGCTGATCAACCAGCTGCTGCACGTCTCGCGGCGCAAGCCGTTGCGGGCGGAGCGGCTGCAGATCGGCTATATCCTCGGCGAGATCACCGACCTGCTGGAGCGGGCCGCAGGCGACGCGGTGCAGATGGCCATGGTCGCGGCGCCCGATCTCTGGTCCAGCATGATCGATCCCGCCCAGTTCGAGACCGCGGTGCTGAACCTCGTCATCAATGCCCGGGATGCCATGCCGCTCGGCGGCACTCTGACGATCTCGGGCACCAACCTGCGGTTCTCGGCGGGGGAGGCGGCGGTGTTGGACCTGGAGCCGGGCGAGTACGTCAGCTTGGTGCTGACCGATACTGGCATCGGCATGAGCCCGGAGGTGCTCGACCGGGTGTTCGAGCCATTTTTCACCACCAAGGATGCCGGCGAGGGATCCGGCCTCGGCCTGGCGCAGGTGCACAGCTTCGCCAAGCGCTCCGGCGGCACGATTACCATCGAGAGCGAACCGGGCGCCGGCACCAGCGTCGCGCTCTATTTTCCGCGCTGCGCGCCGGCCCGGGCGGCCGCCATCACGCCGCAGCGCCGTCCGCTGGCGGAGCGCACGCGGCTCTCGGCGCGGATCCTGCTGGTCGAGGACGATCTGCGCGTCCTAAACCAGACCAGGCTGGCGTTGCAGGAGATCGGGCTGCAGGTCATTTCGGCCCGCGACGGGGAGGCGGCGATGCAGGCGCTGCGGATGCGCGGGGATATCCAGCTGCTGCTGTCCGACGTCGTGCTCGCCGGCGGCATCAGCGGCGTCGAGGTGGCCCGCGGCGCCCTGGCGCTGTACCCGGGGCTGCCGGTCCTGCTGGTCTCGGGCCATGCCGAGGAAGTGCTGGAGAAATTCGGCGCGATCGACGAGTTCCAGCTGCTGGCCAAGCCCTACAAGCAGGCCGAGCTGCTGGCGCTGCTGGTGCAGATGCTCGGCCCGCAGGCATTGCCAGCGACGCCCTGACGGCGGCCGGTGGCATGTCCGGTCAGGCGGGATTCTCGAAGCCGGTGAAGGCATAGCCGCGGCTCCGCATGGCGACGATGACTTCGCCGCCGCCGGCTTGGCCGATCTTGAGGCGGAGCTGATATACGAGGTTGTCGATCGAGCGGTCCTCGACGCGGTAGGGACGGTTCAGGACGCGCTGGGTCAGGATGTCGCGGTCGGTCGGCTGGCCGGGGCATGACGACAGCACCTCGAGCAGGCTGAACTCGGCGGAGGTGAGCGGTACGGGACTGCCGTTCGGCTGATACAGCCGCCGTTCGTCCACCGAGATCCGCCAGGTCGGCTTCGGCGTCGACGAGTGCGCGGGCGATAGTGCCCGCCGCAGGTGCGCCCGGATCCGAGCGACGATTTCCCGGCCCGAGATCGGCTTCAGCAGGAAATCCGCGGCTCCCATCTCGAGACCAAGGATACGGTCGGCCTCGAGCTGGTTGCCGGACAGGAAAACGACAGGGGCATCGGTCAAACGGCGCAGTTCGCCCAGATGCATGATGGTATCGATGCGCCCAAGGCGTTGATCAAGAATGATAATGTCAAAGCGGTTTGTTTTCAGTACGGCAAGAGTGGCAGGCCAGTTTGCAACATGCGTGGCAGCCAGGCCGTACATGCGGAGCATCTCAACTAGGCCTTCCGCCATTGATATATCATCGTCGACAACGAGGACTGCAATATCGGACACTTCCATCTCAAGCTTCGCTGCCGAGTTACCAACCATATTGACGTTCCGTGTTGATTATCAGGTCGCTGGGTAACGAATTCTTCACCTGCTCCCTACGGCGACTTCCTTTCCGCTTCCTCAACCATGAGTGGCATGTAAACTTAAATGCAATCTCATTTTCAAGCATGAAGCGACATTGTCAGGGGGATCGGGCGGCGATCACGGGGAAAGTGAACGACATCCGATGGGCGTGGCTGGCTAGCACTTCGTGTCATGAATAGCTGACGTGGCACTGAGCGTTGGCAGCACGGGTATTGCGGCAGGATGCGGGCGCATTCGCGGGCGATGCGAACGCGCATGGTGGCGATGGAGTCGGCGACGTGCCGTTTAGGCCGGATTGGCGGGTTCGCGTGGCCGGTAGGGTTCTGTTGCAAAGTTTGCAGCGGGCTATGAATGAGACTGGCAGTAGGCAGATCAGGCAGCAACGTTGAACAGAGCGGAGACGAAGGTCGCTTGGGGCTCCGATGTCGCATCCACCCATCCTCCGAACCTGCCCCTTCCTCACTATGGCCATGACTTCGTAGCCCGTCAGGGTTCGTCGCGCCGTCCAGAAGCTGCCGAAGCAAAGCCCCGGTCTGGTCAGGCGTTTTATGCGCCGATGGTCCTGCTTCACTATGTTATTGAGATACTTGATCTGGCGTAGCTGCGAGCATCGCCACAGCGCACCGTCTTCCTATTGCTCGGCGTCCCGCGCGACATATCGCAGTTTGTCCAACCAGCTGGGCAAAGGGTGTAGTCGTGCCGTTCCCATCGCTCCAGAACTTGAGAGTTTTAAGTAACGGTTAGCAGGCCTGGGTCGCAGTTGGGCACGCTGCCGATGCAGCGATCAAAGCTGGCGTACGTTGGAGGCGCGTAAGCGGGAGCGCGTTGCCGCTGGGCGTGGCTTCAGGCATTTCTCCCATTGGAGGGATGTCCGTGGTCGGTTCCAGCACGGGAGGGCGCAGCTGCGGCCGGCCCTGAGTGGTTTCGATGGATCGGCGCTTTCGCTGGGAATCGAAGCAGAGGCGAAGGCAGCACGTCGCGGGTTTTGAGCCCTGCTTGAGGCTGAGCGCACACCACCGTGGGAGTGGCGTGCCGCCAAGCGGAACGGCCAGGCTAGCGTGACGGCAGAGGCGCCGGTGGCACCTCCCCGCTTCATACCAGCGGCGAACAATGGTGTTAACTGCGGCGCAAAGCAGTAGTGCCGGGAGATGGTCCAGCGGTGCCGAGGCACGTTCTACCTGCAGCAATGCGGGCTCTCGCGCCTGGACGGGGACCGGGATCGGGTGCCTTGCGAAACCCTATGTAGGTAAGAATCACTGCAGCCATCCGCGCCGCCCTCGAAGCCGCCGATGTGGAATTCATTCAGGAATGGGGACAGGTCTGGGGTGCGGTCAATCAGCTAGGAGAAGGCTTGGTTTCCTTCAGGCCTTCAACCACGACCTCGTCTCACAAATCGAGGCATGCAGTCATTGCCCCGAACGTGCACGCTACCGATCATGCCACCAGTGGTCCGTTATTTTCTGATGGCTGTATCAATCGGCATTGGGCTTGCCCTGATCGCCGTTGGACTCAGCGCGCTTGCTCGCTGGCTTGGCAGGCGGGGCCGAGCTTGAGCCCCACCGGCTCCGTTTTGCTCCGAGGCGACCTAGCCACCAAGCTGGACAACGATGCGGCGACGGTTCGTCGTGTCGATCGAGACGCTGTCAGGGCCAGAGAGTGCCGCGACCAGCCGCATCCCAAGACCTTTGCTGTTCTTCGCCTTAGGCACAAAATCATCCGGGAATCCCGGCCCTAGATCTGACACAGATACCAAGACGCCTCCTGGGCTGGATCCGCGCTGTACCATCACGGTAATCGGACCAGCGCCATGCTTGAGGGCGTTGGCGACCAACTCGGCGGCGATCAATCCCAGGCGCGGCAGCAAAGTGGTCGGCAATGCATCTGCCGCACCCGGATCAATCTGTAGAGCTACAGAGCGGCCCTGCGCCGGGCGGCTATCCTCGTCCTGCTGGCTGATGTCTCTCAGCAGGGCGCCGAGATAGGCAGAGGCATTCAAAGTTCCGCCGTGCGGGCTCCCAGGCAGCGCCCCATACAGTTGCCGGTGTGCACGGGCGACGGCGCTGACGCGGCGGGCGGCGGTCTGCAAAGCTGCCCGCGCCGGCGTGTGGTTCTCCAGCTTGGCTTGCAGCATGAGGGCGCTGTGAAGCAGCTGCAGCCCGTTAGCCACCCGGTGGTCGGCTTCGCGCGTCAACAGCTCCTTTTCTGCAATCATCTCTTTAGCTTGGCGTCGGTCTCGTCGTGCCTCCGCCAAGCCGGTGGCGATATCGGCCAGCGCCATGACCCGTTGCTGGTCATGGTCGCTCTCGATCGATGACCGCGTCGTGGCGAAAGCCAGATGCAGGGTGCCAATGGGGAGGCCCGGAGAAGAAGACGACCATAGGCGTGTCGATAAGGCATCGCCGTCGGGCCCGGGATGCTGGGTGAATGTGTTCTCGCTTAGCCAGGCTAGCACGTGAGGCGTGTCGAACAGCAGACGTGCCAAGGCGGTCAGGCGACCCACCTCTGGCTGCTCCGAGTCCCACGAATTCCGGGATCCGACGTCATTCGATGGGATGCTGGCCCTGGAAGAGGCTACAGGTTTGGAGGACGATGAACGGCCTGCTTGTGCGGAAGTCAGATGTTCACGGGTGAGGCGGAGCGCAGCCGTTTGGCCCATGAATCTCTAGCCCTCGGTTAGGGCTGACATCTTAACACACGTTTTCGTTATTTGCAGTCTGAGGAATGCATATTGCCGACAATTAAGGCTGATGGGTCGCATTTGGCCGGTGGTAGGGAGCAGCGCCGGCACTAGCCCGTTGGCCTCCTAGGCAGTCTGGAGCGGTGCATGGCCAATCCATACTCCGATCTGCCGCCAGCGAGGCCGGCGCCCGCCTTTTCCAGGCCCATACGATTTGGCCGAGGGAGATGCAGCACTGGCAAGCCGCGGCCTGGCGTCACACGGCGATGGTCTGCGTTGGCATGCTGAGCCTGAGCAGGGCTCCGCCACCGGCACCGCAGCCGCAGACGAGGTCCGAGCGCACGGCAGCGCTATCGATGACGGTGGTGACCGGCGGCAGGGACTGCGGCGGCCAATTCCCTGCTCCACCCGGTCTGGCTGCGATGGCTTTCCGGGCCCACGCTGCCGGCTAAGACCGGCAACCACCAATTTGCATCGCTGGAGGCCGAGGCTGCCCAGCTTCGGTAGCAGTGGCCACTGCCCACGCGGCATTGCAGCATGTCCAGCAGGGCGGCTTTGATGCTTTCCTCATCAGCCGGCTGGCCGAGCTCGAGGAAGGGTAGCAGGCGGTCCGCCGGTAGGCCGTGAAGGCTGCCGCGGCGCAATCGCGCGTAGTGAGGATCTGCCAACGCTGGGGGCCCCTTCAGAAGAAGCGGGGCTCTGCCAGGGTGGGTGGTGAGATGGGCCAACTGTCGACCGGCGCAACGCGGCGACGGAACCACGCGAGCTTTTTCGACGCGGGATCCACCTGTCGGCACGGCTAATGGCTGTCATGGCAAGGCTCAATGGCCGCTTCCGTCGCGGCACGGTGCGGCCGCTGGCTACCGGCATCGCGCGCGGCTGGAGCGTGCGGCAGAGCCGGGTGTCGCCGCGCGTCATGGCGCAAGGCAGCGAGATGCTGGAAGCACACGCTTGGCAGCACACTGAGTGTTTTAAGAAAGAAGTGGACCACTCTTCAAACCCATCCGTCCCCTAAAACTGCTACGAGAGCACTATGGCGCAGTGCGTCAGTGCGACAACGAAGGTGCCTGAACATTAGGGCACTGAATTAGATTTGCAGCGGGACGCTATCCGAATGCTACGCACGATTTTTCAGGTGTAACTATGACGCCGATTGAGAGCACTGAAGCTGCCGAACCAAGCCATAAAACGAAATCTGGGCTCAAGGTTGTTTTCAACGCTCTTTTGGTGCTTGGTTTTTTGGGCCACTCGCAGTGTTCGGTGCCGTGTCAGTTCACGATTACTGGCAGTCGCTCAGAGCAGCAGAAAACCGGCTGCTGTCTGTGCTGGAGCTTGTCACCGGCCACGCTGAAAGTGTGCTGAAGCTTCAAGCGCTCGCTCTTGGTGCAATCAGTGAGAAAATGCGTGGCTTAACCGATCAAGAGATTCTGGCGGCCACGGCTTCGAACCAGCGGTACCTCCGGTCGCTTCGTAACTATGCCGGCGAAACACTCAGAATTTTTGTTTTTGACGCTGATGGTAAAGGGCTTTTGGACTCCGACCGAGAGCAGATTGATGCCGATGTGGATGTTAGCGACCGTGAATTTTATGCTTGGCACCGCCTCAATCCAGGCACCGCAATGTTCATATCAGGACCTGCTCGAAGCAGAGCGGACGGAACGCCCGTGTTTTTCCTGTCGGTTCGTCGGTCCGGCAGCAGTGGCGCCTTTCAGGGTGTCGTCGCCATAGGCGTGGAGCAAAGGACATTTCGGGACTACTGGGAATGCTTCGCGCCAGAGCGAGGCGTGGCGGTAAGCCTTGCCAACGCCGATGGGACATTCCTTGTCCGAAGTCCTCCCATTGAGCTTGTCAGTGGCCCGGCCTGGTCGGCACGAGACCAACTTGCGCAGATGATCGGTGGTCGCAAGGAGCGCCTTGTATCAAGAGGGATCTCACCGATCGATGGGGTCGACCGGCTCATCGCCTATCGTCGGGTAGAAGGTTTCCCGGCTTTGGTGACCTACGGCTTGCCCTATGAAGCAGTGACCTCGCCTTTGCAATTTCGGCTGGCCACGAATGGTGCCATCACGGCGCTTGCTATCCTCTGCCTGACATCCCTGCTGCTATTCGCCCGGCGACGGGCCCTGGATCTGCATGAACTTAATCAGTCGCTCGAGAGCCGGGTGCAACAACGCACCGCCGCCGTGGTGGCAAACGAGCGCCGGGTTGCGCTTCTCGCCGGCGAGATCGATCACCGTTCGAAAAACACGCTCGCAGTGGTCCAGGCGATCCTGCAGTTGACGCCTAGGGATGATGTCCTGCGCTACGCCAGTGTCATCAAAGGCAGTGTCAGGGCACTTGGGCATGCCCAAACGCTGCTGTCTGAAAAGAAATGGAGCGGCGTTAGCTTGCCGATGCTGCTGACTGTCGAGCTGAGAGCGGTCGTACCCGATATTGGAAAGGGCGAAAGCCGGGCTCAAATGGAGGGTCCATCACTGATGCTGCCGGGCGTCACTGCTCAGCCGCTAGCATTGGTTTTCCACGAGTTGACGATGCATGCCTCGAAATATGGTGCCCTTTCTGGTGCAACAGGACATGTGAACGTTCGTTGGCATACCACGAACTTAGAAAAAGGCAGGTAGTGGCTCCACTTCCGATGGGAGGAAAGCGGAGATCCATTGCGAGGCGAATTTCCTGCCGCGGCCAGTTTAAGTTTTAGAATGCTTGATGCCATCATTCGGGTCCAGCTTGGCGGCACAGTCCAAGTTGATCGAACTCCAGACGGCATGATGTGCGATCTCAGCATTCCGCTGCCAGATCGGGAGACCGCCATCGATGAAAAACCTGCCGAACGTCAGTAGGCAGCATCTTTAAATCTGGCGAGCCTCGCGTCCGCGGAAGCCTCTCCGCAGTATGCCGCCCAATCTTCCATCAACGCCCGGCGCTTCCGCAGAAGATTCCCGCGCCGGTATGCCGCCTCCACCTTGTTTGCCACCGTGTGGCCCAGGGCTGTCTCGACCACGTCGCCAGGATGCGCGGTGGCCTCGCCGGCCCAGTCGCGGAAGGTGCTGCGAAAGTCGTGCGGAGTGATCTCGCGCCGTCCCATGCGGCCCAGCAGCTTGAGCATGGCCATGTTCAATGGAGGGTGCCCTTGCCCCTGGCCGGGGAAGACATGACCCTCTCCCCCTTCCTGCCGCAGCGGGAGCATGTGGTTGAGCACCGCGACTGCCGGCGCGGACAAGTGCACCCAGTGTTCCCAGCCTGCCTTCATCCGGTCGCGCGGGATGGTCCACATGCCGGCCGCTAGGTCGATCTCCACCCACTGGGCTCCCAGCACCTCGCCCGTGCGGGCCGCAGTCAGGATCAGGAATTCCAGGGCTCGCACGCTGGTGCTGGCGCTGGCACGTAGTTCGAGCATGAAACCGGCCATCTCCTGCCAAGGCAGGGCAGGGTGGTGCTGGACCGGAGCAATCCTCGCTCGCGACGGTAGGCCCGACAGGGACAGATTGCCCTTCCAGCGGGCCGGATTCGCTACCTCGCGCCAGCCATGCACGTCGGCATAGTTCAACACGGCCTCGATGCGGCCGCGCAGCCAGGCGGCGGGCTCGGGCTTCGTGAACCGGATGGGTGAAAGCACCCGCTTCACCGCCTCCAGGTCGATCGTCGCCACCGGCATGTCACCCAGCTCGGCTCGGGCATGGCATAGGTGGTCAGCGTGGCGTCCCATTGCGCCCGGTGTTTGGCGTTGCGCCATTCCGGAGCCTTCTCCGCCAGGAAAGCGACGGCGCAGTCCCGGAAGGTGCGGCAGGCGTCCACAGCCTGCTGCGCGGCGGCGGCCTCCTGGCCCTGGCGATGATCGAGGGGGTCGACGCCTTTGCGGAGGAGCCGGCGCTGCTGCATAGCCTTCTCCCGCGCCTCGGCGAGGGTGCTGCCCACCTTCCCGTTCGGATCGGCGCCGCCAAGGCCCATCTCGCGATGCCGGCCTGACAGGGAGTAGCGGAGCATCCACCACCGCGTTTCTGGCCGGTGACGACCAGGTACAGGCCTCCGCCATCAGCACGGCGCCACGGCACGCCCTTGGTCCACAGCGCTTTGACCTGCACCGCGGTAAGCGGCGGGACACGCTTCGCCGCCTCAGCCCAAGGAAGATGGCCAAAGTCCAGCCTAGGGCAGCGGATTTTCCCAGCCGTTGGACATGGCGGGGGGGGGACCAGCCGCAGGCGGCGCAGCCGTCACGGTTCCGATCCCCGGCCTCGATGGATGGCACCGGCGGCCCCAGCCGCATTTTGAGCCCGGGTGCGCCGCCATCCCTGATTCCGTCACGACGGTTTCGTCGCCGACCGACGCTTTGCGCACGAAGCACCGGTTAGGGATGCAGCCCACATCTACCCTTGCAGGGTCTAAACCTGGGCGAGCTTATTTATATTAGAAATGCACCTAAGCGGCAATACCTCATCTTAGCCCCGCATTGGATAATCAACCAAAGATTATAATTGCAAAGTTAATATCTATTTTAGATAGAGAAATATATCTATCAAGGAACTATCGGTGCTTTGGGGCCTATCATCGGACATGACCTGTAGCTCCCCCGTCTGCAGGTCCATTGGCTAATTCAGACCACTTGACTGAATCAACCGCACTCCCCTTCCCCCCCAAGGGAGACAGATCAATTGAAATCCACTGATATCGGCGTTGCCTCCCGGCCGCGCACAGGTCTTGCGCGGGCTTTTGCCGCGCCTTACGCCGGAAGCCACGCGGTCCTGGCCGTTTTTCTGGCCAGCTTCTCAGTCATCCTTCCCGCTGATGCCGCCCGCACCAGTAGGCCCGAGGCGAGCAACCGTCCTGCCATGACCAGAGTGCAGCCGCAGCGGACAAGGGCTGCATCGCCAGCCGGGCATGCGCTACGCGGCGTCGCTCGCCCCAGGCCGGCAGCGATCCGCGCGCCGGCCGCAGCCGCGCCCATCGCCAGGCGTGCGGCAGCCGGGGGCGAGGCCGTCAGTCCCGCCGTCGTCATGGCCCTGGGCAACGCGGCCCGCGCCAGCGGTGCCGATCCAGCCTTGCTGCTCGCCATGGCTTGGAAGGAGAGCCGGCTGAATCCGCTGGCCCGCAATCCCCAGTCCTCCGCCCGCGGGCTGATGCAGTTCACCCGTGACACCTGGCTCGAGGTGGTACGCGATTATGGGCCGAAGTATGGACTGACGCATCACTCGGCCCTTCTCCTCACCGACTACCGCAGCGGCGAGATTTCCACCCGGCGTCCACGGCACCTCACCGAGATCCTGAAGCTTCGCGACAATCCGCGGCTCTCGGCGGCGATGGCGGCTGAGCGGATCAGCCGCAAGCAGGCCGATTTGGCCCAGGCCCTGGGGCGGGCGTCGACCGCGGCTGACCTCTACATGGTCCATCTGCTCGGCCCCGTCGGTGCCCAGCGCTTCCTGGCCGAGCTGCAGCGCGCACCGTCACGGCCGGTGACCGAGGCTGTCGGCGCAGACAGCCTGCAGCGGAACCTCGGCCTGTTCACCGCCCGGGACAGCGGGCGGCCACTCAGCCTTGGCCAGGTCTACCAATCCATTGAAAGCCTGATCGCCGATCAGCGGACGACACGGGCGGAGCTGCTTGCGAGTCTCGGCGCGCAATCGGCGAGCGGATCCGGCCGCCCACCAGGAGCTGCCGTCGAAGTCGCCGACGCCCGCTGACGCGGCTGATCCGCGCTTCGATGATCGTGCCGGGCCCACGGGACAACAAGCCGGCGACCGTTCCAGTACGTTGCAGCAGCACGTCGTGCAGGCGCAGTCATAGGGCTGCTTCAGCGCGGCGAAGCGGGCTGGGAGGCCCTTTTTTGACGTTCCCTCAGCGTGCCCATGGAAGCTCTGCGGCCATCTCGTCCGTGTGCTCGCCGAGCCGAGGCGGCGGGCGGTCGCTGCGAGGCGGCGTTCGCGACATGCGGATTGGATTGGCGATCACCCGGACCGGCGGCCCATCCGGGCGCGCGACCTCCCGCACCATCCCGCGTGCGATCACCTGCGGGTCGGCGAAGACCTGGGCAAGGGTGTTGATCGGGCTGGCCGGCACGCCAGCCGCATCGAACAGAGCCTGGCACTCTGCCAGGGTTCGGTTGCGCAAGGCTTGGCCGATCAACAGTGCCAGGGCATCGGCATGGCGGAGCCGGTCGGCATTCCGCGCGAAGCGCGCGTCCGTCAACACCTCCGGCATCCGGAGCGCCGCGCAGAAGCTGCGGAATTGCGCGTCGTTGCCGACGATGATCATTAGGTCGCCGTCGGCGCAACGAAAGCTGTCGCTGGGATAGACCGTCGTCAACCGGTTGCCGGAACGGGGCGGCACCTGGCCGGTGGCAAGATAGCCCAGGCCGATATTGGTCAGGCCGGCCACCTGCACGTCGAGCAGCGACATGTCGATATGCTGCCCGAGACCGGACCGCTCGCGCTCCCTGAGCGCTGCGAGGATGGCTACATCAGCATAGAGCGCGGTCATCTGATCAGCGACGGCGATGCCGGCCTTGCGCGGCCCGCCGCCGGGCGCATCGTCGGGGTTACCGGTGATGCTCATCAGCCCGCCCATGCCTTGGACGATGGTGTCGTAGCCCGGCCGCGCCGCGTAGGGGCCGGTTTGCCCAAAGCCGGTGATGGAGCAGTAGACCAAGCGCGGGTTCGCCGCCGACAGCGTCGCGTAATCCAGGCCGTACTTCGCCAGGGTCCCAACCTTGTAGTTCTCGATCAGGACATCCGCGGTGGCGACGAGGCGCCCCACCAGCATCTGCCCCTCAGGGCTTGCAATGTCCGCCGCCATCGAGCGTTTGCCGCGATTGCAGGTCCAGAAATAGACCGACTCTTCGAGTGGCGCCGTGGGTGGATCGGCGACGAAGGGCGGTGCCCATTCGCGCGTGTCATCGCCGCGCCCCGGTCGCTCCACCTTGATCACGTCGGCGCCGAGATCAGCCAGGATCTGCCCGGCCAAGGGCCCAGCCATGACCCGGGACATATCGAGCACGCGGAGTCCGTGGAGGGCGCCGGAGCCTGCTTGCGTCGCCATCGCCCTTACCGCCCGGTCCAGCGGGGCTTCCGCTTCTCGGTGAAGGCGGCCAAACCCTCGCGGCAATCCTCCGTGCCGAAAACGGTGGAGACCAAATCCACGGCGGATTCTGCCCCCTCATGGTAGCCGGCAGCGGCGGCGCGCAGGAAGGCCGCCTTGCCGAGTTGCATCAGCGTCGGCGACTTGGCGGCGAAGACGGCGGCGGTGCGGCGTGCCTCGGCCATCAGCTCGGCCTCCGGCACGTGGCGGCTGACCAGCCCGAGCGACACCGCCTCTGGGGCACCGAAGCTGCGGCCGCTGAAAAGCAGATCGAAGGCGCGGTGCCGGCCGACGATGCGCGGCAGGTGGTGGAAATGGATCGCCGGCAGCAGGCCCACATCGACCTCGGGATAGCCAAAGCTGGCATGGTCGGCGGCGAGGATCATGTCGCAGGTGATGGCGATGGACATGCCGGCGCCGCGGGCCGCGCCACCGATAGCGGCGATCGAGGGCTTGCCGAGGGCGGACTGGGCCTCGCTGATCCGGACATAGATCTTGCCAACGATGCGGTGCGCATCCGCCGGCGTGCCGCGCAGGAAGGCGGGTAGGTCGAGCCCGGCACAGAAGCGGCCCGGAATGGCGCTCGCGAGAATGACTGCGCGCACCGCGGGATCGTGGCGCGCCCGATCCAGCGCCTCAATCAGGGCATCCATGAAGGCTTCGGTGATCGCGTTCACCGGGGCGTTGTTGAACAGGATCTCCGCTACCCCATCCCGGACCTCGTAGTCGATCACTTGGCCTCTCCTCATGCTTTTGCGGACAATCTAGCCGGGGCAAGGACAGGTAGGCGAGGCGGCAGTGGCTGCCGGCTTGACGTCACCCTGCCGGGACGGGCCGAATGCGGCGGCGTCCGCCGCATCGTGCGGGCTGCAGGAGGACGGGAACGTGTCGGAACGCCGAGGCTTGGCGGCTGCAGCCATGTGTTGCGCCCTTGGGCGCCGGTCCCTGCTCGCGTTGCCGGCGCTGCTGCTGCCGTCCGCCACAGGCCGCGCCCAGGACGGCGGGGGACGGCCGGTCACGCTGGTTGTGCCGTTCCCCGCCGGCTCAGTGACCGACAACGTTACACGTGCCGTCGCGCAACAGCTGCAGGAGAGCCTCGGTCAGCCGGTGGTGGTGGATAACAGGCCAGGGGCACAGGGCACGCTCGCGGCCGCGCATGTTGCCCGCAGTCAACCGGACGGGGCCACGCTGCTGATGGGTTCCTCGGTCATGTTCGTCGCTCGAAGCCTGATCCGGAGCCTGTCCTACGATCCGGTCGGGAGCTTTCAGCCAGTGTCGGGAATCGGCTCGACCTCGATGATGGTCATGGTTCCCGCGGCCTCGCCTGTCCGGTCGCTGGCCGATCTACAGGCGCGGGCGCGACAGGCGCCGCCGCCGGTCACGGTTGGCTTCGGCTCGCCGAGTGGGCAGGTCGCGCTGGCGCTCTTCGCCATGGCGAGCGGCACGCAGCCGGTCGGCGTCAGCTACCGGGGCATTCCCCAGGCCATGACCGACCTCGTCGGCGGCCATATCGAGGCTGCGGTGGTCGATCTCGGAACTGGCCTTGCACAGCGGCGCTCGGGTCACGTGCGGGCGCTGGCGATTTCCGCTGCGGCACGCAGCCCGCTGGCACCCGAGGTGCCGACGTTGCAGGAGAGCTTCCCGGCCGCAGAGGGCGCGCTCGAGACGATCATCGCCGTGCTTGGCCCGGCGGGGATGCCGGCGGCGACCGTCGCGCGGCTGGATGAGGCAATCCGCGCCGCCCTGACCCGGCCGGCTCTGCAGGAACGTTTCGCTGCGCTATCCACCGCCGTGTTGTCGCTGCCGGCGAGCGCGTTGGCAATGCGCATCCGGGCCGACAATGCACGATGGGAAGCGCTAATCCGCCAGGCCGGAATTGAGCCGCAGTGATTGTGCGACAGAAGCCTAATATGTGCTCTCTGCCCTTATCGAAGCTTGCCTCGCCCTTCCCCAACGTTTGCGGTGCGTAAACCCCTCAGGCCGGCTGGGCTGCCGGAAGAATCGAGCCGCAGTTGCTTTACAGGCGCCGGAGTAACTCCGCCTTTCTGGCCACGAACTCCTTGTCGGTAAGAGCGCCTTTGGCCTTCAGCTCAGCCAAGCGCTCGATTAGCAAGAGCGGATCGCTGGCCGGTTGCGTAAATGCTGAAACGGACAGCGCCGCCAGCGGTAGATCCGCAGGTCGGTCTTCATTGCGGTCGTTGAGCAACGTTGCGAGCTCAGTGGAAAGATCGCTGACGCACCGCTTCAGGGAGGTGTCGAACATGTCCCCCAATCATAACCATGCCGGTCCGCAGCCATTGGCGCATGCCACCCAACTCGGGGTGGTTAAATTGTGCCATGACACCCTGACCCATTTCGATCGCCCGCAAAAGCACAAGCGCTGCATCGGGGCCTACACCATGGCGGGCGGCTATGGCGTCAAGGCGCGCTGTAACCGTCAGCTGTTTCCCGCCTTGAGATGATGGCTGGTTTTGGCCGATGTCGTGGGCATGACAGACGACACCAAC
>NZ_CEEDBP010000051.1:0-35012 GCF_979252845.1 Belnapia sp. AC561
GGTTGCGAGGGGGGGCGGGTAGGGGCTCAATTCCGCTAAATGCTGCTCAATTCCACTCAATCTGGCTCAATTCGGTAAAATTCGGCTCAATTTTCCTCAATTTTATCCATGCCTGACGATGGGTTGACCGACAGAGATTTGTTTTTGCTGGATTTTTTTTGGGGCCGGTTGGCCACACCTGCCGCTTCGAGGCCTTCAGGCAGGTTTCGATTGATCCGGCCGAGGCAAGACCGCTGGCAGGCGATGCCTTAGCACAATTAGGCGCATATTGAAACGACATTGGCGGGCGCCGGGCTCGAAGGCGCCGTGACCAACGGGCCGCGCCCCGGCCTTGCGTTGACGCTTTCCGGCCCCGCGCCTAGCGTCGCCGCTCCGAAATACCCCTGGGGGAAATGATGGCGAACAAGGTCAAGGCAGCGTGGAAGGCCGGCAAGCCGGTGGTGAATGGCTGGCTCGCCATCCCGAATGCCTTCAGCGCCGAGATGTACAGCCAGGCCGGCTGGGACAGCGTCACGGTCGACATGCAGCACGGCGTGCAGGACTACTTGAGCTGCGTCGCCTGCTTCCAGGGCATGCAGCCCTCCGGCGTCACGCCGATGGTGCGGGTGCCGTGGAACGAGCCGGGCATCATCGGCAAGGTGCTGGACGCCGGCGCCTATGGCGTGATCTGCCCGATGATCAACACCGAGGCCGAGGCGCGCGCCCTGGTGCAGTACTGCAAGTACCCGCCGCGCGGCACCCGCAGCAACGGCCCGATCCGCGCCGGCGTCTACGGCGAGGCCGGCGGCTACCAGAAGACCGCCAA
Organism: Belnapia sp. AC561; assembly: GCF_979252845.1. Classification (NCBI taxonomy): domain Bacteria; kingdom Pseudomonadati; phylum Pseudomonadota; class Alphaproteobacteria; order Acetobacterales; family Roseomonadaceae; genus Belnapia; species Belnapia sp. AC561. The sequence goes on from NZ_CEEDBP010000051.1 coordinate 806, forward strand.
CGACGAGATCCTGGTCATCCCGATGATCGAGACGCAGACCGCGCTCGACAACCTGGACGCCATCCTCGACGTGCCGGGGATCGACGGCATCTATGTCGGCCCCTCCGATCTCGGCCTGTCGATGGGGATGATCCCGATCCTGGACCGGGAGGAGCCGAATATCCTCAAGATCTATGAGCGGCTGATCGCCGAGACCTCCAAGCGCGGCATCGCGGCGGGGCTGCACAACAGCTCGCCGAAATACGCGAAGAAGATGATCGACATGGGCTTCAAGCTGGTGACGGTCGGCGGCAACGACGTCGGGCTGATGGTCAATGCGGCCAAGGCGGCGATCAAGGAAGTGCGCGGCTAATACCGCATGGTCGGGCTTGTCGCCGGCCGGCTGGGGCAGATGGTGGTGACCTTGGTCATCGTCTCCGCCCTGGTCTGGCTGGCGATGGGCCTGATGCCTGGCGACCCGCTGGATCTGGCGATGCTGTCGGATCCGGCGATGGGCGCGGCGGACGTGGCGCGGATGCGGGCGCTGCACGGGCTGGATCAGCCGTTGTACCAGCGCTACCTCGCCTGGGCCGGCGCCGTGCTGCGGGGCGACTTCGGCTATTCCCGGCTGTATGCGGTGCGGGCGGCGGATGTGCTCTGGCCGGCGCTGGGCTCGACGCTGGTGCTGCTGGGCTGGGCGCTGCTGCTCTCGGCGGTGGTCGGGATCGGCGCCGGGGTGTGGGGCGCGGTGCGGCGCGGGGCGGCGCCGGTGGCGGATGGCGCGGCGATCCTGGCGCAGTCGGTGCCGAGCTTCTGGCTGGGGATCATCCTCATCATCGTCTTCGCGGTGGGGCTCGGCTGGCTGCCGGCGGGGGGCAGCGCCGAGGCCGGGGGCGTGCTTGAGGCGGCGCGCTTCCTGGTGCTGCCGGTGGCGACGCTCGCGCTGGTGAATGCGGCGGCCTACCTGCGCCATTCCATGGCGGCGATGCAGCATGAGATGGCGCAGCCCTACATTAGGACGGCGCGGATGAAGGGGCTGCCGCCGCGCGCCGTCATCTGGGGCCATGCCTTCCGCAACGCGGCGATCCCGGTGGTGACGGTCGCGGCGCTGGATGCCGGGGCGCTGGTCTCGGGCGCGCTGGTAACGGAGACGATCTTCGCCCGGCCGGGGATGGGCAAGCTGATCTACGACAGCATCATGGGCAACGACTACAACCTGGCGCTGCTGGCGCTGCTGCTGGCCGGGCTGGTGACGATGCTGGCAACGCTCGCCGCCGACGTGGCGCAGCGGCTGATCGACCCGCGGCTGGCCGGCTGATGCGGCTTTGGCTGGGCCTGGGCTTGCTGGGCGCCCTGGCGCTCGGCGCGGCGGCGGCACCGCTGGTGCAGTCCTTCCTGGGGCATGACCCCTTCGCGCCGGACCTCTTCTCCCGCTTCGGCGAAAGCTCGGCCGAACATCCGCTCGGCACCGACGAGCTGGGGCGGGACGTGCTGCTGCGGCTGCTGTTCGGGGCGCGGGTGTCGCTGGCGGTCGGCGTCGCAGTGGCGCTGGGGGCGACCGGGCTCGGCACGCTGGTCGGGCTGGTGGCGGCCTGGCGGGGCGGCTGGGCGGATGCGGTGCTGATGCGGCTGGCGGATGGGCTGCTGGCGCTGCCGGCGCTGCCGCTGCTGGTGGTGCTGGCGGCGGTGGATACCGGGCGCTTCGGCCTGCCGCGGGGCGAGGCGGCCGCCGACATCGCCCGCATCGTGCTTATTCTCGTCGTCTTCGGCTGGGTCGGGGTGGCGCGGCTGGCGCGGGCGGCGGCGCTGGGCCAGCTATCCCTGGACTACGTGGCGGCGGCGCGGGTCTCGGGCGCTTCCGAGGCGCGGGTGCTGTGGCGGCACGTGCTGCCGAACATCGCCGGGCCGGTCTGCGTCGCCGGCGCCCTGGCCGTCGCCGGGGCGATCCTGGCCGAGAGCACGCTGAGCTTCCTGGGCTTGGGGATCCAGCCGCCGGCGCCGAGCTGGGGCAACATGCTCTCCAACGCGCAGGAGATGGTCTTCGCCGCGCCGATGGGGGCGGTCTGGCCGGGGCTGGCCATCCTGGCGGCGGTCGCCGGCTGCACCCTGGTGGCGGATGGGCTGCGGCGCGCCTGATGTGTTGCACTGCGGCAATCCGGCCGCTAGGCTGGGCTACTCGTCAGGACCCGGTGCAAATCCGGGTGGCTCTTCCGGCCGCCGATCCGCCGGACAACGCCTAGGGCGCCACCGCAGGACGGGGCGCGAGGCTTGATTTCCTTATGCAAAACATGAATGGCTCCCTGCGGGCCTGGTTCGCCAATCCGCGTGCCGAGATTCTCTCGGGCATCGTGGTGGCGCTTGCGCTGATCCCGGAGGCGATCGGGTTTTCCGTCATCGCCGGGGTCGATCCCAAGGTCGGGCTCTATGCCTCGGTCGTCATCGCCATCGTCATCGCCTTCATGGGCGGGCGGCCGGCGATGATCTCGGCGGCGACCGCGGCGACCGCGGTGCTGATGGGCGGGCTGGTGCGCGACCACGGGCTGCAATACCTGCTGGCGGCGACCATCCTGATGGGCGTCTTCCAGCTTCTTGCCGGCGCCCTGCGGCTGGGCCGGCTGATGCGCTTCGTCTCGCAGTCGGTGATGACCGGCTTCGTCAATGCGCTGGCGATCCTGATCTTCCTGGCGCAGTTGCCGGAGCTGGTGGGCGTGCCGGTCGCAACCTATGGGCTGGTCGCGCTCGGGCTGGCGATCATCTACCTGGTCCCGCGGGTGACCAAGGCGGTGCCCTCGCCGCTGGTCGCCATCGCGGTGCTGACGGCGCTTGTGGCGGGCTTCGGCCTCGATGTGCGGACCGTCGCGCATCTCGGCGCGCTGCCGAGCACCCTGCCGAGCTTCGCGCTGCCGGATGTGCCGCTGACCTGGGAGACCTTCCGCATCATCGCCCCGGTCTCGCTGACCCTGGCGGCGGTCGGGCTGCTGGAATCGCTGCTGACGGCGCAGATCGTCGACGACCTGACGGATACGCCGAGCGACAAGAACCGCGAATGCTACGGCCAGGGCGCGGCGAACATGGCCTCCGCGGTCTTCGGCGGCATGGGCGGCTGCGCGATGATCGGACAGTCCGTGATCAACGTGACCTCGGGCGCGCGGGGGCGGCTCTCGACGCTGGTCGCCGGCGTCTTCCTGCTCGCGCTGCTGGTGCTGCTGCAGGACCTGTTGGCGATCGTGCCGGTGGCGGCGCTGACGGCGGTCATGGTGATGGTCTCGATCAACACCTTCTCCTGGGCCTCGGTCGCGCGGCTGCGAAGCAACCCGGTGCCGTCCTCGGTGGTGATGCTGGCGACGGTGGTGACCACGGTGGCGACGGCGGATCTCGCCAAGGGCGTGCTGGTCGGCGTGCTGCTGTCCGGCGTGTTCTTCGCCGGCAAGGTCTCGCGGCTCAGCCGGGTGAGCTCGACGCTGTCGCCGGATGGGCGGGAGCGGCGCTACGTGGTGGAGGGGCAGGTCTTCTTCGCCTCCGCCGGCACCTTCGCCGAGGCGATCGACCTGCAGGAGGAAGTGGAGCGCCTCGTCATCGACGTGGGCGCGGCGCATTTCTGGGACATCTCGGCGGTGGGCGCGCTGGACAAGGTGGTGCTGAAGGCGCGCAAGCAGGGCAAGGCGGTCGAGGTCGTCGGGCTGAATGCGGCGAGCGAGACGATGGTCGAGCGCTTCGGGGCGCATCGGCAGGCGGGGGCGGAGGCGCCGCTGCACTGACGGCGGGGGCCGAGGGGAGCGTCGCTTCCCTCGGCCAGGCTGTCTCCTAGCGGCCCTGCTGCTTCCGCCAGGTCGCCAGCAGCTCCCGGTTGGCCGGATCGGTCATCGGATAGAGGCCGCGGATCGTGTGGCCCGCGGCGACGCGGGATTGGACGAAATCCTCGACCACCGTCTGCTCGAAGGCTTCCTCGGCGATCTGGTCGGCCAGGTGGGCGGGGATGCAGACCACACCCTCGCCGTCGCCCACCATGATGTCGCCGGGATAGACCGGGACCTCGCCGCAGGCGATCGGCACGTTCAGGTCCACCGCATGGTGGCGGATGAGGTTGGTCGGGGCGCTGGGCGCGGCGTGGTAGACCGGCCAGGGCATCTCGGCCAGTTCCGGCGTGTCGCGGAAGCCGCCGTCGGTGATGGCGCCGGCGGCGCCGCGGGCCATGAGGCGGGTCAGCAGGATGCCGCCGGCGCTGGCCGCCTTGGGATCGCCGCGGCTGTCGACGACGAAGACCGCGCCTTCCGGGCATTCCTCGACGCCGACGCGCTGCGGATGCGCGGGGTCGAGGAAGGCCTCGAGCTTGTCCAGGTCCTCCCGCGCCGGGATGTAGCGCAGCGTATAGGCAGGGCCGACGAGGCGCGGCGCGCGCGGGTTGATCAGCTGCGGGCCCTGCAGGAAGAGGTTGCGGAAGCCGTGCTTGAACAACACGGTGGTGAGGGTGGCGGTGCTGACCGTGGCCAGCTTGCGGCGGGTTTCGGGATTCATGGCGTGCTCTCGGCGGTGAGGTGGGGGGCGAGGAAGGCGGTCAGGCGCGCGCCGAAGCGGGCATCGAATTCCGGGTCGCGGGCGGCGCCATGGCCGCGGGGTTCGGCCGGGCGGTCGAGCAGCAGGGCTTCGATGTGGCGGTCGGCCATGGCGCTGCGGAAGGCGCTGGCGCGGGCCTCGGGGTCCGGGTCGTAGGGGTCGTCGCGGAACAGCACGAGCGCGGCGCGGGCCAGGCAATCCGGCGCGGCGGCGGCCAGGGCTTCGCGGAAATCAACGAGGGCCTGGGGCTTGCGCGCGTCACTCGTGCCATGCGCGGCGGGGGCCAGCAGCAGCATCGCATCGGCCAGGTGCGGAGTGCGGAGCGCGGCCAGGGCGATGAAGGCGCCGCGGGATTCGCCGATGACGGCGACCTGGCGATAGCCGCCGGCCCGCAGCGCGGCGGTGCCGGCGGCCAGCGCCTCGGCCCCTTCCGCCAGCGGGTCCCGGGTGCCGATGCGGTCGAGGCGCCAGAGGTCCCAGTCACCCATCCGGGCGGCGAAGGGCGGAAGGGTGGGCGGCGGGCCCTCGGTGTAGTGGGCATGGGCCCAGACCAGGGCGCCGCGGGCCAGGGCCGGGCCGCGCTGCGGGCCTTCGGGGGCCTGGCGCAGGGTGCGGCCCTCCGCGGCGGCCAGGGCGGGCGCTGGCAGTAGGGCGGTCAGCGCGAGCAGGGGGCGGCGGGGCAGGGCGGGGCGCATGGCGGCGGCTATACCATGCGGCGCGGCCAGGCGGCCTTCGGCATGGGCTCCATGGCGGTGAGGTCGGGCTCCTCGGTCGCGCCGAGGCCGGGGACGTCGAGGCTGCGGAGGTCGAGCTGGCCGGCGCGGATCGAGAGGCGCGGGCCGCGCGGCGTATCGGCGTAGAGCGTCGGATGGGCTTCCAGGAAGCGCACCGCCTCGGCCTTGGGGCGTCCCGCGAAGCCGTCGATGAAGTGGTGGCCGTTGCGCTCCACATGGGTCAGGCCGAGCAGCGCGACCAGCGCCAGGTCCTGCTGCACGCAGACGCCGGCCAGCGTGGTCAGGTCCTCGCCGGACATGAAGTAGTCGGTCTCCTCGTCGGCGGCGTTCCAGGCCTCGCAGCGGGCGCGGTTGAGCAGGGAGCGCCAGAAGCCCTTGCAGGATTTGGAGGAGACGCCGGTATAGTCCAGCCCCTTCGCGGTGACGAAGGCATCGAGCGCGCCGTCGCTCTCGTCGATAATGACGGGGCGCTCGCGGGCCAGGGCGCGCATGCTGGTCTCGAGCGCGCGGGCGCGCTTCACCGGCTGCTCGACGTAGAGCACCGAGGCGCAGAGGCGGGCGAGGCGCGGCTCGGCCCGCATCGCCTGCCAGAGTTCGGCGGCGCCCTCGGCATCCTCGTACTGCTCGTTGCCGTCGAGCGAGACGTGGTAGGTCGCCATGCTGTCGATGACCGCGGCGATGCGGCAGAGCCGGTCGACGTCCTGCGCGACGTTGCCCATGACCTTCAGCTTCCAGAAGGTATGGCCATAGGTGGCGGCGACCTCCTCCAGCGTCTCGGGCAGGCCGTCGGCGACGCGCGCCGGCTGGTCGGCGGCGGTGATGGGGTCGACCAGCCCGACGGTGTGGCGAGCGGCGATGCGGCGGGCGGGCTTGAGGCCGGCGAGCAGCGCCGGGAAATCGAAGCCGGCGAGGTCGGGTGCCACGGCATGCGGGGCCAGGCCGCCGATGTTGCCGCGCATGCCGGCAAAGACGCTGGTGTGGTGCAGCTTCAGCAGGGCGTCGAGCGCGGCGCGGTCGACCAGGGCGCGGCCGTAGCTGGCGACGAGGGGGTTCAGCGCCTCCCGCCCGCAGGCGGCGACATGCGCGGCATAGGTATCGGCGTAGTGGCCGAAGGCGGTATTCGCGCCGGCGGCCAGCGAGGCCTCGGTGGCGAGTTCGAGCGCGCGGCGGAGCTGGTGCTCGTTGTCGGCATCGGTCAGCGCCGCATCCTTGTCGAACCACTTGGCGGCCAGCGTCTCAGCGGCGAGGCCCCAGCCCTCGCGGCCGGCCTCGTCGCGGATGCGGACACGGACCACCGCCTGGCGGCCCTGCGTCACGGTGATGACGCCGAAGCGGAAGGGCAGCCGCAGGGTGAAGGGCCATTCGCGGCATTCGATCGCCGTGATGGCGAAGCGTGGCGCGCTCATGCCGCAGCCTCCAGGGCGCCCTTGAGGTAGCCGGCGGCGAAGGCGGCGCTGCCGGGTCCGTCGGGGAGATACTCGAAGGGCTCGACGCCGCAGACCCCGGCGTAGCCGTGGCGGCGCAGGGTGGCGAGGATGGGGGCGAAGCGGTCTGCGCCCTGGCCGGGGGCGCGGCGGTTGCGGTCGTTCAGGTGGATATGAGCCAGACGGCCGGTCGGCAGCCAGCGGTCGAGCAGGGCGGTGACCGGCTCGGCCTCGCCGTTCCCGGCGGCGCAGACGTCGAGCATGGTGCGCAGCGCCGGGTTGCCGATGCGGTCGACGATGGCGACGGCCTCGGCCACGGTGGTGGCCCAGTTGGTCTCCCGCGCGGCCAGCGGTTCCAGGCAATAGGTCAGGCCGGCGGCGGCGGCCCATTCGGCGATGCGGGCCATGGTCGCCTCGGCGCGGCCGGCATCGCCCTCCGCCGCGACCTGGCGCTGGCCGGGAGAGCCGTGGACCAGGTAGCCGGCGCCGAGGTCGGCGGCGAGGCCGATGAGGCGCTCGATCACGTCGAGGGTGCGGGCGCGGATGGCCGGGTCGGCGGTGGTGATGGAGAGGCCGGCGGGGGCGATCAGCAGCCAGTGCAGGCCGGTGATGGCCGTGCCGGCATCCGCCGCGGCGCGACGGACCTCGGCGCGGCGGGAGGCGGGGAGCAGGTGCGGCGCCTCGGCATCCAGGGTGAAGGGCGCCACTTCCAGCCCGGCGTAGCCGAGGCCGGCGGCCAGGGCGCATTGGGCCGGGAAGGGCAGGTCGCGCACCACCTCGTTGCAGAGGGCAAATCGCATGATCGGGTCTCCGCCCAGGAAGCGGCAGGCTGCGCGGAACCGCGGGCGGCGTCCAGCGCGCGCGAGCCTTGGGGGCTCACTCCGCCGGCCGGGTCGCGGCGAAGCGGCGCCGGACATCGGCGAGGTCGGACGGGTTGGCGATCTCGCGCTCGGCATCCTGCAGCACCAGGCCGGCATGGCGGCGGAGCGAGGCCTGCCGCGCCGGGTCGGCCTCCACGCCGAGGACGGCGGCCAGCACCTCGAGCAGCCGGATCAGCACGGCGGCATTGCCGGCGGCGCTCTGGCGGATGAGGTGGAACATGGCATCGGTGAGCCCGTCGTAGTCGAAGGGCGGCACCACCAGCGCCGGCCGGTCCTCCCGCAGGAGGACGCCGCTCGACAGGTGCAGCGGCGCCAGCTCGCAGAGCGCGGTGCCGAGCCGGTCCAGCACGCTCATCGCGGTATGCGGGTCGTTGATGCCGGGCGAGAGGGCGCGGGCCGCGACCTCGACCAGCTGGCGGACGGCGAATTCCAGGTCGTCGGCGCTGGTGCGCTGCGGGCCGAGCGCGGTGGCGCGGTGGATGGCGGCCTCGGCGCCTTCGGCCGGCCGGGTCAGCCAGGCGATCGGGGCGCCGGGGAAGACATGGTCGCCGGGGCGGACCAGCAGGCGGACCGCGGTGCCCTGCTCGGCCGCCCAATCGGCCAGCCCGGCCTCGTCCAGGTGCTGCAGGTAGCCGCGGCGGGCGTCGCGCACCACGGTCGCATCGCGCCAGAGCCCGGGCGGCGGCGGGGGCGGGCCGGGCTCCGGCCGGGCGAGGCGGTGGATGGCGCCGCGCACGTCCTCCGCCACCAGCTCGATCACGGTATCCACGTTGATCCGCCCGGCGATGTGGCCGACGAAGAAGACCAGCATGCCGACGCAGACGAAGGCCAGCAGGAGGCCGACGCTCAGCGCCAGGTCGGGGATGAAGCCGCCCTCGTCCGTGGTGCGGACGCTGCGCAGCACCATCAGCGCATAGGAGAAGGTGCCGAGGAAGGCGCCGAGGGTGAGCTGGTTGCTGCGGTCCCGGGTGAAGTTGCGCAGCAGCCGCGGACCCATCTGGCCGGCGGCGAGCGAAAGTGCTGCGATGGTGATGGAGAAGACGGTGCCGGCTACGCCGATGGTGGAGGAGGCGACGGCGCCGAGCAGGGTGCGCGCCCCGGTCGCGCCGCCGTCGTAGAGCCAGCCGCTGTCGGCCCAGCCGGGCGGGACCAGCCCATGGCGATCCACCAGCACCAGCAGCCGGGCGGCGACGATGCCCGCCAGCACCATCAGGCCGGGCAGCAGCCAGAAGGTTTCGCCAAGGTCGGTCAGCAGCTTGCGAAGTCTGGCGGTCATGGGGGGATCCGGTCCGGTGGCGGGGTGCCAACGCCGCCGCGGACCGATGGTCCCGGGGCGGGGTCGGTCAGGGAGGGCATCGTCACCGAACCAAACGGCCCCCCGGTTGTTGAGCCCCCGGTTCGGCCGCACCCCCCGCGGCCGTCGGCCGAGGAGAGTGGCGTGAGCACCGGGTTGATCGCTTTGCTGGATGATGTCGCGGCCCTGGCCAAGGTCGCCGCCGCCTCGCTCGACGACGTGGTGGGGCAGGCGGGCAAGGCCGGGACCAAGGCGCTCGGCGTGGTGATCGACGATGCGGCGGTGACGCCGCGCTACGTCACCGGCTTCGCCGCGGCGCGGGAGGTGCCGATCGTCGCGCGGATCGCGCTCGGCTCGGTGAAGAACAAGCTGCTGTTCCTGCTGCCCGGCGCCCTGCTGCTGAGCAGCTTCGCGCCCTGGACCATCACGCCGCTGCTGATGCTGGGCGGCACCTATCTCTGCTACGAGGGGGCGGAGAAGGTGCTGCACGCCCTCTTCCCAGGCCCGGCGGAAGCGCATGAGGCCAAGGTCGGCATCGCCCCGCCCGATCCGAAGGCGCTGGAGGAGCAGCGGGTCGCCAGCGCGATCCAGACCGACTTCATCCTCTCGGCCGAGATCATGGCGCTGACCCTGGCCACCCTGCCGGCGAGCTCGGTGGTGATCCAGGCGGCGATCCTGGCGGTGGTGGGCATCGGCCTGACCCTGCTGGTCTATGGCTCGGTGGCGCTGATCGTGAAGGCGGACGACCTGGGCGTGGCGCTGGCGGGCAATCCGCAGCCGGTCTCGAGCCTGCTCGGGCTGCGGCAGGCGGCGCCGCCGGCCTCGGGCGCGGACCGGGCCTTGCGGCCGGTGACCCAGGCGCTGGGGCGCGGGCTGGTGGTCGGGATGCCGCATTTCCTGTGGCTGCTCGGCATCGTCGGGACGGCGGCGATGCTCTGGGTCGGCGGCGGGATCATCCTGCATGGGCTGGAGGAATTCGGCGTCACCGCGCCGGGGCACTGGGTGCATGACGCATCGCTCTGGGCGGCGGCGGCCTTGCCGCCGATCGGCGGGGCGGCCGGGTGGCTGGTGACGGCGGTGCTGTCGGGCCTAGTCGGGCTGGCGCTGGGGGCGGCGGTGATCCCGCTGGCGCAGGGCGTGCTGGTGCCGGCGGTACGCTGGGTGAAGTCGCTGCTGCCGCGGCGGACGGCTGCGGTGCCGGAGTGAGGCGCGGCGCGGTCAGCGCGTCGCGGCCTCCAGGAAGCGGATCAGGGCGGCCATGTCCTCGGCATTGCCCAGGGTCTGCACCGGCATCCGGGTGCCGGGCGTGACGATATCGGGGCCGCGGGTGAAGAGATCGGCCACCGTTTCCGGCGTCCAGGTGATGTCGCCCCGGGCGAGGCGCGGGGAATAGGCATAGCCGGGCAGGCTGCCCATGCGGCGGCCGAACAGGCCGTGCAGATGGGGCCCGGCCATCGGCGGGGCATCCGCCGTCAGGGCATGGCAGGCGGCGCAGGCGCGGAAGGCAGCAGGCGTTGCGGTGGCGGCGGCCTGGGCCGCCAGCGGGCCGAGCGGGCTGCCGGTCGCCACGTCCCAGCGGCGGACCAGCCGGTCCTGGCCGCCGGTCCAGAGGGTCTTCCCATCGGCGGCGAAGGCAAGCGACCAGACCGGGAGGCCGGGCCCCTCGAGCGTGCGGCGGAGGCGGCCCTCCGACCAGAGGGTGATGCTGCCGCCGAGCGAGGCGGCGGCAAGGGTGGCGCCATCCGGCGTGGCGGCCAGGGCGATGATGGGGCGGGTGCCGGCGGCCAGCGCGCGGCTGGTGCCGTCGGCGGCGATGAGGTGGAGGCTGCCGTCGGCGCCGGCGCTGGCGAGTTCCCCCTCCGGCAGGGCGAGCAGGGCATTCAGCGGCAGGCCGAATTCGGCCAGCGTCCGCGGGCCCTGGCTGTCCCAGAGGCGGATGGTCCCGTCGTAGCCGGCGCTCGCCCAGGCGGTGCCGGTCCAGGCCACGGCATTCACCGGGCCCTGGTGGCCTTCCAGCACGCGGACGCCGCCATCGGGCGACCAGAGGCGGAGGGTCGCATCCCAGCCGGCGCTGGCGAGCGTGCCGTCGGGCGCGGCGGCCAGGGCGGCGACGGGGGCGGCGACGGGGGCGGCATGGCCCTCGAGGATGCGGGACGGGGTATCGCTGCCGCCGGGCGGCCAGAGGGCGATGCGGCCATCCTCACCGGCGCTGGCCAGTGTTCCATCCGGCAGGACGGCCAGGGCATTCACCGCGCCGCCATGCCAGCGGATGACGCGGCGGGCGGTGGCCGTGGCGGGGTCCCAGAGGATGATCGCCTGGTCGAAGCCGGCCGAGGCCAGCAGCGGTCCGAGCGGCGCCAGGGCCCGGACCGGGCCGCCATGGCCGGCGAGGTCCTGGGCCGGGAGGGCCCGAGGGAGCAGGATGGGCAGCAGCAGGAGGAGCAGGAGCAGCAGGCGCATGCGCCAGCATGTGGCGGCCGGGGCGGCCGGCGCCAGGGGGCGTTACCTGCCGCCGAACCGCGGCGAAACGACACGGGCAGGGGGAGTGGCGCGGATGCGGCGGTTCGGGGTGGCCGAGGGGATGCTGGCGGGGGCCTTCGCGGCGCTGACCTTCCACCAATCGGCGGCGGCGGTGCTGCATGCGCTGGGCTGGTTCCCGGTAGCGCCCTTCGATCTCTCGGCCGGTCCCGGTGGAATGCCGGCGCTGGTGAAGGCCCTGCTGTGGTCGGCCGGCTGGGGCGCGGGTTTCGTGCTGCTGTGGCGGCTGCCGGGGCTGCGGCGGCTGCCGCTGGTGGTCGCGGCGACGGGCTATGCGGCCAGCCTGCCGGTGGTCTTCCTGTTCGTGGTGCTGGCCTGGTGGAAGGGGTCTCCGCTGGCCTATGGCCTGCCGGCGGGCCTCGCTTCGGCGGTGGTTCTGGCGCATGCCGCCTGGGGCTTCGGGATCGCGCTTTGGCTGGCCGGGATGCGCGGGTTGCTCATGCGGTGATGCCGCCATCGACGTGGATCACCTGCCCGGTGATGTAGCCGGCGGCGGGGGAGGCGAGGAAGGCGATGGCGGCGGCCACGTCCTCCGGCGTGCCGAGGCGGCGCATCGGGATGCGGGCGATGCGCTCCTCGAAGGCCTTGGGGTCCAGCGCGGCATGGGCGCCGGGGTCCTTGCGGGTGAAGCCGGGCGCCACGGCATTCACCGTGATCGCCGGCGACCATTCCAGCGCCATGGCCTTCACCAATGCCTCCAGCGCCGCCTTGGCCGCGGCGGAGGCGGGGAAGACCGGCGTGCCGAGCTGGAAGACATGCGCCACGAAGGAGGAGACGGCGACCAGCCGCGGGTCCTGCCCGGCGGCGAGGTGCGGCTGCGCGGCGCGGGCGAGGCGCAGCAGGGCGAAGGCGATTGCGTCGTGGCTGGCGGCGAAGGCCGGGTCGGTGAGCGAGGCGAGCGGCGTGCGGTCGGCGAAGCCGGCATTGGAGACGAGGACATCGAGGCCGCCGAGCGCTTCCGCAGCCTGGGCGACGAGGCGGGCGGGGGCCTCGGGCTCGGCGAGGTCGGCCAGCAGGACATGGGCGGTGGCGCCGGCGGCGCGGGCGGCGGCGGCGACGCGCTCGGCGCCCTCGTGGTTCTTGCGGGTATGGACGGCGATGGCGGTGCCGGGGCCGGCCATGGCGCGGACCACGGCGGCGCCGATGCCGCTGGCCGCGCCGGTGACGAGGATATGCCGTTGGGGTGTCATTGCCATTTCCGTCGCTCTGGATGGGTCGGTCGTGCCAGCATCCTCGGGCCGGAGACGGCGCTGCGCAAATCGCCGGTGACGGCGCAAGAACTCAACCGGAGGACGACCCATGAAGACCCTGTCGCGCCGCGGTGCCCTCGGCGCCGCGCTCGGCCTTGCCGCCAGCAGTGCGGGCCTGGCCCAGCAGGCCTGGAGCCCGCCGGAGCCGGCGCAGCGCTGCCCCAGCCGCTGGGGGGCGGCGGATCGCCGCGGGGCGATGAACCGGCAGACGCCGGAGACGGTCAAGCGCGCCGCCGGGCTGGTGCGGACGGGGGAGATCGTCGAGCTGGGCCAGGTGCTGGCGATGGACATGCCGCTGCAGTCGACCCGGCAATTCCATATCCATACCAAGCCCCTGGCGATGAACCCGCAGGCCAACCGGCGCGGCTCGAACGAGGAGATGGTGATCGGCGAGATGGGCCAGGTCGGCACGCAATTCGACATGTTCCCGCACCAGACGATCGGCGGGCAGACCTACAACTGCGTCGATATCGCCGGCATCGCGACGCGCAACGGCTTCCGCGAGATGGGCGTCGAGACGGTGGGCAACATCTTCACCCGCGGCGTGCTGCTGGACATCGCCGGGCTGAAGGGCGTGCCGATGCTGGGGGAGAATTACGAGATCACGGTCGAGGATATCGAGCAGGCGCTGCGCCGCCAGGATTTGGCGCTGGCCGAGGCGGATGCCGTGCTGTTCCACACCGGCTGGGGCGTGCTGTGGGGCAAGGAGAATGCCCGTTACATGGCGACCAACCCGGGGATCGGCGTCGCCGCGGCGGAGTGGGTGATCCAGCGCGGGCCGATCCTCATGGGGGCGGATGTCTCGACGGTGGAGGTCTCGCCGTCGAAGACCATGCCGCAGGCCAGCCTGCCGATCCACCAGATCGCGCTGGTGGCGAATGGCGTGCATCTGCTGGAGAACCTGAAGCTGGATGTGCTGGCCACCAAGGGCCGCTCCGAATTCGCGCTCAACGTGCAGCCGCTGAAGCTGAAGGGGGCCACCGGCAGCACCGTCGCCCCGACCGCCATACTCTGAAAGACTGATGAGGGTCCGGGAGAATGGCTTCTCCCGGCCTTGCTTCCGTTTATGACGCCGGAGGTAATCGGCGCAGGCCGCTGCCCCGGGCTAGGCTGCGCGCCATGGACCTCGCCCCCATCCCCAAGGAAGCGCCGATCGGTGCCCTGCTGCGCGCCTGGCGGCAGCGGCGGCGGCGCAGCCAGCTCGACCTCGCGCTGGATGCCGAGATCTCGCAGCGGCATCTCTCCTTCGTCGAGAGCGGCCGGGCGGCGCCGAGCCGGGCGATGGTGCTGCGGCTGGCAGAACAGCTGGAGGTGCCCTTGCGGGAGCAGAATGCGCTGCTGCTGGCGGCCGGCTTCGCCCCGCCGCATGCCGAGCGGCCGCTGGACGACCCGGGCATGGCGGCGGCGCGGGGCGCGGTGGAGCTGATCCTGCAGGCGCAGGCGCCGAACCCGGCGCTGGCGGTGGACCGGCATTGGCAGCTGGTGGCGGCGAATGCGGCGGTGGCGCCGCTGCTGGCGGGCGTCGCCCCGGCGCTGCTGGCGCCGCCGGTGAATGTCATGCGGCTGGCGCTGCATCCGGCGGGGCTGGCGCCGCGGATCGCCAACCTGGCGGAATGGCGGGCGCATCTGCTGGAACGGCTGCGGCGGCAGGTGGCGGCGAGTGCCGACCCGGTGCTGGCGGCGCTGCTCGCCGAGCTGGCGGCGCTTGGGCCGGGAGAGGCGGCGGGCGGGCATCCGCTCAAGGGGCAGGAGCCGGCCAAGGGGCATGAGCCGCCCAAGGGGCATGAGCCGGGCGGCATCCTGGTGCCGCTGGAGCTGGAGACGGCCGAGGGGCGGCTCTCCCTGATCTCGACCACCACGGTCTTCGGGACGCCGGCCGAGGTGACGCTGTCGGAACTGGCGATCGAATCCTTCTACCCGGCGGATGCGGCGACGGCGGCGCGGCTGCGCCGGCTGGCGGGCATTGCATGAGCGGTTGGGCCCCCGCATCCTCCGGCGCATCAACCAGGGGGGGTGACGTGGTGCTGACGGTGCTGGAGCCCGAGGGGCTTTATCCGGATACGATTCCCGAGCAGGAGATCCTCGGCCCGGGGGTGCGGATGATCCAGGGCAATGCCAAGGCCAGCCTGGCGGACCTGCCGGATGCGCTCTGCGCCGAGGTCGACGGGCTGATGACCTTGCGGATGTGGGTCCCGGCGGAGCAGATCGCCCGCTTCCCCAAGCTGAAGGTCATCGTCCGCATGGGCGTCGGCTACGACCGGGTGGACCGGGCGGCGGCGGCGGCGCGGGGCATCACGGTCTGCAACCTGCCGGACTACGGCACGCAGGAGGTGGCGGAATTCGCGGTGCTGCTGGCGGTCTCGCTGCGGCGCGGGCTGATCCTGTATCATGACACCCAGCGGGGGCCGTCCCCGGCGCCCTGGGCGGTGATGCCCTCGGCCATCGTGCGGCGGCAGGAGGTGCAGACCTTCGGCATCCTCGGCCTCGGGCGGATCGGCGTGGCGGCGGCGCTGCGGGCCAAGGCCTTCGGCTACAAGGTGGTCTTCTACGACCCGAACCAGCCGAATGGCTGGGACCGCGCGGTCGGCATCCAGCGGGCGCGGACGATGGACGAGCTGCTGGCGCAATCCGACGTGCTCTCGATCCATTGCCCGCTGACCCGGGCGACGCGCGGGCTGATCGGGGAGCGGGAGCTGCGGCTGCTGCCGAAGGGCGCCGTCGTGGTGAATACCGCGCGCGGGCCGATCCTCGACATCGATGCGCTGGAGCGCTGCCTGCGCGACGACCATCTGGCCGGCGCCGGGCTCGACGTGATCCCGGAGGAGCCGCCGGTGGAGCCGATCCCCGGCCTGCTGCGGGCCTACCGGGACCAGGAGGCCTGGCTGCGCGGGCGGGTGGTGATCACCCCGCATATCGCCTTCCACTCGCCCGAGGCCTGGCGGGACATCCGGATCAAGAGCATCGAGACGATGCGGGATGTCCTGGTCGAGGGCCGGCGGACCAATGTGATCGCACCGGACGCGGATTAGACTCAGGCCCGTGCCGCCGGGCCGGGGGCGGCGTCTCGCGCAATGGCCGGCGATGGCTTGGGTGCCGTCCCGGCCGGCTCGTTGTGGCGCTGCCATAATATGGGTTTCAACAAAAAAATTCTTTAATAAGGCGTAAAGCCAAGTAATTTATTGGTCCGAAATAAATACTCGAATAAGCGTGAGCACGAATTACTGTGCGGAATAAACGAAAACTTGGCTGATTTCTGGGTGTTTCAGTGGCTCGCCGAACCAAATGGCGACGCTCAAGGAAAGGGAAACCCCATGGCGAACAACAGCAACCCCGGCAACTTCGCCAATGACCGTGAGAAGGCCCGCGAGGCCGGTCATACCGGCGGCACGCATCAGGGGCAGGAGAACAACCCCGGCAATTTCGCCAACGACCGCGAGAAGGCCCGCGAGGCCGGCCATACCGGCGGCACGCACCAGGGCAAGGAAAACAACCCCGGCAACTTCGCCAACGACCGCGAGAAGGCCGCGGAAGCCGGTCGCCAGGGCGGCCAGGCCAGCCATGGCGGCGGTGGTGGCCAAGGTGGCGGTGGTGGCCAGAGTGGGGGTGGTCAGGGCGGCGGTGGCCAGGGCAGCGGCAGCGGCGGCAATTTCGCCAATGACCGCGAGAAGGCCAGCGAAGCCGGCCGCAAGGGCGGGCAGGCCAGCCATGGCGGCGGGCGCAGCTAGGACGCCAGGTTGCCGATAGGCCGAAAGCCGCGCCCCGGGCCAGTCATGGCCCGGGGCGTTGCTGTATCTGCCAGAAACGACCGCCCGGGGTAGCCGCGCAAGAAAGCATCCAGGGCGGCATGGCCGTGCAGTCCGGTCCCGGGCGGCACTCCTGCCGTTGTTGTCCTCGGGCATTACTGCCACCGGGCTGCGGTTCCTGCCGGGGATGCTCGCGCCTCAGGGCCGCAGGGCCTGGCCGTTCCATGGCCTCGGCAGGACATATCCGGGACCGGCCGGGGCCATGGCGGCTTCAAGGCCGTCGAGCATCTCCTGCAGCTCGAAGGGCTTCCGCAGCACCGGTGCCGAGGCATGCAGGCCGAAGGGCAAGGCATCGTCGGAGCCGGTGGCGATGAGGAGGGGGATGCCGAGCTCCCGCAGCCGGGCCGCGACCGGCGTCGCCGCCGTGCCGCCGAGGTTCACGTCGAGGATCGCCACGTCGATGCCGCCCGCCGTCCGCGCCGCCTCGATGAGGGCCATGGCCGCGGGCACGGTTGCGGCCGGGCCGACGACCTCGGCGCCGGCATCGAGCAACCAGTCCTCGAACAGCATGGCGATCAGCGCCTCGTCCTCCACGACGAGGATCCGCAGGCCGAGCAGGATTGGCGTGTCATGAGCCATGGGATGGCCTCCATGTGGTGCGCCGGCCGCAGCGGCCGATGCTCCCCGGCAGGAAGTCCCCGGCGGGTGGGCCGGGGGACCCTCCCCCCGCCGGACATCCCATACCTGGAGCAACCAGGGGGGAGGCGCAGTACGCAACCGCACGCCTCGGGCGAATTTGCCGGTGGAGCAACCGCAATGCGGTTACTCCGGCGCGGAGGGATCCCTTGGGGCCGCGCGAGGCGCTACGGATTGCGCCGGGCGAAGGCCACCGCATAGACCGCGTCGCGGGCGGCGAAGAAGGGATCGTCGCCGCGTGCCAGCCCGGGCAATTCCTTGGCCGGCAGGAAGCCGATGGGCTTCTCCGCCTCGGCGGTGTCGGGCACCGCGCCGGTCACCAGGATGCGGCCGAGGTTGACCACGCGGCGTTCCTCCGGCCAGGCGATGGTGGAATCGTTGGTGGGGTCGCCGGGCTCGCCGATCTGGGCTTCCAGGCGGAAGGCGACGGGGCCGGCCTTGGTGCGGGCCTGCAGCTCGTCGAAGAGGGCATTGGGCGGGCTGGCGGCGGCTTCCTCGGCGCTGCGGGCGGCGTAGCCGGCCTCGGGGATGATGCGCCAGCGGATGTTGCGGGTCTCCCCGGCGGCATTGGTCAGGCGGAAGGCGTGCAGGGCGAAGTAGCTTTCCGTGCCGAAGCTCTGCGGCATCGGCTTGAGGCCGGCGACGAAGCGCTGCGCCGCGGGATGGCTGCCGATGAAGCGCTGCAGCGCGGTGGGGGAGGGGCTGCCGGGCGGGCTGGCCTGGGCGGCCTCGTTGAAGGCGATGAACTCCTCCGGCGTCGGCGAGACGAAAACCGGCATGTTGATGCACATGAGATCGGTGGAGCGGCCGTCGGGCAGCTGGAAGGTCATGGCCATGCCATGCACCGGCACCGCCTTGTCCGGCACGGCGATGACGCCGCCGGCCAGCGAGAAGCGGATGACCATGGGCACCGGCTGGCCCTGGAGATGCGGCGCGGTGCTGAGCATCGCGGCATCGGGCGTGGCGGTGAAGGTGCCGGAATAGACCGCGCCCTTGGCGTGGTTGACGCGGCGGCCGGGCAGAACCTCCGGATTGTTGTGCGACATGACGTCGAAGAGGCGCTGGCCGAGCGCGAGGTCGGGGCTTGTCTGGGCAAAGGCCGCAGGGGCAAAGGCCGCAGGGGTGAAGGCCGGCGGGGCGAGGGCGAGCAGCGAGGCGAGCAGCAGGGTGCGGGACTGCATGGCGGGGCTCCGGACGGTGAAGTCCTCCGCTAGGCCAGCCCGGCGCGCTTGGCCATTCACCCGTTGGTGCAGACCGGGATGGGATTGCGGCCCTGATGGACGCAATTGGTGCCGACCGGGCTGGGTTCGGCATAGGCGCAGCCGGTGAGCAGGGTGGCGAGCAGCAGCAGCAGGGCGGGACGGTTCGGCAGCATGGCGGCGGACCCTTGGGGTGGAGGCCGATCATGCACCGGCGCGGCGGACCGGTCGCGTGAAGCCGCCGCCATGCATGCGCGCCCATGGTTAACCCGTGGATGCCCTCAGGCCGCGGCGGCGCGGGAGAGCCGGCGCCAGCGCGCCAGCATCAGCAGGGCGACGATGCCGAGGCCCGCGGCGAGGCCGAACCACAGCCCGACCGGGCCGAGGCCGCCCCAGCCGAGACCGCCGAAGGCGAGGCCGACGCCGATCGGCATGCCGAGGCCCCAATAGCCCAGCGCCGCGAACAGCATCGGCACCTGGGTATCCTTCAGCCCGCGCAGCGCCCCGGCGGCCACCGCCTGCACCCCGTCGGCCAGCTGGAACAGGCCGGCGATGGTCAGCAGCACCGCGCCGAGCGCCGCGGCGGCGGCGGCCTGGGGCTCGGTCGGGTTGAGGAAGGCCCAGGCGATGGGCCGGGCGGCGAGCACCAGCAGGCAGGCGGTCGCCACCATGAAGCCGGCGCCGAGGCCGATGGCGACCCAGCCGGCGCGGCGGGCGCCGGCCAGGTTCCCGGCCCCGGCGAGCAGGCCGACCCGGGCCGTCGCCGCCTGGCCGATGCCCATGGGCACCATGAAGGTCATGGCCGCGGTCTGCAGGGCGATGGCATGCGCCGCGACGGCGACCGCGCCGAAGCCGCCCATGGCCAGGGCGGCGGCGCTGAAGACGCCGATTTCCAGCAGCATCTGGCCGCTGATCGGCAGGCCGATGCGGAAGGCCTCGCGCAGCCGCTCCGGGTCCAGCCGCCAGAAGCGGCCGAGCAGGCGGAAGCGGCCGAGCCGGCGGTCGCGCGCCACCACCCACAGCAGGCCGCCGAGCATGAGCAGGTTGGCGAGTGAGCTGGCGAGGCCGGCGCCCTGGATGCCGAGGCCGGCCCAGCCGCCGATGCCGAACACCAAGAGCCAGCCGAACAGCGCATTCGCCACCACCGCGATGCCGGTGACCAGCAGGGCAGGGCCCGGCCGTTCCATGGCGGCGAGGAAGCCGCGCAGCACGATGAAGCCGCAGAAGGGGATCAGCCCCCACATCATGGCGCGGACATAGCTGCCGGCACCCTCGGCCAGGGCCGGGTCCTGCCCCAGGGCGCGCAGCAGCGGTTCGGTGTTCCAGAGGACCAGCAAGGAGGGGACCAGCAGGATGAGCGCGGCGACCAGGGCGCTGCGGGCGCCGCGCCTGATCTGCCGCACCCAGCCGCGGCCATGCCCGGCCCGCTGCCCATGGCCGCGGGCCTGGGCCAGGATGGGGCCGGCGGCCAGGGCGGTGCCGAGCGCGGGGGACATCAGGGCCCAGTAGAGGTTGGCGCCGAGGGTGGCGGCCGCCAGCGCCTCGGTCGAGAGCCAGCCGAGGATGATGGCATCGGTCATGGCCAGGGCATGCTGGCTGAGGTTGGTGAGGGCGAGCGGCCAGGCGAGGCCGAGCGTGACCCGGGCTTCCGCCCGCCACCCGCTGCCGTGTTTGCGTTCCATGCGCGGGGGTGTAGCCCGGGGGCGATGACGCACCTATGACATCAGGCCGCGGGCAGGATGGAAGCGGGTGACTTCCGCGCTAGGTTGCCTCCGGGCCACAGTGCCTCACCCAGATTGCCCTACCCAGATTGCCCTACGATGAACTCGTCCAGGATCGGAGTGCCCCCCATGCAACGCCGCGCGCTGCTCGCCGCCCCCCCCGCCGCCGCCCTCGCCGCGGCCAGCCTGCTGCCCGTCGCGGCCGAGGCCCAGGCGGCGCCGATCCTCACGGAGGAATTCATGGTGCCCTCGGGCACCCCGGGGATCGAGATCTTCGTCCGCAACAAGCGGCAGGAGGGGGGGACGCCCCGGCCGGACCGGACGCTGCTGTTCATCCACGGCGCCACCTATCCGGCGAGCACGGCCTTCGACCTGCCGCTGGGTGGGCTGTCCTGGATGGACTACATCGCCGGGCGCGGCTTCGATGTCTGGTGCATGGACCTGCCCGGCTATGGCCGCAGCACCCGCCCGCCGGAGATGGCGCAGCCGCCGGAGGCCAGCGCGCCGCTGATGCGGGGCGAGCAGGCCGTGGCGATGATCGGCGCGGTCAATGCCTTCATCCGCCAGCGCCGGTCGCTGCCCAAGATCGTCCACATGGGCTGGTCCTGGGGCACCGGGCTGCAGGGGCGCTTCACCGCCGACAATCCGGCGGTGGTGGAGCGGCTGGTGCTCTATGCGCCGCAATGGCTGCGCGAGGGGCCGAGCCTGGCGGCGGCCAATACCGGCGGCGAGCTGGGGGCCTATCGCTACGTCACCCAGGCGCAGGCGCGGGAGCGCTGGATGACCGGCGTGCCCGAGGCCAAGCGGGCGGCGCTGATCCCGCCCGGCTGGTTCGAGCATTGGGCCGGCGTCACCTGGGCAACCGACCCGGAGGGGCTGCGGCGCAACCCGCCGGCCTTGCGGGCGCCGAATGGCGTGGTGCAGGACAGCCGGGAGTTCTGGCAGGCCGGCAAGCCCTTCTACGACCCGGCCAAGATCACCGCGCCGACCCTGCTGGTAGTCGCCGAATGGGACCGGGACACGCCGCCGACGATGGCCAATACGCTGTTCCCGCTGCTGACCAACAGCCCCGGCAAGCGGCTGGTGCAGCTGGCGGAGGGGACGCATTCCATCATCATGGAGCGGAACCGCGGCGCGCTGTTCCAGGCGGTGCAGGTCTTCCTGGAAGAGACCATCGCCTAGCTTCACGGGGCTCGCGGCGCGGGGCATCCTTCCGGGCAATGAACCGGGAGGATCGCACCATGCATCGACGTGGGCTGTTGCTGGCCATGCCTGCCGCCCTGGCTGCCGCCGCTTTGGCCACCCCCGCTTTGACCACCCCGGCGCTGGCGCAGCCGCGCTGGGCGCCGGAGCGGACCATCCGCATCATCGTCGCCTTCCCGCCGGGCGGCTCGACCGATGTCGTCTCCCGGCTGATCGCCGAGCAGCTCGGCGCCGCGCTGGGCCAGGCGGTGGTGGTGGAGAACCGGGGCGGCGCCTCCGGCATGATCGGCACCGAGGCGGTGGCGCGGGCGGTGCCGGATGGCCATACCCTGCTGATGACCGCGAGCGGGCCGCAGGCGATCAATCCCAGCCTGTTCCCGAGCGTGCCCTATGACGCGGTGAAGGGCTTCGCGCCGATCATCCTGGTCGCGGTCTATCCGCTGCTGATGGTGACGCCGATGGACCGGGCGCCGCGGACGGTCGGCGAGTTCATCGCCCGGGCCAAGGCCAATCCCGGCCGGCTGAACTACTGCTCGATCGGCACCGGGCAGCCTTCGCACCTCGCCGGCGAGCTGTTCAAGGCGATGGCGGGGATCGAGATGACGCATGTGCCCTATCGCGGCAGCGGCCCGGCGGTGACGGCGACGATGGCGGGGGAATGCGACGTGCTCTTCGACAGCGCGCTGTCCTCCGGCCCGCAGGTGCGGGGCGGGCGGCTGCGGGCCCTGGCGGTGAGCACGCTGGAGCCGGTGGCGTCCTGGCCGGAGCTGCCGACGGTGGCCCAGGCGGGCGGGGACGCGGGGCTGGCGGGCTACGATGCCTATACCTGGAATGCCCTGGTGGCGCCGGCCGGGACGCCGGAGCCGGCGGTCGCGCGGCTGAACGAGGAGGTCGGGCGCATCCTCGCCGCGCCGCGGTTCCGGGCGCAGCTCGAGGCGCAGGGGGCGGTGCCGGGGGGCGGGACGCCGCAGGCGATGGCGACTTTCCTCGGCAGCGAGATCGCCAAATGGGCGGCGGTGATCAAGGCGGGCGATATCCGGCCGGAATGACCCCTGCCCTTGCCGCCGCGGGATGGCTAGGCTGCGGCGGGTGCCGAACCGGAGGACGCCATGGCCTTGCCGACCCGCCTGCTGTGCCTTGTGGCCCTGATCGGCGCCTGGGGCGGGGTTGCCGTGGCGCAGGCGCCGGACCCGAGCTTCCGGCTGACCAACCGGACGGCGCGGACGATCAACGAGGTCTACGTGGCCTCGGCCGGGGTGAACAGCTGGGGGGTGGACCGGCTGGGGGACAAGACCCTGGGCTCGGGCGCCAATACCACCATCCGGCTGCCGGCCGGGCAATGCGTGAACGACGTGCGGGTGATCTTCGACAATGGCGAGGCGACGGAGCGGCGGCGGGTGAATACCTGCAGCCAGGGGGATCTGGTGTTTCCCTAGGGCGCCTGGCGCCACAGGCCCTGCGCCGCCAGCCAGTCCTGTACCACCTGCGCCACCTGCCGGTTGTTGCGGTCCATCATCATCATGTGGCCATTGCCGTGGATCCCGCGCTCGGGCAGCGAGACGACGTCGACGCTGCCGCCGGCGGCCCGGACCTTGGCAAAGAAGTCGAGGCCGCGCTGGCGGATGGCGGGCCAGCGGGCGTCCTGCTCGATGTAGTCGCCATAGACCGCGAGGATGGGGATGCCGCGGAGCGCCGCCAGCGCCTCGGGCGTGGTCTCGCCGGTGCCGGAGGGCTCGATCAGCACCAGGGCGCGGACCCGGGCGGGCAGCGCCTGAGCGGCGCGGAAGGCGAAGAAGCCGCCCTGGCTATGGGCCAGCACCACCGCGGGTTCCACCCGGGCCAGCAGCGCCTGGTAGGCGGCCAGCGTCGCGGCATCGTTGGTGGTCCAGCGGGGGACCACCTGGCGCATGAAATTGTCGTAGGCCTCGGCCGGGAATTGATTGCCCGGCAGCAGGGTGCGGCTGTGGTGGCTGCCGGGGCCGGCGCCGATGCGGAAGCGCTCCCAGGGGTCGGCGGTGGTCAGGAAGATGGGCTCGCCGGCGAAGATCTCGGGCGACATGGCGAAGCCGGCGCGGCCGCGTTCCACCGCATCCGAGACATAGGTCGCCCAGCCGCGGCGGAGGAAGAACTGGCTCCAGCCCTCGCGCCCGTCCGGGGTCGATTCCCAGGTGGTGCCGGTGAGGCCGCCGCCATGCCAGAGCAGCAGCGGCGCCTGGCCGCGCAGCGCGGCGGGGATGTGGTACTGCACGTACATCGCCTCGGCCTGGTAGGTGCCGTTGGGGTCGATGCGGGCGGGGATGCTGCCGGGGACGAGCTGGACCTCCCGCGCCGCCTTGCCGGAGACCGTGACCTCCCGTCCGCCGATGTGGAAGCTGCCCATCGTGGCGAGCGCCAGCGGCGGCTCCGGCTCGGCGGCCAGGGCGGCGCCGGCGACCCAGGGGGCGAAGAGCCAGGGAGCGAAGAGGGCGGCGAGCAGGCGGTGGCGCGGCATGCGAGTTCCCCGAAGCCTTGTTGCGGCCACGGTATCCCTTCACGCGAGCGTTGACACCCCGGCCGGGCAGACCCAGCCTTATGCCAGCGGGAGGGTGGGCCATGGCCGGATCAGATCAGACCAAGAAGAGCTTCAAGCTGCGCAGCCAGCGCTGGTTCGACGACCCGGAGGACCCGGGGATGACGGCGCTCTACGTCGAGCGCTTCCTCAATTTCGGCATGACGCGGGGCGAGTTGCAGTCGGGCAAGCCGATCATCGGCATCGCCCAGACCGGCAGCGACATCGCGCCCTGTAACCGGCACCATCTGGCGCTGGCGGACCGGATCAAGGCGGGCATCCGCGATGCCGGCGGCATTCCCCTGGAATTCCCGATCCACCCGATCCAGGAGACGGGCAAGCGGCCGACCGCGGCGCTGGACCGGAACCTGGCCTACCTGTCCCTGGTCGAGGTGCTGCACGGCTATCCGCTGGACGGCGTGGTGCTGACGGCGGGCTGCGACAAGACGACGCCGGCGGTGCTGATGGGCGCGGCGACGGTGAATATCCCGGCCATCGTCTTCTCCGGCGGGCCGATGCTGGACGGACATTGGAAGGGGCGGCTGACGGGGAGCGGCACCATCGTCTGGGAAGGCCGCAAGCTGCTGGCCGAAGGCAAGATCGACTACAACGGCTTCATGGAACTGGTGGCGTCGTCCTCCACCAGCGTCGGCCATTGCAACACCATGGGCACGGCGCTTTCCATGAACTCGCTGGCGGAGGCGCTCGGCATGTCGCTGCCGGGCTGCGCCGCCATCCCCGGCCCCTACCGCGAACGCGGGCAGATGGCGCATGCGACCGGCATGCGGATCGTCGAGATGGTGCATGAGAACCTGCGGCCCTCGGATGTGCTGACGCGGCAGGCCTTCGAGAATGCGATCGTCGCCGCCAGCGCGCTGGGCGCCAGCACCAATTGCCCGCCGCATATCATCGCCATCGCCCGGCACATGGGCGTGGAGCTGAAGATCGAGGACTGGGACACCCTCGGCCACGACATCCCGCTGCTGGTCGATTGCCAGCCGGCCGGGCGCTTCCTGGGCGAGGCCTTCCATCGGGCGGGCGGCGTGCCGGCTGTCATGAAGGAGTTGCTGGAGGCTGGGAAGATCCATGGCGGGGTGATGACGGTGACCGGCCGCAGCATGGCCTCCAACCTCGAGACCCTGCCGGAGACCGACCGCGAGGTGATCCGCGCCTATGCCACGCCGATGAAGGAGAAGGCCGGCTTCGCCATCCTGTCGGGCAACATCTTCGACAGCGCGGTGATGAAGATCTCGGTCATCGACAAGGCCTTCCGCAACCGCTTCCTGTCCGACCCGCCGGATGTCTTCAACGGCAAGGTCGTGGTCTTCGAGGGGCCGGAGGACTACCACGACCGGATCGAGGACCCCTCGCTCGGGATCGACGACCATACCGTGCTGGTCATCCGCAACTGCGGCCCGGTCGGCTACCCCGGCAGCGCCGAGGTGGTGAACATGCAGCCGCCGGCGGCGCTGATCAAAGCCGGGATCGACAGCCTGCCGACCATGGGCGACGGGCGGCAGAGCGGCACCTCGGCCAGCCCCTCCATCCTCAACATCTCCCCGGAATCGGTGGTGGGCGGCGGGCTGGCGCTGCTGAAGTCGGGCGATCCGATCCGGATCGACCTGAATACCCGCAAGGTGGACCTGATGATCCCGGAGGCGGAGCTGGCGGCGCGGCGGGCGGCCTGGGTGCCGCCGAAGCTGCCGAACAAGACGCCCTGGGAGGAGATCCAGCGGAGCATGGTCGGCCAGCTCGGCACCGGCGGCTGCCTGGAGCCGGCGACGCTCTACCTCGACGTGCTGACGACGCGGGGGGAGAGCCGGCACAACCACTAGGCGCCGGGGCAGGGCATCCGTGGATCGGATGCCCTGTATTCGCTAGGCGCGAATTGCGCTGCGGCGCAGCATCCCCAATTGTGTGGGCAACGGCCGGCCTTCGCCGGCGCCCCGAGGATTGGGTTTGCCATGTTGATCCGTTCATTGCCGGTGGCGGCGTTGCTGCTCGGCCTCGCCGCGGCCCCGGCCTTTGCCCAGACCCGCCCGGCCGAGCCGCCGGTGACGGAGGCTGCGGCGCGCACGCTGGAGCAGAACCGCAAGGTCTCGGTCGGCCTGCCGCCGGCGGCGACGCCGCGTCCGGCCGAGGCCCGGGCCGTGCCGCCGCGGCGGTTGGCGCTGGCGGCGCAGCGCTGAGGCCCCCCAGTATGTCCCGCAGTTGACGGAATCCGCGATGCCGTGATCATGCCTCCCCAACTGGGGTGGGGATGCGGCCATGGCGGGCAGGCTGGCGGGTAAGCGGTGCTTCGTGACGGCGGCCGGGCAGGGCATCGGCCGGGCGACCGCGCTGGCCTATGCGGCGGAGGGCGCCAGCGTGGTGGCGACCGACCGCGAGGCGGCGAAGCTGGCGGGGCTCGAGGCCTCCGGCATCGAATGCCTCGGCCTGGACGTGCTGGATGATGCGGCGGTGGCCGCGGCGATCGCCAAGGCGGGGCCGCTGGACGTGCTGTTCAACTGCGCCGGCTTCGTCCATCAGAACACCATCGAGACCTGCACCGATGCGGACTGGGACTTCGGCTTCGCGCTGAACGTCCGGTCCATGTGGCAGACCATCCGCGCGGCGTTGCCGGCGATGGTCGCCAAGGGCGGCGGGTCCATCGTCAACATGTCCTCGGCCTGTTCCTCGGTGAAGGGGGCGCCGAACCGCTTCCTATATGGGACCACCAAGGCGGCGGTGATCGGGCTGACGAAATCGGTTGCGACCGAGTATGTGACCCAGGGCGTGCGCTGCAACTGCCTCTGCCCCGGCACGGTGGATACGCCGAGCCTGGGCGAGCGGGTCGCGGCCAATGCCGCGGCGGCGGGTTCGCTGGAGGCGGCGCGGGCGGCCTTCGTCGCGCGCCAGGCGATGGGGCGGCTGGCGACGGCCGAGGAGATGGCGGCGCTGGTCGTCTATCTCTCGGCGCCGGAGAGCACCTTCGTGACCGGCCAGGCCATCGTCATCGACGGCGGCTGGACCCTTTAGTTGGCGCATCGGCACGAAGCCGCCACACCAAGCCTTCGTGCCGATGCTTTTGAAAACAGGAGACGATCCCATGAAGCTTTTGCGCTACGGCCCCGATGGCCAGGAAAAGCCCGGCATGCTCGATGCCTCGGGCACCATCCGTGACCTGTCCGGGGTGATCCCCGACCTCGCCGGGGAGGCGCTTTCCGCCGCCGGGCTGGCGAAGCTCGCGGCGCTCGACCCGGCCTCGCTGCCGGCCGTCTCCGGCAGCCCGCGCATCGGGCCGCCGACGACGGGGATGAAGAACCTGATCTGCATCGGGCTGAACTATGCCGACCATGCGGCCGAGACCGGCTCGCCGGTGCCGAAGGAGCCGATCGTCTTCCTGAAGTCGCTCGGCGCGCTGTGCGGCCCGAACGACGACGTCATCATCCCGAAGAACTCGGTGAAGTCCGACTGGGAAGTCGAGCTCTGCATCGTCATCGGCACCAAGGCGAAGTGCGTGTCGGAGGATGCGGCGCTGGACCATGTGGCCGGCTATGCGCTGGGCAACGACGTCTCCGAGCGCGAGTGGCAGATCGAGCGCGGCGGCGCCTGGGACAAGGGCAAGGGCTGCGACACCTTCGGCCCGGTCGGCCCCTGGCTGGTGACCAAGGATGAGGTGCCGGATCCGCAAAACCTGACGATGTTCTGCGACGTGGACGGCGTGCGGATGCAGGATGGCAGCACGCGGACGATGATCTTCGGGGTGAAGACCATCGTCTCCTATGTCTCGCACATGATCACGCTGCATCCGGGCGACGTGATCTTCACCGGCACGCCGCCGGGCGTGGGCCTCGGCAAGAAGCCGGCGCCGATCTTCCTGAAGGCCGGGCAGACCATGAAGCTCGGCATCCAGGGCCTCGGCGAGCAGACCCAGAAGACCGTCGCCTACGAGGGTTGAGGCGAGGGGCGCCGGCCGTGCGGCCGGCGCCTTCCTCTACGCCAGCTCGGGGATGATCCAGAGCGGCTTCTCGCCGCGCGCCACCCGCTGGCAATTGTCGAAGGCGTTGCGGAAGCGGGCCTGCTGGTTGTCCCAGGTGGGGCCGGCGAAATGCGGGGTCAGGATGACGTTCGGCAGCCTGAACAGCGGGTTGTCGGCCGGCGGCGGTTCCTGGTCGAAGACATCGAGGCCGGCACCGGCGATGCCGCCGGATTCGAGCGCCGCGGTCAGCGCCACCTCGTCGATCACCGGGCCGCGGCAGGTATTGACCAGGTAGGCGGTCGGCTTCATCTGCGCTAGCTCGGCGGCGCCGATCAGGTGCTTGCTGGCCGGCGTCAGCGGGACATGCAGCGAGACGATGTCGGCGTTGCGCAGGATCTCGCCCAGCAGCTTGAAGCGGACGTCGAGCGCGTCCTCCTCCGCCTCGGAGACGCGGCGGATGTCGTAGTAGTGCACCGTCATGCCGAAGGCATTGGCCAGCCGCGCGACCTTCTTGCCGATGGCGCCGAGACCCACGATGCCGAGCACCTTGTCGCGCAGCTCGAACAGCTTGGTGCTGCCCGGGTTGTTGCCGCGCCAGCGGCCGGCGACCACGCTCTCATGCTGCCAGACCAGGCGGCGGCAGGTCGCCAGCATCAGCATCAGCGCATGTTCGGCGACCGCGGTGGAATTGGCGCCGCCGTTGTTGCAGACGGGGATGCCGGCGCCGCGGGCGGCTTCGATATCGACCGTGTCGTAGCCGGCCGAGAGCAGCTGGAACAGCTTCAGCTTCGGCGTGGTGGCGAGGAAGCCGGCGTCGATCGCCTTGTTGCCGAAGCCGACGAGGAAATCGGCGCCCGGCGCGGCGGCCTTGAATTCGGGGCTGCCGAAGGGGGCGATCACCAGCTCCATGCCGGCGGGGGCGAGTTCGCGGGCGATCTCGGCAGCGCTCAAGGCGCTGTCCATCATGACGATACGCGGGGCCATCGGTGATTCTCCTGGACGTTGTTGCGGCCAGGATAGCCCGCCTCAGAATTCCAGCAAATTGTCGCGGAATTGGGCATGCGCATAGGCGCGGCGGGTCAGGCCGCGGGCCTGCAACGCGGGCACCAGGCCATCGGCGACCTCGGCGATGGTGCGGCGGCTGACGTCGGTCATCGAGAACAGGAAGCCGTCGCCGCCGACCTCCTCCATCGCCTCGGCCATCTGCCCGGCGATGGCATCCGGCGTGCCGACCAGCTCGATCGAGCCGGAGGTGCCGCGGTAGCTGAGCATGGCCTGGCGCAGCGACTTGCTGCCGGCGGTGCGCTTGAAGTCGTCCAGGCTCTGCTGGTGGCCGTTGGTGTGCAGGTCGAGCGTGTTCACCGGCGTGTCGAGGTCGTACTGGGCGAAGTCGATGTTGGTGATCTTGCCGAAGAAGGCCAGCAGCTGCGGGATCTGGGCCTCGGCGCGGGCGCGGCGCTGGGCCAGGCGTTCCTCGGCCTCCGCCTGGGTATGGCCGATGACCGGGTTGACCAGGAACAGCACCTTCACCCGGTTCGGGTCGCGCCCCTGGGCCGCGGCGCGGGCGCGGACATCGTCCCGGTAGGCCTTCATGCCGGCGGTGCCCTTGACGCCGGCGACGATGGTATCGGCATTGGCCGACGCGAATTGCCGGCCGCGGTTGCTGCCGCCCGCCTGGGCGATCACCGGGCGGCCCTGCGGGCAGGGGCCGGAATTCAGCGGCCCATGGGTCCTGTACCAGCGGCCCTCGAAGTCGACGGCATGGACCTTGGTGTGGTCGATCATCACGCCGCTGGCGCGGTCGGCGATGAGGGCGCCGGGCTCCCAGCTGTCCCAGAGGCCGTTCACCGCCTGCATGTATTCATCGGCCATGTCGTATCGGATGTCGTGCTCGGGCAGGGCGGGCAGGCCGTAGTTGCGGGCGGCGACGTCCGAGCTGCCGGTGACCATGTTCCAGCCGATGCGGCCGCGGCTGATCTGGTCGAGCGAGGCCATCATCCGCGCCAGCAGGTAGGGCGGGTGGGTGAAGGTGGCGAAGGTGGGGACGATGCCGATGCGCTGGGTCGCCGCCGCCATCAGCGTCGCGGTGATGGCGGGGTCCTGGCGGGGCACGGCCAGCGCGTGCTTCAGATACAACTCGCGCGAGTTGCCATAGCTTTCGCCGACGTAGCTGCTGTCCTCGATCAGGATGTAGTCGAAGCAGGCGCGCTCCAGGTGGCGGGCCATGTCGCAGAACAGGTCCGGCACCATCCAGTCGGTGCCGATGGTGCCGGTGAAGGGCTCGCCCCAGGCCTGGGCGGAGGAGCCCTGGAGGAACCAGCCGAGGTGGAAGGGGTGGGGCATGGGTGCGGCTCCGGTCAATGTCGCCGCGCAGCATGCAGGGTTCATGCCGCGGGCGTCAGCCCCTCCCGCCGGCCGGGGCTCAGGGCCCTCCCGGTGACCCGGGCCAGTTCCGCCAGCAGCGCGGTGCGGTCGATGGGCTTGGCGACATGGCCATCCATCCCGGCCTCCCGGCAGGCGTCGAGATCGGCGGCGGCGGCATCCCCGGTCATGGCGATGACCGGCAGCCGGGCGAAGGCGCCGCCGAGGCCGCGGATATGGCGGGTGGCGGCATGGCCATCCATCGGCGCCATGTTCACGTCCATCAGCACCGCATCCGGCAGCGGGCCGGCCTGCAGCGCGGCCAGGGCGCCGCTGCCGTCCCCGGCCTCCGCCACCGCATGGCCGGCCTGTTCCAGCAGGGCCCGGGCGACCAGCCGGTTGGGCAGCACGTCGTCCACCACCAGCAGGCGCAGCGGCCGGTCCGGCGCCCGCACCGCCTGCACCGTCAGCGGCAGGGCCAGGGTGAAGAGGCTGCCGTGCGGGGCAGGGGGGCGGGCCGGGGCATAGGTGAGGGAACCGCCCATGGCCTGGGCCAGGGCGGCGGAGATGGCGAGGCCCAAGCCGGTACCCTCACCGGTACCTTCCGCGGTACCTTCTCCGGGGCTGGCCTGGTGGCGCCCCCGGGCGAATTCGCCGAAGAGTGCATCGCGCAAGTCGGCCGGCACGCCGGGCCCGGTATCGCGGACGGTGAGGTGGAGGGTGGCGGCCCCGGCATCCCAGCGGGCGCCGAGCACGACCTCGCCGCCGACGGGGGTGAATTTGGTCGCATTCCCCAGCAGGTTCATGAGGATCTGGCGCAGCCGCAGCGGGTCCGCCATGACCAGCGGCGGCAGCTCCCCGGCCACCTCGAGCCGCAGGTCGAGCTGCTTGTCGGCTGCGGCGGCGGCCAGCAGGGCCAGGGTGGAGGCCAGGGTTTCCTGCAGGACGATGGGCTGGGGCGAGAGGTCCAGCCGGCCGGCCTCGACCCGAGCGAGGTCCAGGCTGTCGTTGACGATGGCCAGCAGGTGGCGGCCGGCCTCGGCCAGGGTGGCGGCCTGGGCGCGCTGGGCCGGGCTGAGGTCGGGGTCCCGCGCCAGCACCTGGGCCATGCCGAAGACGGCGTTCAGCGGGGTCCGCAGCTCATGGCTCATCCGGGCGAGGAAGCGGGTCTTGTTGCGGTTGGCGGCATCGGCCAGGTCGCGCGCCTCGGTCAGCCGGGCGGCGGTGCGCTGCTCGGCGCTTTCCCGCGCCAGGGCGACCAGCATGACGGCGATGCCGGCGAAGGCCGAGAGCATGGCGATGGCCAGCACGTCGTTCCAGGGCGCCGAGGGCAGGCTGTCCGGGTCCGGGATCTCGAAGCCGAATCGCCAGGCGAAGCCGACGCGGAGCAGCGCCAGCAGGCCGAGGGCGGCGAAGACGGTGATGAGCGGGGGATGCGAGGACAGCCGGCCGACCCGCATGCCGCGGCCGAATTCCCAGGCCACCAGCAGGCTGTAGCTGCCGAGGATGGCCGAGATGAGCATGAAACGCTGCCGGAGGTCGTCGAGCAGCAGCGGCATCAGGGCCAGCCACAGGACCGTGCCGCCGAGCCGGACCGGCAGGGCGGGCAATCCCCCGCGGAACCGCCGCGCACCGGCCCAAAATCCGCCGAAGGCGAGGAAGACGCAGGCATTGGCGATGCCGATGGAGACCCAGTCCGGGATGGCGCCGAATGCCAGCCGGATGGGCACGGCGGTGGCGATCAGCAGGCAGGCGAGGCTCCATTCCGCCAGCGCCACCTGGCGGCGGTCCTGCCGCCAGAAGACCGCCAGCAGATAGGCGAAGACGAGCGCCAGCATGCAGGCCATTGCCAGCCGGGCGGTGGGGGGGAAGGTCATGGGTATGCCGCCTGTTCCGGCCCCATCTGTTCCGGCCCCATCCGGTCCAGCCCCATCCGGTCCAGCTCGGTCGTGCGTGCGGCTGACAGCATGGATCCCGCCCCTGGCAGGACGGCAACGGCGCGTCCTGCCAGTCCAGATAGGCGAGGCCATGTCCAGAAAGCAACTTCTAGGGGAATGACCCGGCAGGGATGTCTTATCGATACGTCAGGGGGTGGGGAGGGCGCGGTCCGGCCAGAAGCGCACGCCGTCCCGGGCCAGGCCGCCGCCGAGGCCGATGGCGGTGCCATCCGCCCGCCAGCAGGCCGCACCTTCCAGGCTGCCGTCGGCATGGAAGCGGATGCCGCACATGCCGCCCGCGACATGCGGCAGGACCGTCACCGGATGGCCGAGGGCGCCGAGCGCGGCGCGGACCTCGGGGGCGATGCCGGCCTCGACCTCCAGCGCCTGCCCCGCCCCCTTTCCCCCCTGCGTCCAGACGCGGGGCGCCTCGACCGCTTCCTGCAGGGACATGCCGTGGTCGATGAGGGCGATGAGGCCCTGCATGGCGGAGCCGAAGATGCGCAGCCCGCCGGGCAGGCCGAGGGCGGCGAAGGGCTTGCCGTCCCGCAGGGCGATCAGCGGCGCCTGGCTGGTGGTGATGCGCTTGCCCGGGGCGATCGACAGGGCATGGCCGGGGCGCGGGTCGAAGAGCGCCATGTAGTTGTTGGGGATGAGCCCGGCCTCGGGGACCAGGAAGCGGGCGCCGAAGAGGCTGTTGATGGTGTGGGTGGCGCAGACGATGTGGCCCTCGTCGTCGGCGACGGTCAGGTGGGTGGTATTGGGGGATTCGCCCGCCGCCACGCCGGCCTGCCAGTCCCGCGCCCGGTCGCGGTCGAGCAGGGCGCGGCGTTCCACCGCATAGGATTTCGACAGCAGCCGGTCGACCGGGACGGTGACGAAGGCCGGGTCGGCGGTGGCCGCGGCGCGGTCGGCGAAGGCGATCTTCAGCGCCTCGGCGATCAGGTGGGTGGTGGCGGCGGTGCCGAAGCCGAGCGCGCGGAGGTCGAAGCCCTCCAGGATGTTCAGCATCTGGATGACATGGACGCCGCCGGAGGAGGGCGGCGGCGGGCCGACCACCTCGTAGCCGCGGTAGCTGCCGCGGACGGCGGCGCGCTCCTCCAGCTTGAAGTCGCGCAGGTCGGCGCCGGTGAGGATGCCGCCCAGGCGCTGGACATGGGCGGCGACGGCGGCGCCGATCGCGCCGCCATGCAGGGCGCCGGGGCCCTCGGCGGCGATGGTGCGCAGGGTTTCCGCGGTGGCGCCCTGCACCAGGCGGTCGCCGGGGCGGAGCGGGCTGCCGCCGGGCAGCAGCAGGGCGCTGATGGCGGCATCGCGCGCCAGGTCCGGCGCTGCCTCCCGGAGGCATTCGCCGAGGTAGGGGGTGATGGCATAGCCCCGCGCCGCGAGGCGGATGGCCGGCTGCATGACATCGGCCAGCGGCAGGCGGCCGTGCCGGCGCGATGCCTCCGCCCAGGCGAGCAGGTTGCCGGGGACGGCGACCGCGGTGGCGCCGATTGTATTGGCCCGGCCCTCGACCTCCAGCGCGGCGGGCCAGTCCTGGGAGACGGGGGTGTACATGTCCGGGGTGCCGGCGGCGGGGACGGTGGAGAGGCCGTCCAGCACGGTATGCGTCCCGTCCGGCAGGCGGAGATGCATCATGCCGCCGCCGAGCAGGCCGACCATCATCGGCTCCACCACCGTCAGGGCGAACAGCGCGGCGACGGCGGCATCCACCGCATTGCCGCCGGCGGCCAGCATCTCCGCCCCGGCGGCGGAGGCCAGCGGGTGGTTGGTGACGACCATGCCGCGGCGGCCGCGGGCGGGGTGCTTTTCCGGGGTGAAGGGGCTGCCGGCGCGGGCGCGCCAATCATCGGATGGCATCGGGTGATCCTCGGGGTTGCCGGAGCCTCGCGCCGGGCGGCGCGGTGCGCAAGCCATGGCGGTTGCGGCCGCTTCGGCAACGTCGGACACTCGGCCGAGGCACGGCCACCAAGGCCGGCCGCGGGAGGAATCGATGAAGGCATCGCATTGGCCACTGGCATTGGGGCTGCTGGCTCTGGTGCCGGCGGCGGGGCTGGCGCCGGGCGCCGTGGCGCAGCCGAATACCATGGGCTTCTTCGTTACCAGCAGCGGCTCCGGCCAGGGGGCTGATCTCGGCGGGCTGGCGGGGGCGGATGCGCGCTGCCAGTCGCTGGCCCAGGC
>NZ_CEEDBP010000052.1:0-33621 GCF_979252845.1 Belnapia sp. AC561
GCCCCTGCATCCCCCCCAGCCCCCTCCCGTGCGGTCCGCCGCGGCGGCTGGCACTGGCTGCGCTGGCCGCTGCTGATCGGCATCTGGGGCGCCGTGGCGCTTGCCCTGCTGCTGCTGGTCTTCGCCTGGGACCTGCCGCGGCCGGACAGCCTGCCGGCCGCGACGCGCCGCCCCTCCGTCACCCTGCTCGCCGCCGATGGATCCATGCTGGCGACCCAGGGCGACCTGTACGGGGAGACCGTCCGCCTGCGCGACCTGCCCGCGCATCTTCCCGCCGCGCTGATGGCGGTGGAGGACCGCCGCTTCCGCAGCCACTTCGGCATCGACCCCTGGGGCCTGGCCCGCGCCGCCCTGGCCAATTGGCGGGCCGGGGAGGTGGTGCAGGGCGGCTCCACCCTCACCCAGCAGCTCGCCAAGAACCTGTTCCTGACGCCGGAGCGCAATTTCCGCCGCAAGGCGCAGGAGGCCCTGCTGGCGCTCTGGCTCGAGCGCCGCTTCACCAAGGACCAGCTGCTCGAGATCTATCTCAACCGGGTCTATCTCGGCGCCGGCGCCTATGGCGTCGATGCCGCCTCCCGGCTGTTCTTCGGCATTCCCGCCCGGCGGCTGGCGCTCTGGCAATCGGCGCTGCTCGCCGGCCTGCCCAAGGCGCCCTCCCGCTACAACCCGCGCGCCGCGCCGGACCTCGCCGTCGCCCGCGCGGCGGAGGTGCTGGAGGCGATGCTCGACAACCACGCCATCACCGAGCAGCAGCGCGATGCCGAGCTGTCCCGCATGCGGCTGCCGCCGCCGGGCAGCCGCCAGGCCGGCTGGTTCGCCGACTGGGCGCTGGAGGACCTGGCCGAGGCCTTCCCCGGCAATGCCGACCTCACCCTCCGCGCCACCCTCGACGCGCGGCTGCAGGCGGCGGTGGAGGCGCGGCTCGAGGCGCTGCTTGCCGGCCCCGGCGCCCGGGCCGGGGTCAGCCAGGGGGCGGTGCTGGTGATGGATGCCGCCTCGGGCGCCATCCGCGCCATGGCCGGCGGCCGGGACTACCGCGCCAGCCAGTTCAACCGCGCGA
This sequence comes from Belnapia sp. AC561, assembly GCF_979252845.1. NCBI lineage: Bacteria > Pseudomonadati > Pseudomonadota > Alphaproteobacteria > Acetobacterales > Roseomonadaceae > Belnapia > Belnapia sp. AC561. The sequence continues at coordinate 1,061 of NZ_CEEDBP010000052.1, forward strand.
CCAGCGCTCGCCGCCAGCCCGGCTCCGCCTTCAAGCCGATCTACTTCCTCGCCGCGCTGGAACATGGCATGGCGCCGGACGACCTCGTCGCCGACACGCCGCTCAGCCTCGGCGGCTGGTCGCCCGGCAACGGCACCTGGCGCCCGCGCGGCGAGATCACGCTGGAGGAAGCACTGGCCAATTCGGTGAATACCGCCAGCGTCCGGGTGCTGCTGAAGGCCGGCGGCCCGCGCGCCGCGATGGAGATGGCCACGCGACTCGGCGTCGAGGGGCGCTTCCCGAACGATGCCTCGCTGGCCCTGGGGACCGGGGAGGTGACCCTGATCGACCTCGCCACCGGCTATGCCGCCATCGCCAATGGCGGGCTGCGCGTCACCCCGCACGGCATCGCCAGCGCCGCCACCGCCGGGGGCCGCGCCGCGCCGGTCGCCCGCGCCGCGCCGCGCCGGGTCGTCGCGGCCGAGCACGCCGCGGCGCTGCGCCGGATGCTGGAAGCCGTGGTCGCCCGCGGCAGCGGCCGCGCCGCCGCCATCCCCGGCCGCGCCGTCGCCGGCAAGACCGGCACGACGCAGGACTTCCGCGACGCCTGGTTCATGGGCATGGTCGGCAGCCGGGTCATCGGCATCTGGCTCGGCAACGACGACGCGCGGCCGATGGACGATGTCCGCGGCGGCACCCTGCCGGCCCGGCTCTTCCGGGACGTGGCGGAGATCCTGCCGTGAGTAGGGGGTGCCTTCCGCGCCCAGGCGCGATACACGGGTGTCCATGACGGGCCAGGAAATTCTACCGATGGATCCCGAGGTGGCGAAGCTTGCTCCCCACGCCCGGCGAATGACGGCCGTCGCCACCCTGGCGCGGCCGGTGCAGCACGATATCAACAACCTGCTGACCGTGGTCTTCGCCAATCTCGAACTGCTGAAACGCACCGCCGCGGTGGGCGGGCCGCAACGCCAGCTCGACCGCATCAATGAGGCCGCGCGACGGCTGGATGGCTCGACCCGCGCCCTGCTGACCCTGCTCCGCCGGCCGACCGGCCTGCCCGGCCGGGTCAGCCTCTCGGAGGCGCTGTCCAGCCTGCAGCCGCTGCTGCTGCTGCTGCTGCCCAGCGCCAGCGGCCTGGTCCTGGACATGGCGCCGGAGGATCCGCCGGTGCTGCTGGACCGCGCCGCGCTGGAGGATGCGCTGCTCACCCTGGCGCAGCAGGCGGCCGAGCTGATGCCACGCGGCGGCGGGCTGGCGCTGACGCTGTCGCATGCCGATGGCCAGGTCACGCTCGCCGTCGCCATGCCGGATGGGCTGGAGCCGCCGGCGCTGGCCGGGCTGGCCGCCCTGGCCGAGGCCGCCGGCGGCCAGGCCGAGACGGCGCCCGGCCGTCTCCGCATCAGCCTGCCGGCACTGCCGCCCGCCGGCTGACGGCGGCGGCGCCCGGGCGCCGTCTTGTTGTGCAGCGACCGCCCGTTCCGCTCGCAGCCACGGGTTTGCGAGGCCGGAAGGCCGCAAGCCGCCGCTTCGCTTTCATCCTTGTCTCTGCTATCGCCGCAGGACCGGCAAGCGGGCCGGGGTGGCGGCAGGCGCATCAAACGTTGCGCCCTGCACCCCCCTGGCGCAGCATTTGCTGGACAAGCAGGGACAGGGATCCGCCCCACCGAGGGCTGGACACAACGGGAGACGGAATTGATGCCCCACTTCGGGCTTTTCTTGAAGCGTGCCTTGGGTGCCGCCGCACTCGGCTGCGCCATGCTGCTGCCGGGCCTCGCCCAGGCCCAGCCGGCGCCGACCAATGCCTCCAATACCTTCGATGCGGTCCGCGCCCGTGGCCAGCTCATCTGCGGCGTGACCACCGGCCTGGCCGGCTTCGCCCAGCCGGATAGCCAGGGCGTCTGGCGCGGCTTCGATGCCGACTACTGCCGCGCCATCGCCGCCGCCATCTTCGGCGACCCGTCCAAGGTGCGCTTCGTCCCGACCACCGCCCAGGTACGCTTCACCGCCCTGCAATCCGGTGAGGTCGACGTCCTCGCGCGCAACACCACCTGGACCCTGTCCCGCGACACCGCGCTCGGCCTCGACTTCGCCGCGACCAATTTCTTCGATGGCCAGGGCTTCATGGTGAAGACCAGCCTCGGGGTGAAATCCGCCAAGGAGCTGGATGGCGCGACCATCTGCGTCCAGCCCGGCACCACCACGGAACAGAACCTCACCGACTGGTCGCGCGCCAGCCGGGTCCGCTTCACCCCGGTGGTGATCGAGCGGCTGGAGGAACTCGTCTCCGCCTATATCGCCGGCCGCTGCGACGCCTATACGACCGACGTCTCCGGCCTCGCCGCCACCCGCTCCGCCCAGCCGAAGCCGGAGGATCACCTGATCCTGCCCGAGGTCATCAGCAAGGAGCCGCTGGCCGTCGGCGTCCGCCAGGGCGATGCCCGCTTCGCCGACGTGGTCCGCTGGACCCATTTCCTACTGCTGAGCGCCGAGGAATTCGGCATCACCCAGGCCAATGTGCAGCAGATGACGAACGACCCGCGGCCGGAGGTGCAGCGCATCCTCGGCAAGAACGGCGAACTCGGGAAGATGCTCGGCCTGGACAACCTCTGGGCGATCAACGTCATCAAGGCGGTCGGCAATTACGGTGAGGTCTTCGCCCGCCACCTGACGCCGATCGGCATCCAGCGCGGGCCGAATGCGCTCTGGACGACGCCGGGCGGGCTGCAATACTCGCCGCCCTTCCGCTGAGCCTACCGAAGCCGGGCGGCGACGCCCGGCTTCCCCTTGCCTGCCGCTGACGGCCTGGACGAGAAGGCGCGCCGATGTCCCAGACCACCATTGACCCCCGATCGCTCCGCGCCCCGCCCCGCCGGCCCATAAGGCTGTCCTGGTCGGATGAACGGGTGCGCGCCATCGTCTGGCAGATCCTCGTCGTCGGCCTGCTCGGCAGCATCGTCTGGTGGCTGTGGTCGAATACCGTCCACAACCTCGAGGTGCGGCGGATCGCCACCGGCTTCGGCTTCCTCAACCGGGAAGCCGGGCTGCCGATCGCCGAGAATCTGATCCCCTACAGCCCGACCGATACCTATTTCCGCGCCCTGCTGATCGGCCTGCTGAACACGCTGAAGGTCGCCGTCGTCGGCATCATCCTGGCGACCATCTTCGGCACGCTGATCGGCATCGCCCGGCTGTCGAAGAACTGGTTGCTGTCGAAGATCGCCGGCGTCTACATCGAGGTCATCCGCGACCTGCCGCTGCTGCTGCAGCTGCTGTTCTGGTACGCCATCCTGCAGGCGCTGCCGGGGCCGCGCCAGGCGATCAACCCGGTCGCCGGCGTGTTCCTGTCGAACCGCGGGCTGAAGCTGCCCTGGATCGAATGGCAGGACGCGCATTCCTATGCGCTGCTCGCCTTCGTCCTCGGGCTTGCCTATACGCTGCTGTACCGGCGCGACGCGATCAAGAAGCGGATCCTGGACGGCAAGCCGCGGCCGGTCTGGCCGATCGCCGTCGGCTGCATCCTCGTCCTTCCGCTGGTCGTCTGGTACGCCGCCGGCGCCCCCTTCGTGGTGGACTGGCCGGCGCTGCGCGGCTTCAACTTCCGCGGCGGGCTGAACATGAGCCCGGAATATTTCGCGTTGCTGCTCGGCCTGACCATGTACACCGCCGGCTTCATCGCCGAGATCGTGCGGTCCGGCATCCAGGCGGTGCCGCATGGGCAGTGGGAAGCGGCCCAGGCGCTCGGCCTTCGCCCGGGTTCGGTGCTGAAGCTGGTGGTCATGCCGCAGGCGCTGCGCGTCATCATCCCGCCGATGACCAGCCAGTACCTGAACATCACCAAGAACAGCAGCCTGGCCGTGGCGATCGGCTACCAGGACATCGTCAGCATCGCCAATACGACGCTGAACCAGACCGGCCAGGCGATCGAGGGCATCGCCATCATCATGGTGGTCTACCTGACCATCAGCCTGTCGATCAGCCTGTTCATGAACTGGTACAACGCGCGCATCGCGCTGGTGGAGAGGTGACGTGATGCGCGCATTGTCATTGATCCGCTTCGCTGGCCCGAGGGCCGGCTACGAGGCGAAAATAGCCCTGGTGGAGCGCTGAGCCATGAGCGACGTCACCCTCAATGCCGCCGCCACCGTGCCGGAAGCCGCCCCCCGGTCCGCGCCGCTGACCCAGGTCGGCTTCGTCGGCTGGGTCCGCACCAACCTGTTCTCCGGCTGGCTTTCCACCGCGGTCACCCTGGTGCTGGCCTATTTCATCATCCGCTGGGCGATCGGCTTCTTCGACTGGGCCGTGGTCCAGGCGGTCTGGTCGGTGCCGGACAACCAGACCCAGGCCTGCCGGGATGCCCGCGGGGTCGGCGCCTGCTGGGCGGTGATCACGGAGAAGCACCGCTTCATCCTGTTCGGCACCTACCCGTACGAGGAGCACTGGCGCCCGGCGCTCTGCGTCGTGCTCTTCGTCGCGCTCTACATCGTCTCGGCGATGCGGCGCTTCTGGCGGCCGTCGCTGGCGCTGGTCTGGGTCGGCGTGCTGACCCTGATCGGCGTGCTGATGTGGGGCGGCGTGCTCGGCATGCCCTATGTCCCGCAGGAGCGCTGGGGCGGCCTCGTCATCACCCTGATCCTGGCGACCTTCGGGCTCGCCTTCGCCTTCCCGCTCGCCATCGTCGTGGCGCTCGGGCGGCGGTCCAACCTGCCGGCGATCAAGGCGATCTGCGTGCTGTACGTGGAGCTGATCCGCGGCGTGCCGCTCATCAGCCTGCTGTTCATGGCCAGCGTGATGTTCCCGCTGTTCCTGCCGGAGGGCATGAACGTCGACAAGCTGCTGCGGGCGCAGATCGCCATCATCCTCTTTGCCGGGGCCTATCTGGCGGAGGTGGTGCGCGGCGGGCTGCAGGCGCTGCCGAAGGGGCAATACGAGGCGGCCGATGCGCTCGGCCTGTCCTACTGGCACAAGACCGGCTTCATCATCCTGCCGCAGGCGCTGCGGCTGGTGATCCCGCCGCTGGTCAATACCTTCATCGGCTTCTTCAAGGACACGTCGCTGGTGCTGATCATCGGCATCTTCGACCTGCTGACCGCCGGCAAGACCGCGATCATCGAGCCGGCCTGGCAGGGCTTCGGCGTCGAGGTCTACCTGACGGTCGGCGCCATCTACTTCGTCTTCTGCTTCGCCATGAGCAAGTACAGCCAGAGCCTGGAAGCCGAACTCAACCGCCATCGCGTGCGGTAAGGGGACACACGAGATGAGCGAGACCCTGGACCACGTCGCCTCCACCGCCCGCACCGATGCGCCGCCGGCCATCCTGCTGGACAAGGTCAACAAGTGGTACGGCGCCATGCATGTGCTGCGCGACGTCTCCCTGAACGTCGCCCTGGGGGAGCGGGTGGTGGTCTGCGGCCCCTCGGGCTCCGGCAAGTCCACCATGATCCGCTGCATCAACCGGCTGGAGACGCATCAGGAAGGCGTCATCAAGGTCAACGGCATCGAGCTGTCGGATGACGTGAAGGCGCTGGACGACATCCGCCGCGAGGTCGGCATGGTGTTCCAGAGCTTCAACCTCTTCCCCCATCTCACCATCCTCGAGAACTGCACCCTGGCGCCGATCTGGGTCCGCCGGATGCCGAAGAAGGAGGCCGAGGCGCTGGCGATGGAGTACCTGACCAAGGTGCGCATCCCGGAACAGGCGAAGAAGTACCCCGGCCAGCTTTCCGGCGGGCAGCAGCAGCGGGTCGCCATCGCCCGGGCGCTCTGCATGAAGCCGAAGATCATGCTCTTCGACGAACCCACCTCCGCGCTCGACCCCGAGATGATCAAGGAGGTGCTGGACACCATGGTCAGCCTCGCCGAGACCGGCATGACCATGATCTGCGTGACGCATGAGATGGGCTTCGCCCGGCAGGTGGCGGACCGGGTGGTCTTCATGGACCGGGGCGAGATCGTCGAGATGGGCACCCCGACCCAGGTCTTCGAGACGCCGCAGACGGAACGGCTGAAGTTGTTCCTCAGCCAGATCCTGCGGGGGCACTGAGACGTCAGGGGGGATGCCCTTGCATCCCCCCTGGACTCGGGCCTATGCGTGCCGACCTTCGCACCCCCCGGGGCCCCTGATCCCTTGACCGATTCCCACGACGCCGGCAGCCGGCGGCCTCTGACCCCTGCCATGATCCTGGGCGTGCTCGGGGTGGTCTACGGGGATATCGGCACCAGCCCGCTCTATGCGCTGAAGGCCTCCGTCCTGCATTTCGCCGCCGATGGGGTGGAACGCTGGGAGGTGCTGGGGCTGCTCAGCCTGATCTTCTGGTCGCTGATCCTCACCGTCACCATCAAATACGTCGTCTTCGTCCTGCGCGCCGACAACCGCGGGGAGGGGGGCATCCTGGCGCTGATGGCCCTGGCCCAGCGCTGCTGCCGGACCGAGCGCGGCCGCTGGTGGGTGGCCCTGGTCGGCATGGCCGGCGCTTGCCTGTTCTTCGGCGACGGCATCATCACCCCGGCGATTTCCGTGCTCTCGGCGGTGGAGGGGCTGAAGGTCGTCTCCTCCGGCTTCGAGGAGGCGGTGATCCCGCTCTCGATCGTCATCCTGATCGGGCTCTTCGTCTTCCAGTATCGCGGCACCGGCAGCATGGGGGCCATCTTCGGCCCGATCTGCGCCCTGTGGTTCGCCACCATCGGCATCCTCGGCCTGGTCGAGGTGGTGCGGGAGCCGGAGGTGCTGGTGGCGCTGTCGCCGACCTATGCGATCCATTTCTGCTACGTCTACAAGCTGGCCGCCTTCATCGCCATGGGCAGCGTCGTGCTGGCGGTGACGGGGGCGGAGGCGCTGTATGCCGACATGGGCCATTTCGGCAAAAGGCCGATCCAGGTCGCCTGGATGGCCTTCGTGCTGCCGGCACTGGCGCTGAACTACTTCGGCCAGGGGGCGCTGCTGCTGTCCAATCCGGCGGCGCTGGAGAACCCCTTCTTCCTGCTGGCGCCGGAGTGGTTCCGCCTGCCGCTGGTGGTGCTGGCGACGGCGGCGACCATCATCGCCAGCCAGGCGATGATCTCGGGCGCCTATTCGATCGCCCGGCAATGCGTCCAGCTCGGCTTCTCGCCGCGGCTCGAGGTGCGGCATACCAGCGTGACCGAGGAGGGGCAGATCTACCTGCCGCAGGTGAATTTCGCGCTGCTGATCGGCGTGGTCATCCTGGTGCTGGAATTCCGCAACTCGGACAGCCTGGCGGCGGCCTATGGCATCGCGGTGACGGGCACCTTCGTCTGCACCTCCTGCCTCGCGCTGCTGGTCTTCCACCGGCAGTTCGGCTGGTCCCTGGCGCTGACCCTGGCGGTCTTCGCCCCGCTGCTGGCGCTGGATGCGGTCTTCTTCATCGCCAACGTGCTGAAGATCCCGGATGGCGGCTATGTGCCGCTGGTGCTGGGCGGCATCCTGATGATCCTGATGAATACCTGGTACCGCGGCCGGCAGCTGCTGTTTGCCCGGTTCCGCCAGGACAGCCTGCCGCTGAAGTCCTTCCTCGCCCGGCTGCCGCAGTCCCGCACCATCCGGGTGCCGGGCATCGCCGTCTTCATGACCGGGCAGGCCGACTATGTCCCCGGCGCGCTGCTGCACAACCTGAAGCACAACAAGGTGCTGCATGAGCGCGTGATGTTCGTGACGGTGCTGAACGAGGACGTGCCCCAGGTGGGGCCTGAGCGGCGGCGGGAGGTCCAGGAACTGGGCGCCGGCATCCACCGCGTCATTATCCGCTACGGCTTCCAGGAGAGCCCGAACATCCCGCGCGAGCTGGAAAGCCTGCGCGAGGAGGGGGTCGCCTTCGACCCGATGCAGTCCAGCTACTTCCTGGGGCGGGAGACGCTGGTGCAGGCAGTGGTGCCGAAGATGTCCCGCTGGCGGCAGTGGCTCTTCACCCTCATGTCCCGCAATGCGGTGCCGGCGACCGAGTTCTTCCGCATCCCCTCCGACCGGGTGGTGGAGCTGGGGGTTCGTGTCGCCATCTGAACCAAGGCGGTGCCTGGGCGTTTGCGCTGCTCTCGCCGGCATGGCGGGTGGAGGGTTGAAGCGCCGATGCCCCTGGTAACCCTGGTGATGGCCAATGGGCCCGGCTTCCCGCTGGGCAGCGCGGAGCACCGGTACGAGCTGACGGTGGCGCTGACGCCGGGCGGGATGCTGGACCCCATGGCCTGGCTGGCCGACCCCAATCCCTGGCCGCTGGTGCGGACCTGGCCGGGCGAGGCGCCGCGCCCCGGCGACGTGCAGTGGGATGAGGAGACCGGCTGGTTCCTGCGGATCTTCCCGGTCGGGGGCGAGACTCAGGATGCCCCGCTGCATGCGCTGATCCGCAACGCCGGACAGCTTCGTCCCGGGGAATACGTGACGATCCGGGAAGCGCAGGGCAGCGAATACGGCTGGCGGGTCGTCGGCGTCGGCTAGCGCCGCAATGTGGCGTGCCAGCGGAACAGGCCGATGGCGCCGGCGGTCAGCAGCCGGTGCCGCAGGAGCCACACCTCCGCTTCGGTGATCAGGGCAAGCGCCTCGGATCGGGGGGTACGCTGGGGCTGGCCACGCAGGCTGCCGATCAGCCGGGCCCAGCCTTCGGTCACCGCGGCGCATTGGCGGGGCCCGGCATCCTCCGCCACATGCAGCTGGAAGCCGGCGGCCTGGATCGAGGCCTCCGCCGCCTGGCGGACGGGGGGCAGGCCGGGGCGGCCCTCCAGCGCCAGCCAGCGGTCGAGCGCCGGGCGATGCGCCGCGGCGGCGGGGCCGGCGACGATATCCAGCAGCACAAGCTGGGCATCCGGCTTCAGCGCCGCGGCCAGGGCGGGCAGCAGGGTGGCGAAGCTGCCGCCGCCGGCCGTCGGTTCCAGCGCCAGGGCGTGGTGGTGGTACTGCTTGCGGAAGGCCGGGGCCTCCGGCTGCCAGGGCAGAACCGTGGCGCGGCGGCCGAAGGCGCGCAGGCGATGCTGCATGTGCTCCGCCATCCGGGCATCCTGCTGGTGGGCGGCGACCCAGGCGCCGCGCTGGCCGACGACGGTGGCGGCCGCGCCGCCGCCATCCCGGCCGACCAGCAGCAGGGTGGTGGCGGGGGAAAGCGGCAGCAGGCCGGAGAGGCGCTGGATCTCCGCCACGCCACCGGGCAGCAGGCAGCCATCCTCCCAGAGCCGGTCGGCCCATCCGGCGCGGGCGAGGGCGACGGTATCGGCCGCCGGTGCGCCGGGTGCCGGCGCCAGAGCCTCCGCCACCGGCCGGGGCGGCGGGGCGAGGGCGGCCTGGGGCGGGAGGGCATCGGCCGGCAGCCCGGCCAGCCGGTCCGCCACGGTCCGCAGCAGGCCGGAAAGGCAGCGGGAGGCACGCGCCGGCAGCTCGGCCAGGATGCCGCGAAGCCGGCCCGGTGGCCGCAGCCTCGCCAGGGAGGCGGTCAGCGCGGCGGTCAGCGCCGGCATGGGAGCTTGGTCATGGGAGCCTGATCATGGGGGCCGACATGAGGGCCGGATCATGGGGAAGCTGCCCTATCCTGCGCGATGGAGCCGCAGCAGACCACGCGCTCGGTGAAGGAAGCGTTGCCGCCGCCGGGGCAGGGGGCTATTCCGGGCGGATCATGCCCGATACCCCTTTCCCCATCCGCTATGTCGCCAAGAACATGCGGCTGGACCTGCGGCTGATCGCCGACATGGTCACGCCCGGGGCGACGGTGCTGGATATCGGCTGCGGCGACGGCGCGCTGCTGGCGCATCTGACCGCCGAGAAGGGCGCCGATGCCCGTGGCATCGAGATCGACATGGCCGAGGCGACGCGGGCGGTGGCGGCCGGGCTCGCCGTCATCCATGGCGATGCCGACCACGACCTCGCCTCCTACCCCGACGGCGCCTTCGACTACGTGGTGCTGTCGCGCACCCTGCAGGCGGTGGAACGGCCGCGCGAGGTGCTGCGGCAGATGCTGCGGATCGGCCGCCGGGCGATCGTCAGCTTCCCGAATTTCGGCCATTGGCTGGTGCGCTGGCAGCTGCTGTCCACCGGCCGGATGCCGATGACCGAGACCTGGCACCGCGGCTGGTACGAGACGCCGAATATCCACCCCTGCACCATCCGCGACTTCTTCGACCTCTGCGCCCTGGATGGCTACGTGGTCGAGCAATGGCTGGCGGTGGACGAGCGGGGGCTGAAGGCGCCGTGGCGGCGGGCCGCCCGGCTGGCGAACCTGTTCGGGGAACAGGCGCTGTTCCTGCTCCGCCGGGGCTGACGCGCGTCAGGCGAAGCGGACCAGCACCACCGCCGCGGCCACCATCTGCGCGAGGTTCAGTCCGACCGACAACCGGTGGGCACGATCGAAGCGTGGCTTCGCGGCGGCATCACCGGCCTGGGCGGCATCGGACAGGCGGTTGATCCGCGGCATCAGCCCCTGCCGCAGCCAAGCGGTCAGCCCGGCGACCAGGGCCATGACGACGGCATCGGCCGGCCGGAGCGGCAGCAGCGCGACCGCCGCGGCGGCCGAGCAGGCAAGCACCCAGAGGTAGTAGACCGGGAAAAGCTGCCGGATGAAGCGTCCGGCCCATTCCGGCGGCAGCCGGGTGAAGACCAGCGGCGCCACGCCGGCGGCGAAGAAGGCCATGCCGCCGAACAGCAGCGACAGGGCGAGGAGGGCGATGGCGGACAGGATCATGCGGCAGCGGAGATGGCTCCGCCGCCGCATCTGGCAAGTCTCAGATCTGGCAAGCCTCAGTAGCGGTACTGCTCGGCCTTGAACGGGCCCTGCTCGGACACGCCGATGTAGCTGGCCTGCGCCTGCGTCAGCTTGGTGAGCTTGGCGCCGACCTTGTCGAGGTGGAGGGCGGCGACCTTCTCATCCAGGTGCTTCGGCAGGACGTAGACCTTGTTCTCGTACTTGCCCGGGTTGGTCCAGATGTCGATCTGCGCCAGCGTCTGGTTGGTGAAGCTGGCGGACATGACGAAGCTGGGGTGGCCGGTCGCATTGCCGAGGTTCACCAGCCGGCCCTCGGAGAGCAGGATGATGCGCTTGCCGTCGGGGAACTCGATCTCGTCGACCTGCGGCTTGATGTTGGTCCACTTGTAGTTCTTCAGCGCCGCGACCTGGATCTCGCTGTCGAAGTGGCCGATGTTGCAGACGATGGCGCGGTGCTTCATCGCCCGCAGGTGGTCGATGGTGATGACGTCGACGTTGCCGGTCGCGGTCACGAAGATATCGGCGCGCGGCGCCGCATCCTCCATGGTCACGACCTCATAGCCTTCCATCGCCGCCTGCAGCGCGCAGATCGGGTCGGCCTCGGAGATCATCACCCGGCAGCCGGCATTGCGCAGCGAGGCGGCGCTGCCCTTGCCGACGTCACCGAAGCCCGCGACCATGGCGATCTTGCCGGACATCATCACGTCCGTGCCGCGGCGGATGCCGTCGACCAGGGATTCGCGGCAGCCGTAGAGGTTGTCGAACTTCGACTTGGTGACGCTGTCGTTCACGTTGATGGCGGGGAAGAGCAGCTTGCCTTCCTTGGCCATGACGTACAGGCGGTGGACGCCGGTGGTGGTCTCCTCGGAGACGCCCTTGATCGACTTGGCGAGCTTGGCGAACCAGCCCTTCTTCTCGACGATCAGCTTCTTGATGAGGGCGAAGAAGACCTCCTCCTCCTCGTTGGTCGCGCCATCGAGGAAGGCGACGTCGCCCTGTTCCGCGCGCAGGCCGTAGTGGACCAGCAGCGTCATGTCGCCGCCGTCGTCGAGCAGCATGTTCGGCTCGCCGCCGTCATGCCATTCGAGGGTCTTCTGCACGTAGTCCCAGTATTCCGGCAGGCTCTCGCCCTTCACGGCGAAGACCGGGGTGCCGGCGGCGGCGATGGCGGCCGCGGCGTGGTCCTGCGTCGAGAAGATGTTGCAGCTGCTCCAGCGGACATCGGCGCCGAGCGCCTTCAGCGTCTCGATCAGCACGGCGGTCTGGATGGTCATGTGCAGGCAGCCGGCGACGCGGGCGCCCTTCAGCGGCTGGCTGGGCCCGTATTCCTTCCGGACGGACATCAGGCCGGGCATCTCGTCCTCGGCCATCGCGATTTCCTTGCGGCCCCAATCGGCCAGCGAAAGGTCTTTCACGATGTAGTCAGGGGTGGCGGCCATGGTCTGGTTCCTCGATCTCGTCGCGGCGCCGTAGCACGCGGGCGCGGGGCTGGCCAGACTCTTCCGGTGAGGCATAAGGATATCTTTATGTTTGATGATATCCTGGGCGAAACTTGTCGCTGGCGGGAGACCGGCCGCTTTGCCAGGATGGCTCCTCGAATCTGGGCGAGGCACGCCGCAAGCGCCCGCCCCCGGGGAGGACTGTCCATGAAGCGAAGCCTGCTGGCGCTGGGCGCCGCGATGAGCCTGTGTTTTGCCGCCTCGGCCCAGCAGCCGCCGGTCCCAGGCTGGCAGCAGGGCAGGCCGGATAGCCAGGCCGCCTCGCCGCTCGCCCCCAATGCACCCCGCCTGACCGTGACCCCGCTGGCCCAGGTGCCGGTGGGGCGGCTGACCCTGCCGGAAGGCTTCAAGGCGGAGGTCTATGCGCATGGCATGCCCGGCGCCCGGATGATGGCGGTCGGCGCCAATGGCACGCTGTTCATCGGCACCCGCACCATCGGCCGGGTCTATGCGGTCAGCATGGAGAATGGCCAGCAGAAGGTGCGGACCATCGCCTCCGGCCTCAACAACCCCAATGGCATCGCCTTCCGCGACGGCGCGCTCTACGTCGTCGCCATCAACAAGGTGCTGCGCTTCGACGGGATCGAGGGGAAGCTGGATGCCCCGGGCACCCCGGTGGACCTGACCGCGGCCTTCGCCCTGCCGCCGGAGGAGCACCACGGCTGGAAGTTCATGACCTTCGGGCCGGACGGGAAGCTCTATATGCAGGTCGGCGCGCCCTGCAACATCTGCTCGGTCGATGAGAACCGGCATGCGGTGCTGCTGCGCTACAACCCGGACGGGACCGGGCGGGAAGTGGTGGCGCGCGGGGTGCGGAACAGCGTCGGCATGGCGCATCACCCGGCGACGGGCCAGCTCTGGTTCAGCAACAACGGCCGCGACTGGGCCGGCGAGGACGAGCCGGAGGATACGCTCGGCGTGGTGCAGAAGGTCGGCGAGCACTTCGGCTTCCCCTATTGCCACATGGGCTCCATGCAGGACCCGGATGTGAAGGGGCGTGAGTGTTCCGAATTCTCGGCGCCGGCGCTGCGGCTCGGCGCGCATACGGCGGCGCTCGGGATGCGCTTCTACACCGGCGACATGTTCCCGGCCGAGTACAAGAACAGCATGTTCATCGCCCGGCACGGGTCCTGGAACCGCACGCAGCGGGTCGGCTACGACGTGGTCCGGGTGACGCTCGATGCCCAGGGCAAGCCGACCCTGCATCCCTTCCTGGGCGGGCTGCTGGAGGGGAACAACTTCCTCGGCCGGCCGGCCGACGTGCAGCAGCTGCCGGACGGGTCCCTGCTGGTGAGCGACGAGCAGATGGGCGCCATCTACCGCATCACCTACGCCCGCTGATGCGGAGCCAGTGGATGGCGGCGGCCCTGGTGGCCGCCGCGATGGCCGGACCGGGCCAGGCCCAGACCGCGGGTGACGCGGCCACAGGCCAGGCGCTGGCGGCGGAGCGGAACTGCGGCAGCTGCCACGGCGCGGCGGGGATCTCGGCCATGCCGAACATCCCCTCGCTCGCCGGGCAGCCGGAGGAATTCATCACCTTGCAGATGATCCTGTTCCGCGAGCGGCTGCGCGATGCGCCGCCCATGCCGGACATGGCCCAGGGGCTGGAGGACGCCGAGGTGGAGGCGCTGGCCGCGCATTACGCCGGCCTGAAGCCGGGCCATGCCGAGGACCGGGCGCCGCGCGATGCCGCCCGCTACGCGGCCGGGGCGGCGTTGAGCGAGAAGCTGCGCTGCGGCATCTGCCACCTGCCGGACTACCGCGGCCGGGCGCAGATCCCCCGCATCACCGGGCAGCGGGAGGACTACCTGGCGCAATCCCTGACCCAGTACCGCGACGGCAAGCGGCACGGGACGGATACCAACATGAACGCCGTGGTCTATGGCGTCTCGGATGGGGATATCGCCGCGCTGGCGCATTACCTGGCCCAGCAGTAACCGGGTCCAGTTGTCGGAAGGGCTGGGCCGGGCTATCCCCGGCATCCGATGGATGCCCTGACTCGTCCCAGCACCGCCGCAGGCCCGCTGCCGGCCTATCGCGCCCGCGTCGCCGCCGGGCAGCTCAAGCCCGATGTCGCCCAGGCCCTGGCGGCCGAGACGCTGCAGGAGCTGTGGCGCCGGCTGCGCGGCTACGACCCGCATCCGGAAGCCCCGGAGGAGGCGGGCTTCCTGGCGCGCTTCCGCCGCCGCAAGCCGGTGCCCGAGGCGCCGGAGGGGACGCCGCAGGGGCTCTACCTCGTCGGCGAGGTGGGGCGGGGCAAGTCCATGCTGATGGACCTGTTCTTCGACTGCGCCGACGTCATCCGCAAGCGGCGCATCCACTTCCACCAGTTCATGCAGGATTGCCACCAGAGCATCCATGCCTGGAAGAAGCGCAACCCCGGCGAGGCGGATCCCATCCCGCCGCTGGCCGCCAGCATCGTCGCCGATGCCGCCCTGCTGTGCTTCGACGAATTCCAGGTGCATGACATCGCCGATGCGATGATCCTCGGCCGGCTGTTCGAGGCGCTGTTCGCCCGCGGCGTGGTGGTGGTGGCGACCAGCAACACCGCGCCGAGCGACCTGTTCAAGGGCAGGCCGGGCCGCGACGCCTTCCTGCCCTTCATCGCCCTGATCAACAAGCGGCTGAACGTCCTCTATCTCGAGGCCCAGCGGGACTACCGGCGGGAGCGCATCCGCGGCCTGCCGACCTGGCACAGCCCGGTGGATGGCCGGGCGGAGCGGGCGCTGGATGCCGCCTTCCTGGAGCTGACCGGGGTGGCGCGGGGCGAGCCGGTCAACCTCGGCGTGCTCGGCCGGCAGGTCGCCCTGCCGGAGGCGGCGCGCGGCGTGGCCCGGGCGGAATTCGACGACCTCTGCGGCAAGCCGCTGGGACCGGCGGATTTCCTGGCGGTGGCGACGCATTTCCACACGCTGGTGCTGGATGGGGTGCCCCGCCTGGGACCGGAGAATTTCGACCGGGCGCGCCGCTTCATCACCCTGGTCGATGCGCTCTACGAGCATCGCTGCAAGCTGGTGGCCTCGGCGCAGGCGACTCCGGACGCGCTGTACGAACAGGGCGAGAACGCCGCCATGTTCGAAAGAACCGCTAGTCGATTGATGGAAATGCAAAGTCAGGACTATCTCGCACTGCCGCATCTGACGTAATATCCGGCAATAAGGTTCACGGAATCGAGAGGACACCGCATGCGCCTGCTGATACTCGCCTTGGCCGGCCTGGTTTTCGCGACGGCGCCCATGGTGGCGGCCGAGGCGGCGGAAAGGCCGGGGGGCAGGCAGCAGCGGGTGCAGGCGCGGGTCCAGCCGGTCAGTCATGCGATGCCGGCCCGGTCCGCCATGCGTCCGGTGGCCAGCCGCCGGTTTGCCAGCCACCGGTTTGCCAACCGCCAGGCCGCGATGCGCGGGCGCCAGGTGGCGGTGCAGCGGTCCGCCCCGATGCGGGGACAGCTCGTGGTGATGCGGGACCAGCGGGCGGCCTCCGCCGCGGCCGGGACATGCACCGCACGCCGGGGGGGGCAATGCCGCAGCCCGCGGATGAACTGGACCCAGGGCCTGTCGCCGGCGGCCGGGATCCAGGCCAATGAATGCCCGGACGGCACCATGGCCACCCTGGCGCGGGGGCATGAAGACATCACCCGCTGCATGCCCATTTGATCCCGTAAGGGCCCGCCTTGCCGCCCCCGGCGGGCGGGAGTAGGAAGCCGGCGCTGTTTTTGCTCGGGGCGGCCCGTCCGCCCTGGCATTTCCTGCCATCTGGCTTCTAAGGACACGTCATGGCCCGCAAGAAGATCGCGCTGATCGGCGCCGGCAATATCGGCGGCACCCTCGCCCACCTGATCGGCCTCAAGCAGCTGGGCGACGTCGTCATGTTCGACGTATTCCCCGGCGTCGCCGCCGGCAAGGCGCTCGACATCATGCAGTCCGGCCCGGTCGATGGGTTCGACAGCAACATGGTTGGCACCGGCGACTATGCCGCCATCGCCGGGGCCGATGTCATCATCGTCACCGCCGGCTTCCCGCGCATGCCGGGGATGAGCCGCGACGACCTGCTGACCAAGAATGCCGGCGTGATGGGCCAGGTGGCCGAGGGCATCAAGACCCATGCCCCGGGCGCCTTCGTGATCTGCATCACCAATCCGCTCGACGTCATGGTCTGGGCGCTGCAGCAGAAGTCGGGCCTGCCCTCCAACATGGTCGTCGGCATGGCCGGCGTGCTGGACAGCAGCCGCTTCCGCCTGTTCCTGGCGCAGGAGTTCAACGTCTCGGTCGAGGACGTGACCGCCTTCGTGCTCGGCGGCCACGGCGACACCATGGTGCCGCTGACCCGCTATTCCACCGTGGCCGGCATCCCGGTGCCCGACCTGATCAAGATGGGCTGGACCACGCAGGAGAAGATCGACTCGATCGTCGCCCGCACCGCCAATGGCGGCGGCGAGATCGTGAAGCTGCTCGAGCGCGGCTCCGCCTTCTATGCCCCGGCCGCTTCCGCCATCGCCATGGCCGAGGCCTATCTGCTGGACAAGAAGCGGGTCCTGCCGGCGGCCGTCATGCTGAACGGCGAGTATGGGCTGAGCGACTTCTATGTCGGCGTGCCGGTGGTGATCGGTGCCGGCGGCGCCGAGCGGATCGTCGAGGTCCAGTTCACGCCGGAAGAGAAGAAGGCCTTCGATGCGTCCTGCGACGCGGTGAAGAAGCTGATCGAGGACTTCAAGAAGCTCGGCGTCTGATCCAGACGCCACTTGGCCCCACTCGCTTGCAAGGGATGACCGAATGAACATCCATGAATACCAGGCGAAGGAGCTGCTGGGGCGCTACGGCGTCGCAGTGCTCCAGGGCCATGTGGCCTGGACCGCCGAGGAAGCCGCCGCGGCCGCCGCGAAGCTGCCCGGCCCGGTCTATGTGGTGAAGTCCCAGATCCATGCCGGTGGGCGTGGCGCCGGGCGCTTCAAGGAAGACCCGAACGGCAAGGGCGGTGTTCGCGTCGTCAAGTCGGTCGAGGACGTGAAGGCCGCGGCCGAGGCGATGATCGGCAAGACCCTGGTCACCAAGCAGACCGGCGATTCCGGCAAGCTGGTCTCCCGCGTCTACGTCGAGGACGGCTGCGACATCAAGCGCGAGCTCTACCTCGGCCTGCTGGTGGACCGCGACAGCTCGCGCGTCACCGTCATGGCCTCGACCGAGGGCGGCATGGAGATCGAGGAGGTGGCCGAGCACCACCCCGAGAAGATCCTGAAGGTCGCGGTCGACCCGGCCTCCGGCATCTCCGCCTTCCATGCGCGCAAGCTGGCCTTCGGCCTCGGGCTGACCGGCAAGCAGGTCGGCAGCTTCACCAAATTCGTGCTGTCGCTCTACGGCGCCTTCCAGGAGCTGGACTGCGCCATCGTCGAGATCAACCCGCTGGTCGTCACCGGCGCCGGCGACATCGTGGCGCTGGATGCCAAGGTCTCCTTCGACGACAACGCGCTGTTCCGCCACAAGGACCTCGAGGGTCTCCGCGACGACAGCGAGATGGACCCGAAGGAGCTGGACGCGGTCAAGAACGACCTGAACTACGTCGCGCTCGACGGCGAGATCGGCTGCATGGTGAACGGCGCCGGGCTGGCGATGGCCACCATGGACATCATCAAGCTGTATGGGTCGAGCCCGGCCAACTTCCTCGACGTCGGCGGCACCGCCAATGCGGCGCGGGTGACCGAGGCCTTCCGGATCATCACCTCCGACGTCAACGTCAAGGCGATCCTGGTCAACATCTTCGGCGGCATCGCCAAGTGCGACATGATCGCCAACGGCATCGTCGAGGCCTCGAAGAACCTGAAGCTCTCGGTGCCGCTGGTCGTGCGGCTCGAGGGCACCAATGTCGAGCTGGGCAAGAAGATCCTGGCCGAGAGCGGCCTGGCCATCATTCCGGCCGAGAACCTGGCGGACGCTGCGCAAAAGGTTGTCGCAGCGGTTAAGGGGGCCTGAGCCATGGCGATCCTGATCGACGAAAACACCAAGGTCATGACCCAGGGCTTCACCGGCGCCCAGGGCACCTTCCATGCCGAGCAGGGCATTGCCTATGGCTCGAAGTACGTCGGCGGCGTGACGCCGGGCAAGGGCGGCTCCACCCACATCGGCCTGCCGGTCTTCGATACGGTGGCCGATTGCGTCGCCGCCACCGGCGCCAATGCCAGCGTCATCTACGTGCCGCCGCCGTTTGCCGCCGATGCCATCCTCGAGGCGATCGACGCCGAGCTGCCGCTGATCATCTGCATCACCGAGGGCATCCCGGTGCTCGACATGGTGCGGGTGAAGCGGGCGCTGTCCGGCTCGAAGTCGCGCCTCATCGGCCCGAACTGCCCCGGTGTCATCACCCCGGATGCCTGCAAGATCGGCATCATGCCGGGCCATATCCACCGCCGCGGCTCTGTCGGCATCGTGTCCCGCTCGGGCACCCTGACCTATGAGGCAGTGGCGCAGACCACGGCGGCCGGCCTCGGCCAGTCCACCTGCGTCGGCATCGGCGGCGATCCGGTGAAGGGCACCGACTTCATCGAGGTGCTGGAGCTCTTCCTGGCCGACCCCGAGACCAAGTCGATCGTCATGATCGGCGAGATCGGCGGCCAGTCCGAGATCCAGGCGGCGGAGTTCCTGGGCCGCGAGAATCGGCCGGGCGGCGCCAACTACAAGCCGGTCGTCGGCTTCATCGCCGGGGCCACCGCCCCGCCGGGCCGCCGCATGGGCCATGCCGGCGCGGTCATCTCCGGCGGCAAGGACACCGCGGAGGCGAAGTTCGAGGCGATGCGCGCGGCCGGCATCCACGTGGCCGACAGCCCGGCGGCGCTGGGCTCGACCATGGTGAAGGCGCTCAAGGGCTAGGCACGGTTTGCCTTGAAAAGCGGCGGGGCGACCGGCATATGGCGCGGGTCTGCCCTGCATGATGCGGCATGCCCCTGCCGCAGTGCCGCCATGGACCTTATGTTAACCATCGCCGCGTCCAATATGGATGCGGCGGTCTGCCGCATGCGCTGACAGTGACCGCCGGCTCCCTTGGCCGGCACGGAGAGACAGATGGCCGGAGTGGATATCCTCGCGACTGCGATGACGGGCGCCAATGCCGCCTTCCTCGCCGATCTCTACGCCCGCTGGGCGGAAAAGCCGGATAGCGTCGATCCATCCTTCGCCGAACTCTTCGCCCTGCTGGACGACGACGCCAAGGCGGTGCTGACCGATGCGGTCGGTGCCTCCTGGGCGCCGCGGCCGCGCGGCGGCTTCGCGCCGGAGCCCGAGGCGCCGCCGGCGGCCAAGGGCAAGCCGGGCGCTGCCCCGGCCGCCGCGCCCGCGCCCGCCGCGATCGATCCCGAGACGATCCGCCGCGCCCAGCTCGATTCGATCCGCGCGCTGATGCTGATCCGCAGCTACCGCGTCCGCGGCCACCTGCATGCGCAACTCGACCCGCTCGGCCTGCAGCACCACAAGCCGCACCAGGAGCTGGACCCCGTCTTCTGGGGCTTCACCCCGGCGGACATGGATCGCCCGGTCTTCATCAACGGCGTGCTGGGGCTGGATACGGCGACCCCGCGCCAGATCATGGAGGTCTGCCGCGCGACCTATTGCGGGCCGATCGGCGTCGAGTTCATGCATATCCAGGACCCGGACCAGAAGGCCTGGATCCAGCAGCACATGGAAGGCGCGCCCTGGGCGACCGCCTTCGACAAGGCGGGCAAGCGCCAGATCCTGGAGCAGCTGACCGAGGCCGAGGGCTTCGAGGCCTTCTGCGCCCGCAAGTATGTCTCCACCAAGCGCTTCGGGCTGGAGGGCGGCGAGAGCACCATCCCCTCGATCCAGACCGTGATCGAGAGCGCGGCCAAGGCCGGCGTGAACGAGATCGCCATCGGCATGGCGCATCGCGGCCGGCTGAACGTGCTGGTCAACGTGGTGAAGAAGGCCTTCACCCAGGTCTTCTCCGAGTTCAAGGGCGTCGGCGCCAACCCGGACGACGTCCAGGGCTCGGGCGACGTGAAGTACCACCTGGGCACCAGCACCGACATCGAGGTGGCGGGCCGCCCGGTGCATCTGTCCCTGCAGCCGAACCCCTCGCATCTCGAGGCGGTCGACCCGGTGGTGGTCGGCAAGGTCCGGGCGCGGCAGGACATGGCCGGGGATACCAAGGGCCGGCATTCCGTCATGGCCATCCTGCTGCATGGCGATGCCGCCTTCGCCGGGCAGGGCCTGGTGTACGAGACGATGGCGATGAGCCAGCTCATCGGCTACCGCACCGGCGGCACGGTGCATATCGTCACCAACAACCAGATCGGCTTCACCACGGTGCCGGCGCATGCCTATTCCGGCCTGTACTGCACCGATATCGCCAAGGCGGTGCAGGCGCCGATCTGGCACGTGAACGGGGACAACCCGGAAGCGGTGGTCTTCGTCTCCCGCCTCGCGGCCGAATTCCGCCAGACCTTCTCGACCGACGTGGTGGTGGACATCGTTTGCTACCGCCGGCACGGCCACAACGAGAGCGACGAGCCGGCCTTCACCCAGCCGATCATGTACGGCCGGATCAAGGAGATGAAGACCACCCGGACGCTTTATGCGGACCGGCTGGCGGCGGAAGGCAGCATCCCGGCCGAGGAGTCCAAGGCCATCCTGGATGCCTTCAATGCCCGGCTGGAAGCGGCGCATGAGGCGGCGCAGAATTTCAAGCCGAACAAGGCGGATTGGCTGGAAGGCCATTGGTCCGGCCTGAAGCCGATCGGGATCGATGATTCGGTCGAGCAGCTGCACCCGACCGCGGTGCCGCTCGAGACCCTGCGCGAGGTCGGCGGTGCCCTGGCCCGGGTGCCGGAGGGCTTCGGGGTGAACCCGAAGATCGCCCGGCAGCTCGAGGCCAAGCGCCAGGCGATCGAATCGGGCGAGGGCATCGACTGGGCGACCGGCGAGGCGCTGGGCTTCGGCACCCTGCTGCTGGAAGGCCATCGCGTCCGCCTCTCGGGCGAGGACGTGCAGCGCGGCACCTTCAGCCATCGCCATGCGGTGCTGGTCGACCAGGCGACCCAGGCGGAATACGTGCCGCTCAACAACATCCGTTCGGGCCAGCCACGGTTCGAGGCCTTCAACAGCCTGCTGAGCGAGTTCGGCGTGCTCGGCTACGACTACGGCTATTCCCTGGCCGACCCGCATACGCTGGTGCTGTGGGAGGCGCAGTTCGGCGACTTCGCCAATGGCGCCCAGGTCATCATCGACCAGTTCATCGCCTCGGGCGAGACCAAGTGGCTGCGGATGTCCGGCCTGGTGATGCTGCTGCCGCATGGCTACGAGGGGCAGGGGCCGGAGCATTCCTCGGCCCGGCTGGAGCGCTACCTCCAGCTCTGCGCCGAGCGGAACATGCGGGTCTGCAACCTGACCACGCCGGCCAACTACTTCCACGCGCTCCGCCGCCAGCTGAAGGCGAATTACCGCAAGCCGCTGGTGCTGATGACGCCGAAGTCGCTGCTGCGGCACAAGCTGGCGGTCAGCAGCCTGTCCGACTTCGGCCCGGGCAGCGCCTTCAAGTACGTGATCCCCGAGATCGACGCGATCGCCCCCGAGGAGGAAGTCAAGCGCGTCGTGCTCTGCACCGGCAAGGTCTATTACGACCTGCTGCAGGAACGCCGGGACAAGGGGGTGAAGGACGTGGCCATCATCCGGGTGGAGCAGATCCATCCCTTCCCGCAGACCAGCCTCAGCCGGGCATTGGCCCCCTACCGCAACGCGGAGGTGGTCTGGTGCCAGGAGGAGCCGGAGAACATGGGCGCCTGGACCTTCGTGGACCGGCGGATCGAGAAGGTCCTGAAGACCCTCGACATCAAGGCGAAGCGGCCGGACTACATCGGCCGCGAGGATGCGGCGAGCCCGGCGACGGGTCTCGCCCGGGTTCACCAGCAGCAGCAGGAAGCTCTTGTGCGGGCAGCACTGGGACTTTGATGGCGGGCCGCGCTGGGGCTTTGATGCCCTGGCTTGATTGGCTCCGCCCACGGATGGGAAGGCGATAGAGATGGCGACGGATATTCTGGTACCCACCCTGGGCGAGAGCGTCAGCAGCGCCACCGTAGCCCGCTGGCTGAAGAAGGCCGGCGAGCAGGTGGCGGTGGATGAGCCGCTGGTCGAGCTCGAGACCGACAAGGTGACGGTGGAGGTTCCCTCCCCGACCGCCGGGGTCATCGAATCGATCGCCGCCGACGAAGGCGCCGAGGTGGTGCCGGGTGCGGTGCTGGGCGTGATCGGTGCCGCCGGCGCCGGTGCCGCGGCCAAGCCGGCGGTGGCCGCCCCGGCGCCTGCACCCACCCCGGCGCCCGCCGCCGCGGCGCAGCCGAAGGTGGAGGAGCCGCGGGTGCCCGCCGGCCCCGTCGCCGTGCCCGGCACTCCGCATGCGCCGCTGCCCGCCGCGGCCAAGATGATGGCGGAGAACAAGGTCAGCGCCGAGCAGGTCGGCGCCGGCACCGCCAAGGACGGCCGGATCAGCAAGGGCGACGTGCTGGACTTCCTGTCCCGCCCCGCCGCGGCCCCGGCTGCCGCCCCCGCCGCCAAGGCGCCCCGCCCGGCCGATGCCGGCGAGGAGCGGGTGAAGATGACCCGCCTGCGCATCACCATCGCCCGCCGGCTGAAGGAGGCGCAGAACACCGCCGCCATGCTGACCACCTTCAACGAGGTGGACATGGGCGCGGCGATGGCGCTGCGGACCGAGTACCGCGACGTCTTCGAGAAGAAGCACGGCGTGAAGCTCGGCTTCATGTCCTTCTTCGTGAAGGCCTGCGTCGCCGCGCTGAAGGAAGTCCCGGCGGTCAATGCCGAGATCGACGGCGACGAGGTGGTCTACAAGCACTTCGTCCACATGGGCATCGCGGTCGGCGGCCCGAACGGGCTGGTCGTGCCGGTGCTGCGCAATGCCGACGACATGGGCTTCGCCACCATCGAGAAGACCATCGGCGCCTTCGGCAAGCGGGTCCGCGACGGCCAGCTCAAGCTCGAGGAGATGACCGGCGGCAGCTTCACCATCACCAACGGCGGCATCTACGGCAGCCTGATGAGCACCCCGATCCTGAATCCGCCGCAGTCCGGCATCCTGGGCATGCACAAGATCCAGGAGCGGCCGATGGTGGTCGGCGGCAAGATCGAGATCCGGCCGATGATGTACCTGGCGCTGAGCTACGACCACCGGATCGTGGACGGCAAGGAAGCCGTCAGCTTTCTGGTCCGGGTGAAGGAAAGCATCGAGGATCCGCGCCGGCTGATGCTCGACATCTGAGCATCACCCGAGGGTATTGAGGGGCCGGTCGCGGCCGGCCCCCGCTTCCCCCGCGCATCGCGCCGGGCATTCTGCTAGACTTCTGCAACCGGGCCGGCCCCTTGCCGGACCTTCGGTGCGCGCCCTCGCGTGGCGCCGCAACCCATGCCTGGAGAGTACGATGCGTTCCTTCGATGGCCAATTCTCCGACAACCGACCGCTGAAGCGGACGCGGGAGGAGAAGATGCGCCAGTTGGCTGAGCTGAAGGAAACCTGGCATTCGATGAAGCCGCATACCTCGCCGGAGCTGCGGACCTCGATCGCCGCCAAGATCAAGGAGCTGATGGCGGAGCTGGCCGCCCCGCCGCCGCCGCCGCGGGAGCGCCGGGGGCCGCCGCACCAGGAACAGTTCGGCACCGGCCCGCGGGTGCCGCGCCGGCCGCGCCCGCCGCGGGACATCTGAGGCTTCGGCGCCGGCGTGGGGCTTCTCCCGCGTCGGCCCTGGCGCGACCCCTGGCCGGGTGCCATCCTGGGTACTTCCCTTGCGTGATTTGCAAATGCCAAGCGTTCGCATCTACAAGGGGGCAACCGGACTGGGTCCCGCATGTCCATCACCGTCGACGCCGCTGACGCCGCCTTCCCACCGGTCTCGCCGAGCCTCCCGGGGCTCGCCCTCGGCGCCGCGCCGCAGGGTTTCCGCGGCCGTATCCGCGGCCTGCGGGCCGAGGCGTCCGGCGGGTTGCCGGCGGAGGAGATCGAGCGGCGCCTGCTGGAACTCGGCTTTGTCGAGGGCGCGCGGGTCGAGATCCTGCACCAGGGCCTGTTCGGCCGCGATCCGATCGCGGTGCGGGTGGACAATGCGACCATCGCGCTCCGCCGGCGCGAGGCCCTGGCCATCCTGGTGGAGCCGCTCGGGTAGCCCGCGATGAATGTCCTGGCCCAGGCCCAGCGGGAGACCCAGCGCGACCTGCGGGTCGCCCTGGTGGGCAACCCGAATTGCGGCAAGACCGCGCTGTTCAATGCCCTGACCGGCAGCCACCAGCGCGTGGCCAATTACCCCGGCGTGACGGTGGAACGGAAGGAAGGCAGCTTCGCCACCCCGGCCGGCCGCCGGGTGCTGCTGCTCGACCTGCCCGGCACCTATTCCCTCCGCGCCCGCAGCCCGGACGAGCAGGTGACGCGCGACGTGGTGCTGGGCAGCCAGGCCGGGGTGGCGGTGCCGGACCTCATGGTCTGCGTCGCCGATGCGACCAACCTGCGGCTCGGCCTGCGGCTGGTGCTGGAGCTCAAGCAGACCGGCCGGCCGATCCTGCTGGTGCTCAACATGTTCGACATCGCCCGGCACCGGGGCCTCGAGATCGATACCGACCGGCTGGCGGCCGAGCTGGGCCTGCCGGTCGTCACCGCCGTCGCGGTGCGGCGGGGCGGCACGGCGGCGCTGCTGGAGGCGATCGACCGCCGGGGCGAGATGCCGGAGGCGCCGCTGGCCTCCTGGTCGGCGCCGGATGCCGCCGGCATCCGCCGGCTGCAGAAGGAGGCCGACCGCATCCTGGCCGCCGCGGTGCATGCGCCGGACCGGCGGGATGCGCTCACCCGGCGGCTGGATGCGGTGCTGCTGCATCCGGTGGCCGGCTTGGCGATCCTGCTGGTCGTGCTCTTCCTGATGTTCCAGGCGGTGTTTGCCTGGGCGGAAGCGCCGATGGAGCTGATCGACGGCGGCTTCCAGGCGCTGGGCGCCGCCGTCGGCGGGCTGCTACCGGCGGATGGGCCGCTCGGCCTGGTGCGGAGCTTCGTGCAGGACGGGCTGATCGCCGGCGTCGGCAGCGTGCTGGTCTTCCTGCCGCAGATCCTGATCCTGTTCCTCTTCATCCTCCTGCTGGAGGATTTCGGCTACATGGCCCGGGCCGCCTTCCTGATGGACCGGATCATGGGCGGCGCGGGCCTGCATGGCCGGGCCTTCATCCCGCTGCTGTCCTCCTTCGCCTGCGCCATCCCGGGGATCATGGCGACGCGGGTGATCGACAGCCGGCGGGACCGGCTGGCGACGATCCTGGTGGCGCCGCTGATGACCTGCTCGGCCCGCATCCCGGTCTATACGCTGATCATCGGCGCCTTCATCGAGGATCGCCCGGTCTGGGGCTGGGTCGGGCTGCAGGGGCTGGTCATGTTCGGGCTCTATGCCGCGGGCATCGCCAGCGCGCTGATCATGTCCTTCGTCTTCAAGCGGCTGCTCTGGCGCGGGACGCCGAGCGAGCCCTTCATGCTGGAGCTGCCGGACTACAAGCTGCCGCGCTGGCGCGACGTGCTGCTGGCGCTGTGGCAGCGGGCCCAGGCCTTCCTGCGCCGGGCGGGGACCATCATCCTCTCGATGATGGTGGTGATCTGGTTCCTCTCCTCCGTCCCGCGACCGCCGGAGGGCGCCGACCGGCCGGCAATCGAGTACAGCCTCGCCTATGGCATCGGCCATGCGGTGGAGCCGATCCTGCGGCCGATCGGCTTCAATTGGCAGATCGGCGTGGCGCTGATCCCCGGCATGGCGGCGCGGGAAGTGGCGGTCGCCTCGCTTGGCACCGTCTATGCCGTGCAGGACGCCGAGGAGGATGCGA
The DNA here is from genome assembly GCF_979252845.1 of Belnapia sp. AC561. NCBI lineage: Bacteria > Pseudomonadati > Pseudomonadota > Alphaproteobacteria > Acetobacterales > Roseomonadaceae > Belnapia > Belnapia sp. AC561. The sequence goes on from NZ_CEEDBP010000052.1 coordinate 27,086, forward strand.
CCCAGCTCGGCCAGGCCCTGGCCAGCAAGTGGAGCTTGGCGACGGCGCTGGCCTTCCTCGCATGGTACATCTTCGCCCCGCAATGCGTGGCGACGCTCAGCGTGATCCGGCGGGAGACCGGCAGCCGCGGCTGGATGTGGTTCAGCTTCGGCTACATGCTGGCCCTGGCCTATGCGGCGGCCTTCGTCACCTTCCAGACCGCGCGGGCGCTGGGCGCCGGCTAGGCCCGTTCAGGTCCCTGGCGGATCGCCTCGTAGCCCGCCTTCACCAGCGCCGGCCCATGCACCCGCTCCAGCCGGCGGATGGTGAAATGGGCGCGGGCGATGCCCGAGAAATGCTCGAGGAAGGCGATGTTCACCGCCGCGCCGCCGGCCGCGCCGACCACCGGCGCCGCCTGGGCGGAGAGCTTCAGCGCCACCGGGCCGCCGAAGCGGGCGGCGATGGTGCCGATGAAGCCGGGCAGCATGGCGCCCAGCCCGCGGCCGACCGCGCCCTTCAAGGCCTCGGTCAGGGCGATGCGCAGCACGAAATAGCCGCTCTCGGTGTCCTCGGCCGCGGGGTCGCGGCCGCCGAGGGCGAAGACCTTCAGGCATTCCGCCTGGACCAGCGGATCGGCCAGGTCCTCGCCTTCCTCGGCGGCGATGGCGGCGATGCGGCGCAGCAGCAGGGTGGTCGAGACCGGCAGCTCCACCAGGGTCCCCGGCAGGCCGAAGGCGCCGCCCGCGGCGCCCGAGGCGGCCAGCAGCCCGCGATGCAGCCAGCTTCCCGAGAGCGGGGTCGGGTTGCGGGAGGGGTCGCTGCGCATCGCCGCTTCCATCGCGGCTTCCAGGGCGCGGCGGACCGCGCCGTCGATCATCCGCTGCGCGGCATCGGGCAGGCGGCGCTTCAGCGCCTCGACCGAGCCGCCGACCAGGGCGGCGAGGCGCACCGGCAGCGAGGTGCCTTCGAGGATGGCGACGGCCTCGGCCAGCGCCGTCTGGTCGTCGCTGCGGAGGCCGGCCAGGGCGGGCAGGGTTCCGGGCAGGGTTGCGGACAGGGCTTCGGGGGAATCTGGGCTCATGCCAGCAACAACCTCCGGGGTGGCGCCGGGTTCGGCACGGCGGCAGGATGGACGCGAATTGAAGGAGCCGCCCGATGGATGGCAGCCTCGCGCCCCAGATCATCCGCACCGCCTGCCCGCATGACTGCCCGAGCGCCTGCGTGCTGGAGGTGGAGCGGCTGTCGCCGACGCGGATCGGCCGGGTGCGCGGCTCGGCCGCCTATGACTACACGGCGGGCACCTGCTGCGCCAAGGTCGCCCGCTATGCCGAGCGGGTGCATCACCCGGAGCGGCTGACCCAGCCCCTGCAGCGGGTGGGGCCGAAGGGCTCCGGCCAATTCGCGCCGATCGGCTGGGACGAAGCGCTGGACCGGATCGCCGAGGCCTTCGAGGCGGCCACGGCGGCGCATGGGCCGGAGGCGGTCTGGCCCTACCACAGCGGCGGGACGCTCGGGGTGCTGGCGCGCTGGGGGCTCGACCGGCTGCGGCATGTGATGGGCTATTCGCGGCAGAAGTCGACCATCTGCATCACCCCGGCCGAGATGGGCTGGAAGGCCGGGCATGGCGCGGCCCGCGGCGCCGATCCGCGCGGGGTGGCGGAAGCGGACCTCATCCTGATGTGGGGCGGCAACCCGGTCTCCACCCAGGTTAACCTGATGGCGCATATCCAGCGGGCGCGGAAGCGGCGCGGGGCCAAGCTGGTGGTGGTGGATGCCTATCGGTCGCCGAGCATCGAGGCGGCGGATATCGGCATCATCCTGCGGCCGGGCACCGATGCGGCACTGGCCCTGGCGATGATGGCGGTGGCGCTGGAGGAGGGTGCGGCGGACCGCGACTTCCTCGCCGCGCATACCGACTGGGATGCGGCGGTGGAGGCGCACATCCGGAGCCATTCCCCGGCCTGGGCGGCCGAGGTCACCGGCGTGCCGGAGGCGGATATCCGCGCCCTGGCGAAGCTCTATGCCGGGACGAAGCGCTGCTTCCTCCGGGCCGGCGTCGGCTTCACCCGGGCGCGGAACGGCGCGGCGACGATGCATGCGGTGAGCTGCCTGGCGGCGCTGACCGGGACCTGGATGCACGAGGGCGGCGGCGGCTTCTTCTACGCGCTGGACGGCTGGGGCCTCGATACCCGCCTCGCCTGGGCCAACGACCTGATCGACCCGAGGACCCGGGTGCTGGACCAGTCCCGCATCGGCGCCGTCCTGAACGGGGAGGCGCTGGCCGGCGGCCCGCCGGTGACGGCCATGCTGATCCAGAACGCCAATAGCGCCGAGGTGGCGCCCGACAGCCACGCGGTGCGGCGCGGGCTGCTGCGGGAGGACCTGTTCGTCGCGGTGCATGAGCATTTCATGACCCCGACCGCGGCGCTGGCCGATATCGTCCTGCCGGCGACGACCTTCCTGGAGCACGACGACCTCTACCTGGGCCTCGGCCACACCGCGATGACGGTGGGGCCGCGGGTGATCGCGCCGGTGGGCGAGGCGCGCAGCAACCATGCCGTGGTCTGCGCCCTGGCCGAGCGGCTGGGGGCCGCGCACCCGGGCTTCGGCATGACCGAGGCGGAGGTGCTGGACGCGACGCTGCAGGCCTCCGGCAAGGGGAGCTGGGCGGAGGCCACGGACAAGGGCTTCATCCCGGCGGCGAACGAGATCACGGTGGGCGAGGGTTTCGCCGGCTTCCCGCATCCCGGTGGGCGGTTCCGCTTCAGGCCGGACTGGGCGGCGCTCGGCCCCTATGCCGCGGGGATGCCGGGGCTGCCGAGCTACTGGCTCAACCTGGAGAAAGCCGTCGAGGCGACGCCCTTCCGGCTGATCACCCCGCCGGCGCGGAGCTTCCTCAATACCAGCTTCACCGAGACGCCGGGGTCCCGCACGCGGGAAGGCGGCCCGGCGCTGCGGCTGCACCCCGAGGACGCGGACCGGCTCGGCATCGCCGATGGGGCCATGGTGCGGATCGGCAATGCGCGGGGCGCGCTGACCCTGCGGGCGATGCGCTTCGACGGGCTGCTGACCGGGGTGCTGGCGGTGGAGGGGATCTCGCCGAGCGCCGATTTCCCCGAGGGCATCGGCATCAATTCCCTGGTCGGCGCCGATCCGGTGGCGCCGGCCGGCGGCGTCGCCTTCCATGACATCGCGGTCTGGCTAAGGCTGGCCTGACCCTGGGCCTGACCCCGCCACGACGACGATCCCGGCCGAGGTCACCGGGAAGCCACGCACCGACAGCCGGAGGTGCGGCGGGAAGATCGCGCCGAGGGGGCTCTCCTCGTGCTCCTGCGGCGGCAGGTCCACGAAGCGGTCCAGCATGCCGAGGCCGTGGCCGTCGTCGAGCGGCAGCATCCGGTGGCCGGCGGCGGCGAGGCGTTCGCCCAGCGCCTCCAGGTGCCGGCGCTGGTACAGCACGGTGCTGCCGCGGCGGAGGGTGCCGCCGGCGCCATCGAGGTTGAACTCGGTGGTATGGACGGCGATGCCGCCGGGCTTCAGGCAGCGCATCGCCGCCATGACGAAATCCAGGCCGCGGTCGAGGCTGCCGAGGTGTTCCATGGCGCAGGCCGACCAGACCAGGTCGAAGCCACCCTGCTGCAGCTCGGGCGGCAGCCGGGCCATGTCGGCGTGGCGGAAGCTGACCAAGCTGTCGAAGGCGGCGCGGTCGAGCAGGGCGGGGCGATACAGCCCCTCCGTCGCGGTGCCATGCTGGCCGGTCTCGATCCAGTCCCGGGCGCGGCTGTCGCCGGCATCGAGGTCGGTCGCCAGGACGCCGACGCCGTGGGAGGCGAGGATCGCCGGCAGCGACTCCCGCCCCACCGCGAAGCCGAGGGCGCGGCGGCCGGGGGCCAGCATCCCGGCCTCCCACAGCGCCTGGAGGATGAAGCAATCCTCCCATAGCTTCCGGTGATAGACCGGCGGCGTGCCGAGTAGGCGGGACCAGTGGCGCAGCCAGTCGTGCTCGATATCGGATTGCCGGCAGGTGCGGCTGCCGACGCCGAGATGGGTCGGGCCCTCGGGCACCGGCGCGGCGGGGCCGGCGAGGCCGCTGGCGTAGAAGCGCTGGGCCATCTCGGCGCCCAGCACCTTTACCGTCCAGCGCAGCATCGCCGCCTCTCGCTCGCTCGGCAGGCGGGTATCGCCGATCAGCGGCAGGCGGGGGTGCCGCCGCCGCCAGCGGGCGAGCCGGCGCAGGAGGTTGAAGGGCATGCGGCGGCGCTGTGCCGCCCGCTCTCAGCTATCCAGCCGGATGCCCAGCTCGCGGATCAGCGGCCGCCATTCGGCATTCTCGCGCTTCACGAAATCCTGGAATTCGGTCGGGCTCCAGGGCGCGCTCTCGATGCCGAGGTCGCGGTAGCGGGCCTGGACGTCCTCGGCGGCGACGCCGGCCTTCAGCCCCTCGGCCAGCCGCGCCACGATCGGGGCGGGGACGGCGGCGGCAACGCTCATGCCCTGCCAGCCATAGGCGATGGCATTGGCGAAGCCGAGCTCCCGCAGGGTGGGCACGTCCGGGGCGCGCGGGGCGCGGGCCTCGGAGAAGACACACAGGGCCTTGGCCCGGCCGGTGGTGATGAAGGGGATGCCGGTGGCGCAATCGATGACGACGGCATCGACGTTGCCGGCGAGCAGGTCCTGCATCGCCGCGGGGCCGCCGCGATAGGGGACATGAGTCGCCTCCAGCCCCGTGCGGCGCTTGACCATCTCCATCGCCAGGTGATGCGGCGAGGCGACCGCGGGCGTGCCGTAGTTCGGCGCCTGGGTCTTCGACCGCGCGACGAAGTCGGCGAAGTCGGTCACCGGGCTGTCGGGGCGGACCACGATGAACAGCGGGAAGCGGCCGATGAAGCCGACGCCCTGGAAGTCCCGGTCCGGGTCATAGGGCAGCCGGCTGTAGAGCACCGGGTTGTAGGTGAGGATGCCGTTGTCGACATGCATCAGCGTATAGCCATCGGCCGGGGCGCGGACCACGGCTTCGCTGGCGACGACGGCGCCGCCGCCGGGGCGGTTCTCCACCACCATGGCCTGGCCGAGCTTCGCGCCGATATGGGTGCCGATCAGCCGGGCGAAGACGTCGCTGGCGCCGCCCGGCGGATAGCCGACGATCCAGCGCAGCGGGCGGTCCGGGAAGCCCTGCGCCCGTGCCGCGCCGGCCAGCGTGGCGGCCCCGAATCCCGCCAGAATTTCCCGTCGTCCGAGCATCACCGTCGCCCCAATCTGCTGCATGGCATCTAGCGGCAAACGCGGTGGCTCGTCACGACCCTGCGCGCAGGACCAGCGATTGCAGCAGCAGGATCCAGCAAGGCAGGGTGAGGACGGAGAGCAGGTGCTCCAGGCTGGTCAGCGCCGCCATCAGCGGGGCATCGCCGCCCATGGCGCGGGCCATGACGTAGCTGGTTGTCGCGGTCGGCAGCGCCATGAAGATGACGGCGGCGGCCAGCGGCAGCGGGTCCAGCCCGAACCAGCGGCCGAGCCAGAGCGCGAGGAAGGGCATCAGCAGCAGCTTGATGGCGCTGGTCGCCAGTTGCAGCGGCAGCCGGCCGCCGAGCGCGCCGAGCGACAGCGCCGCGCCGACGCAGAGCAGGCCGAGCGCGACCGAGGCCTGGCCGAGGGAGAGCAGCAGCGGCTTCGCCCCCGGCGGCAGCCCGCCGAGCAGCGCCACGGCGAAACCGGCGAGGCAGGCCAGCAGCAGCGGGTTCAGCAGCAGCTGCCGCAGCACGCGGCGCGGCGAGAACCGGGCGCCGCCGGCGGTGGGGCCGAGCGCGAAGACCAGGGTCGTCAGCGTCTGCACGAAGGGCACGATGAGCCCGGTGGCGACCGCGCCCAGCGCCGTGCCGCCAGCGCCGAAGACCCCGCCGATGACGGCGAAGCCCATCAGGTTGTTGAAGCGGATGCCGCCCTGGAAGACCGAGGTGGTGCCCGGGTGGTCCACCCGGAACAGCCGGGCGAGGCCGAGGCTGACCGCCGCGCCGATCAGCAGGGACAGCCAGATCGCCAGGCCCATCCGCCCCAGAGGCAGCGCGGCGAGATCGACCGAGGCGATGGCCGAGACCAGCAGCGCCGGCATCAGCGCCCAGAAGACCAGCCTTTCGATCCCGGCCCAGATCGCATCGGCCGGCAGCAGGTGCCGCTTCAGCAGGGCGCCGAGCAGCAGCAGCCCGAAGGGCGGCACGAAGACATCGAGGAACAGGACCATGCCGGCGGCTCAGGCGCCGCGGTCATGGCGGGGCCGCGGCAAGCTGGCGCGGGCACTGAGGTCCTGCAGGCAGCCCGCCTCGGTCCGCGGCTCGGTGCCATTCGCGCGGGCGCTGGCATGGGCGACGCGCAGCCGGCCGCGATCGGGATAGAGCACCAGGTCCAGGGCGCAGGCGGTGCCGGCATAGAGCCAGACCTCGGCGCCGCCCTCGGCCCGGCGCAACGAGGGCTCGCCCAGCCAGCGGCGCAGCAGCTCCGGGCCGAGGCCGAGCAGCTGGTCGGCGGCGGCGGGGCCGGGGCCAGGGGGGGCGGCGGCCAGGATG
>NZ_CEEDBP010000053.1:0-31192 GCF_979252845.1 Belnapia sp. AC561
CCCCCTGGTCCCCCCTCACCGATGAGGAATGGGAGCACATCGCCCCCTTCCTCGCCGCCATGAACTGCGGCCTCAGCTTCACCCGCCGCGCCGGCCGCCCGCCGGAGGATACCCGCGCCCGGCTGGACGCCATCTTCCGCGCCGTCACCCTGAAGCACCCGAAGGGCGGCCGCGCCGCCTGGTCGCAATTGCCGGAAGGCCACGGCAAGCCGGATACCGTCAGCCGCACCTATCGCCGCTGGGCCCGGCTGAACCTCTGGGGCCGCCTGCTGGTGGAGGTCGCCTGCCCCACCGCCGCCCCGGCGATGCGCCGCCTCACCTACCTGGTCTGCTGCGCCTTCCGCCGCGCGACCCGCGTCATGGGCCTGCGCGCCATCCTCCTGGCGCGCCGCCTTGGCCTGCACTCGGCCCTGCCCGCGCCGACCTCGCTCTGCCCGGACCCGGATTTGTCCGAGGATCTCTGGCCGCTGCTGCCCGCCATCCTCATCCGCATCCTGGAACGGCCGGGATGGCGCCCGGCCCGCGCGGCGCTGCGCGGCCTCCGCGCGCTGCACCGCTTCGCCGCCGGCCGGCAGCGCTTCGCCCGCTGGATGGAACCGGCCTGAGCCGCCGGCCCCGCCGCCGTGTCAGCTGTAGTGATGCGCCAGGAAGGCGGCGTCGCGGTTGCGGCAGAACTCCAGGTCGCGCGCCAGCTTCTTGTTCATGGCCGCGATGGTTTCCGGCTGCAGGTCGCGCCGGAACCGCCCGGGCGTGATGTCGGACCCCTTCCAGGTGCCGCCGACCTTCACCCAGTCGGCATTGCCGGCCAGGTTCTCCGGCCGCTCGATCCGCAGCTCCTCCGCCACGCGGGAGGGTGCCCGGTGGAACATCCGGCACAGGTTGTCCGTCATGTAGTCGAAGGCGCAGCAGAGCTGGGTATAGGAGGTCCAGGTGATCACTGGCCCGAAGGGCCCGTCCGAGGCCTCCCGCATCGCCGCGTAATTCGCCGAATTGTTGCGGCCGAGCGCGTAGCGGTCGATCCCCTCCGCCTCCACCTTGGCGCGCTTCTCCTCGGCGACCTCGGGGCTGTCGATGGTATTCGGGTGCTGCAGCGCCCACCAGTACTGGTTGCAGGCCAGGTCCCGCGGGTCGCGGAAATGCATCACGGTGCGGAAGGCTCCCAGGTCGACATCCGCCGTCCAGTGCCGGGGCCCGCGGAACCAGTAGAGGATGTTCTGGTTCTTCCAGTCGAGGAACAGCTTGCCCTCGCCCTTCTCCATGGCCGCCGGCGCATTGGCCGGGCGGAGCTTCACCGCCGGGCCGGCGATGATCTGGAGGATGCGCAGCATGGAGGCCGTGCCGGAGGTCGGAGAACACACAAACAGATAAGCCACATCCGCATCCTTCGCGTTGCATCGCACTGCAGCACGAGGATAACGCGAAAGCGAGGTCCCGGTCGACAACCGCAACGCTCCGGCGGCGCCTGTCCGGCCCGGCCGTGCCCTCCGGTGTTGCACTGGGAAACCCTGCTTGATTGTACCGCGGGCCCCCGCCGGCCTAGTAAGGCCGGCATGAACGCACCGCGCCCCATCGCCTTCTTCGACATGAAGGCCCAGCAGTCCCTCATCCGGGCCGAGATCGATGCCGGCATCGCCCGCATCCTCGACCACGGCCGCTTCATCCAGGGGCCGGAGGTGGATGCGCTGGAAGCCCAGCTCGCCGCCTTCTGCGGCGCGAAGCATGCGGTCGGCGTCTCCTCCGGCACGGATGCGCTGCAGATCGCCATGATGGCCGAGGGCATCGGCCCGGGCGACGCCGTCTTCCTCCCCGCCTTCACCTATACCGCGACGGCCGAGGTCCCCCTGGTGCTCGGCGCCACCCCCGTCTTCGTCGACGTGGATCCCGTCACCTACAACATCGATTTGTCCGATCTCGAACGCCGCCTGGATCTGGTGATCAAGGAAGGCCGCCTCCGCCCCCGCGCGGTCATCGGCGTCGACCTCTACGGCCTCCCCGCCGACTGGCCCGCGATCGAGGCGCTTTGCGCCAAGCACGGCATGTTCGCGCTCGACGATGCCGCCCAGGCCTTCGGCGGGGCGCTCGGCAACCGCCGCCTCGGCACCTATGCCCATGCCACGGCCTGCAGCTTCTACCCAACGAAGACGCTTGGCTGCTACGGCGACGGCGGCGCCATCGTCACCAACGACCCGGCCCGCGCCGAGCTCTACCGCTCGCTCCGCACCCACGGGGAGGGCAAGACCCGCTACGAGGTCCAGCGCACCGGCATGAACGGCCGCCTGGACAGCATCCAGGCCGCCATCCTCCTCGCCAAGCTGCCGCTGCTGGAGGGGGAGCTGAAGACCCGCGCCCAGGCCGCCGCCTGGTACGAGACGGCGCTGGCCGGCCGCGTCCGCACCCCGCAGACCACGGAGGGCGCCACCAGCGCCTGGGGCATCTACACCATCGCCCTGCCCGATGCCGCCACCCGCAGCCGCGTCCAGGCCGCCATGCAGGCCGCCGGCGTGCCGAGCGCGATCTACTACCCGAAGCCCCTGCACCACCAGCCGGCCTATGCCGCCGCCCATGCCGGCGGCATAGCCGGCGGCCCGCCGCCCCTGCCGGTCAGCGAGGCGCTTTGCGATCAGGTCCTTTCCCTGCCCATGCACCCCTATCTGTCGGAGGGCGACGTCTCCCGCGTCGCCGCCGCCGTCCTTGCGGCGCTCTAATCGCCGTCACCCCCGCGGTTCTTTCTTGAACCGCGGCGCCCTGGCGCGCTTCCATGACGCATCCGCGTCAGGGAGGCTCCAGGCGTGCCGCAGCCCCGCCCATTCCGCCGCCGCCCGCTCCTCGCCGCGGCCGCCGCCCTTGCCGCCCGCCCGGCATTTGCCGCCGGGGATCCGGTCGATGTCCTGCTGGTGCTCGCCGTCGACGTCTCCCGCTCGGTCGATGAGGACGAGGCCCGCCTGCAGCGGGAGGGCTACCGCAACGCCGTCTCCGACCCCGCGGTGGTCGAGGCGATCCGGGGCGGCATGATCGGCGCGGTGGGCCTCGCCTATGTCGAATGGGCCGGCGCCGAGTACCAGCGGCTGGTCCTGCCCTGGCTCCGCATCGCCAGCGCGGCGGATGCCACCGCCTGGTCCGAGAGGCTGGCGGAAGCCCCGCGCGCCTCGCTCTCCTGGACCTCGATCTCCGGCGCCCTCGACTTCTCGCTGAGGATGCTGAACGAGGCGCCCTTCGAGGCGACCCGCCGGGTCATCGATGTCTCGGGCGATGGCGTGAACAACAGCGGCGGCGCGGTCGATGTGGCCCGCGACCGCGTGGTGGCCGAGGGCATCACCATCAACGGCCTGCCCATCGTGAACGACCGCCCGACCTTCGGCCGCATGCCCAGCGTGCCGCTCGACGACTACTACCGGGACAACGTCATCGGCGGCCCCGGCGCCTTCGTCGTCGTCGCCGAGGACTTCAACAGCTTCGGCAATTCGGTGAAGCGCAAGCTGATCCGCGAGATCGCCGCATTGCCAAACCCTGCCGCCGGCTGACTACCGCTCGATATCCTCGATCGAGAGGCCGAAGGCGGCCACGCCCTCGGCCAGCATGTCGCCCAGCATGTCCATGCCGATGAGGTAGTGGCCGGTGCCGGTCGCCTCGTTGCGGTCGAGCGCCAGCTTCAAGGCCTCGTCCCATTCCTCGGCGGTGTAGTCGCCGCGGCCGGTCCAGGCGAGGGCGATCAGGGCCGCCTGCTCATCCTGGTTGAGCCCGTCGATGAAGGCGACCAGCGCCTCCTCGGTCATGTCGTCCGGGTCGTCCTGCAGCAGGGCGGCCTCGCTGTCGTCGTCCTCGTCCAGCGCCTCGGGATCGGTTTCCTCAAGTCCCTGGATGGCCCGGGCGTGGTCCACGACGGTGGCCACGGTCTCCAGGCTGATGCCGAGGTCGACATCATCATCATCGATCGGTGGTGCCATCCCTCGCGCTCCCATGCGGCCAGCGGCAAGCCGGTCCAGCTCGCCGCAACATAATCCAAAGGCCGCGCCGCGCATAAACCGCGGCACCGGCATCGGTTCCCGCCACGGCGGGCTAATCGAGGCGGCCTACACGGCCATGGCATGGAACATGCCGGGCGCCGCGACGTTCGAGGGATACGGCATCTTCAGACTTCCCCCCAATGAAAGGCCGCAAGCTATGGAAATCCCTCACGGAAGCTGGTTGTGCCGAATTATCGGCACTGCCGGCCTGGCTCTCGGTATCATCCTCCCCGCCGGTGCCGGCGAAGCCCAGGTCGAATTGCAGGCCCCGGCGCTGGTCGCACCCAGCCTTGGTTGCGGCGCCGCCCCGGCGACCGCGGCCCTGTTCACCCGGGTGGCGCAGCGCAAGCCGCGCCAGCACAGCTCGCGGCGCGTGCCGCGCCGCCATCATGCCGAGGCCGCCCCCGCGGTTCCGGCGGACCCCGAGCCCAGCCTGAGCCATGCCTATTTCACCTGCTCCACCACGCCGCTGGTGGCCCTCCCGGTGGGTGCCGGCTGGCTGGCGGTCGGGCCGCAGCGACGCAGCTAGGGTGTTGCAGACCCAAGGGAATACACCAGGACGCTGCGATTTTGCAACAAAATAGCGGCCCGGCACGGTGTCAGCCCTGGAAGCGGAAGGCCAGGGCGGTGATGTCGTCCGCCTGGGGCGCATCCCCGGCGAAGGCGGCGATCCGCGTCAGCACCGCGGCGATGATGGCCTCGGGCGTCGCCCCGGCGACCGGCGCCAGGCATTCCACCAGCCGGTCCCGGCCGAGGAAGCCGCCCTGCCCGTCCTCCGCCTCGGTCACCCCATCGGAGAAGAGCAGCAGCGCCTCCCCCGCCTGCATCGCCACCGGCTCGGATGCGTAAGCGAAATCCTCCATGATGCCGAGCGGCGGTTGGCGCCGCTTCGGGTCCACCACGCCCACCCCGCCTGGGCCGAGGCGCAGCGGCGATTCATGCCCGGCCAGGGCCATCCGCCCCGTCCCGGTCAGGGCATCCAGCACCAGCACCACCGCGGTGACGAAGGTCTGCTCCTCGTTCGCCGCGGCCAGGTCGTCGTTCGCCCGGCGCAGGATCTCGGCTGGGTCTGGCGGCGTTCCACCCGCGGCCAGCAGCTTGGCCGAGGCCCGCATCAGCCCCACCGTCCGCGCCATGGTCAGCCCCGCCGGCGCCCCCTTGCCGGAAACATCGGCGACGGTCAGCAGCAGGTGCCGCGCATCCAGCCGCAGGATGTCGTACAGATCGCCGCCGACCTGCTTGGCCGGGATCATCGCCGCATGCAGCGCCAGCCCGCCTGACGCCAGCCCGGCGAAATCGGTCGGCACCAGTGAGAGCTGGGCGGCGCGGGCGCTTTCCAGCTCACCCTCGAGTGCGGCCAGCCGCTGCGCCGCCAGGTCGCGCAGCCGCTTCTTGTCCAGCACCGCACCGAGCCGGGCCCGCAGCAGGGTCGGGTCGAAGCTCTTCGGCAGGTAGTCCTCGGCGCCGAGCTCGATGCAGCGGGCGATCTTGGTCATCTCGGTCAGCGCCGAGATGACGATCACCGGCGGCTCCACCCGTGCCGAATCCCGCATCCGCTCCAGCACCCCGATGCCGTCGAGGTTCGGCATCTCGAGATCCAGCAGCACCACGTCGAAGTCCTGCGCCGCCATCGCCGCCAGCGCCTGGATGCCGTCCTCGGCGACTGTCACGCCGGGATAGCCGAGTTCCCCCAGGCGGCGGCGCAGCAGCAGCCGGTTGAAGCTGCTGTCGTCGACCACCAGGATCGCCGTCTCGGGCTCGCTCATGCATCCTCCCGCGTGGCGACCATGGATTCGACCGCGCCGCGGGTATCCGAGGCGAGGCGCGAAAGGTCGATCATCGTCACGGTGATCTCCTCCGCCGCCGTCGCGCTGGATTGCCCGATGCGCGTCAGGGTCGAGACCCGGTCGCTGATTTCGGCCACCGTGGCCTGCTGTTCCTCCATCGCCACGGCGATGGCGCCGGCGAGGCGCGCGCTCTCGCTGACCAGCCGCTCCAGCCGGTCCATCGCCTCGCCCACCGTGCCCGCGGTGAGGCTGCCTTCCCGGGTGCGGCGGCCGGCGAGGACGACCACGTCGGCGATCTCCTGCGCCAGCGCCTCGGTATTGCCGGCCAGCGCACGGACCTCCTCCGCCACCACCGAGAGGCCGCGGCCATGCTCGCCGGCCCGCGCCGCCTCGATCGCGGCATTGATCGCCAGGATATTCGTCTGCGTCGCGATCTTGGCGATGGTGCCGGCGATCCGCGTGACGCGTTCCGTGTCCTCGCCCACCGCATCCACCGTCTCGACCAGCAGATGCACCTTGGTCAGGCTGTCGGCGGCAAGGTTCTTGGCTTCCTCGGCCCGGTCATGCGCATCCTGGGTGCTGCGGCCGACCTCGCGGATCGCCCCGGTGCTCTGCGACAAGGCATCGGCGACCTGGCGCAGCTCGTTCAGCTGGGTGGTCGCGCCATCCGAGACTTGGCTGATCGCATGGCTCGCCTGGGTGGTGGCGACGGCGGTTCGGCGGGCGCCTTCCAATGCCTGGTCCATCAGCCGCCGCGTCGCCTCCAGGTTCTGGCGGAAGACGACGACGGCGCGGGCCATCTCCCCCACTTGGTCCTGCCGCCCGGCTTCCGGCACCACGGTATCGACCTGGCCGCGGGCCAGGCTTTCCATCGCCGCGGCCACGCGGGACAGCGGCCGCGCGGTGAGATGCACCAGCACCAGCCAGGTGAGTGCCACGCCCACCAGCCCGACCCCGGCGGCGGCGAAGGTAATCTGCCGGCCGAGTGCCGAGAGCGCCCGGGCATTGGCCAGGGTGCGGTCGGCATCGGCGCGGACGATGTCGCGTGCCGCGACGGTCAGGTTGTTGAAGGCCACCACGAGATCCAGCCATTCCTCCTGCAGGGGGCCGAATTGCGCCCGCTGCCGCCCGGCGAAGGCGGCCCGCACCCTTTCGGCGAATTCGGGGAGCCGCCCCAGCATGTCCCGCGCCCCACCCAGCACCAGCGGGTCCACCCGCTGGCCGACGATGGATTGCACCGCATCGGCGCTGCCGCCGATCAGCTCGGCACTCCGCACCATGCGCCCGGCGGCGGAGGATGAGGGCAGCACCCCGGCCAGCACCGCGGCGAAACCGGCGGAGAAATCCGCGACCTGGGTGGCGAACCCATCCACCGCCTCGGTCGCCGCACGGTCATGCACCCCAAGCCCCTCGATGATCCCATTCTGCCGCTCAAGGATGAACAGACCGGTACCGGCCAGCAGGCCGAGCACGCTCAGCATCAGGATGGTGATGAAGCCGGCGCGGATGCCGATGCGGCCGGACCAGGCGGTGCCATGGCGGGGCGATGCCGGGGCGCCGCCGCGCACCCCGCCGGCATAGCGGCCGGGTGGCTCGGGGCTGGCGGATCGCGGGGAATCGGGGGCCATGTCTCACATACTCCGGCAGCCCGGCGCAGGGCGTGCCACCTCGGCCTTGGTTGGAATGATAGCGTAGCGTTCCGGCCTGGCCAAAGCCAAGGCGCCGTGCTGGCCAAGCCGGGCCGGGCCGGGCCATGCTGGCGGCGAAACGCCGCATCAGGGCCGCCGCATGACCCGCATCCTCGTCGTCAACAGCAATACCTCGGACAGCGTCACCGCCCGGATCGGCGCCGCTGCCCGGGCCGTGGCCCCCGCGGGCGTCAGCATCGACTGCGTCTCCGCCCCTTTCGGCCTGCCGCTGATCGTGACCCGCGCCGATTGGCTGGTGGCCGGGCCGGCGACCCTGGCGGCGCTGGCCGCCCGGCGTGGCCACTACGACGCCGCGGTGATCGCCTGCTTCGGCGACCCCGCCCTGGATGCCGCCAAGGAATTGCTGGACGTCCCGGTGCTGGGCATCTCGGAGGCCGCCTTCCACGCCGCCTGCATGCTCGGCCGCCGCTTCGCCGTGGTCAGCTTCACCAAGGCGCTGCGGCCGATGTTCGAGGATTGCCTGGACCACCATGGCCTGCGCGAGCGCTGCTGCGGCTTCCGCATGGGCCCGGCCTTCAGCGGCGACCCCGGCACCGTCGCGGAGGAGCGCCTCGAGCTGCTGATCGGGCTCTGCCGGGAGGCGGTGGAGGTGGATGGCGCCGAGGTGCTGATCCTCGCCGGCGGCCCGCTCGCCGGCCTGGCCCCGGTGCTGCAGCCGCATGTCTCGGTGCCGCTGGTGGATGGCACCCAGGCGGCGGTGCGGCTGGCCGTGGCGCTCGCCGGGCTGGCGCCGCTCGGCCAGCGGCGCCGGCCGCGGCCGCTTGCGGGCTATGGGCCGGATCTGACGACGCTCTATGGCTGACCGGGTCGCAGCGCCGGGGCCATGCGCTTAACCGGGCACTAAGCCATCAGGGACTAGCCTCAGGCCGCATGCGCCATTCCGGCGGTGCCATGGCCAAAGGGTTCCCAGGATGGCACGCCGATTCTCGATCGCGGTGCAACTCGGCCTCATGGCCGGGGTGCTCTGTACCCCGCTGCTGATCGGCACCGGCGCGGTGGTGGCCGATGCGGCCGGGCAGCTCCTTGCCGCCCGCCGCACGGTGGCGGTGGCCGAGACCACCCGCACCACCTTCATCGCCCTGCAGCAGACCCGGGTGGAACGCGGGCCGATCCGCAATGCGCTGCGCGGCGCCGGGCCGGAGACGGGGGCCTTCGTCGAGGGCATCGCCCGCGCCCGGTCGATCGCCGGCCCGGCACTGGAGGCGCTGGCCCTGGCCTGCACCCGGGTCTCCTGCGCCACGGGCGATGCGCCCGCACGCCTGGCCGAGACCAGGGCCAGGCTCGAGGCGATCCGGCGGGAGGCCGACCCGGCGATCCTGCTGCCACTGGCACAGCGCCCGGCCGGCCTCGCCGACCGCTACAATGCCGCGGCCACCGGTCTGGTGGAGCTGCTGGAGGAGTTCAGCCACAACCTGACCGCCCAGGTCCGCGACATCGACGGGCCGAGCGCGACCCTGGCCCAGGTGAAGGACGCCGCCTATGCCACCCGCGATGCCGCCGGGCTGGAGCGGGACATGCTGGTCGCCGGCATCGCCAACGGCGCCTTCACCCCGGCCGAGCGCCAGGGCATGGCCGAGCTGCGCGCCCGGGCGGGGGTGGCCTGGTCGTTGGTGGCGGCGGTGGAGGAAGGGCTGCCGGCGCCGGCCCGGGCGGCGATCGAGCAGGCGAAGCGGGTCTATTTCGAGGGCTTCGTCGCCCAGCGCGCGGCGCTGGAGCAGGCGGTCCTCGCCGGCCGGCCGCCGACCCTGGATGTCGCCGGTGTCAACCGCGGCATCGATGCAGGCACCGCCAGCCTTTTCGCCGTCGCGGATACGGCGCTGGCCAGCATCGGCGAGCGGGCGCGGGAGACGATGCGGACCGCGGAATGGCGGCTCGGGCTGATGGCGGGGCTGGCGCTGCTCATCACCCTGCTGGGCCTGGGCGCGGCGCTGGTGGTGCGCCGGCGCATCCTCCGCCCGCTCACCCTGCTCTGCACCGCGCTGCGGCAACTGGCCCGGCGGGAATACGGCTTCGCCCTGGGGGATGCGGCGCGGCCGGACGAGATCGGCGAGATGTCCCGCGCCGTCGAGGAATGCCGGAGCGGACTCCGCGATGCCGATGCCATGGCGGCGGCGCAGCGGGGCGAGCAGGCCGCGAAGGAGGCCCGGGCCAGCCGCGTGGTCGCCCTGGTGCGGGAATTCGAGGCGGAGACGGGCGCTGTGCTGCAGGCGGTCGCCAGCGCCGCCGCCACCCTGGAGGCGACCGCCGGGACATTGCAGACGACGGCACGGGAGGGCACCGAGAGCGCCGCCTCGGTCGCCGCCGCTTCCGGGCAGGCCAGCGCCAATGTGCAGACGGTGGCCGCCTCGGCCGAGGAGATGGCGGCCAGCATCGGCGAGGTTGCCCGCCGGATGGGCGAAGGGGCCGCCCAGGCGCGGGAGGCGGCGGCGCAGGCCCGCAGCACCGATGCCACGGTGCAGACCCTGGCGGCCGCGGCCAGCCGGATCGGCGACGTGGTCCAGCTCATCAACGGGATCGCCGGGCAGACCAACCTGCTGGCGCTGAACGCGACGATCGAGGCGGCGCGGGCCGGGGAGGCCGGCAAGGGCTTCGCCGTGGTCGCCAGCGAGGTGAAGGCCCTGGCCACCCAGACCGCCCGCGCCACCGAGGAGATCGGCGCCCAGATCGCCGCGATGCAGGCCGAGACCAGCCGCACCGTTGCCGCCATCGCCGGCATCGCCCGCACCATCGAGGCGATCGATGCCAGCACCTCCGCCGTCGCCGCCGCGACCGAGCAGCAGGCGGCGGCGACCCAGGAGATCGGCCGCGCCGTGGCCGAGGCCGCGGCAGGTACCCAGGAAGCCTCCCGCCATGCCGCCATGGTCAGCGAGGGGGCGGAGCGGACCGGGGATGCGGCGCGGCAGGTGCGTGGCGCCTCGGGCGAGCTGGCGCAGCATTCGGGGGATCTGCGGCGCCGGGTCGATGGCTTCCTCGGCAGCATCCGGGCGGCCTGAGAGGCGCCTCAGGCGGTGATGCGGGCCGGCTCCAGGCTGGCATAGACATCGCCGCTATTGGCCTCGGCCGGCAGCGCGGCGATCCAGCGGGCCATGGCGGCGGCGGTGATCGGGGCGGGATGGGCGAAGGCCATGCTCTCCCCCAGGCAGGCATTGAGGTGGCGGTAGCCGAGCGCCTCCAGCCGGCCCAGGCAGTCCCGCGCCACGCCGCGCTGGATGGTGGTGAATTCGAAGGACAGGCCGCGCGGGGCGAAGGACAGCCCGGCGAGCGCGGCGGCCTCGTAGCCCTCGACGTCGATCTTGATGAAATCCGGCCTGCCATGCGCGGCGGCCAGCGCATCCAGGGTGGTCACCGGCAGGGCGAGTTCGGCATCCCAGGCCTGGCCTTCCCAGCCGGGGGCGCCGGCGGCGGCGGCGATGAAGTCCGGGCTGGCGGTGGCGACGGTGGGGTTGGCGGCATTCAGCCGCAGCACCGCCTCGCCCGGCGCGGCGCCGACCAGGGCGGCGATCCGCGCCATGCCGGAATCGCGGCCGTAGAGCAGGCGCAGCAGCCGGGCGAGGCGCGGCTGCGGCTCCACCGCCACCACCCGGGCGCCGAGGCGGCGGAAGCTGGCGGCGCGGTCGCCGACATGGGCACCGATATCGAAAGCCAGCTCGCCGGCGGCGAGGAAGCGGCGGTGGAAGGCATCCAGCGCCATGGCGCGGCCGGGGGCATAATAGGTCCGCAGGCTGCGGCCGATTGCGCTGCTCACGCGGCGAAGACCAGGGCGGCGCCCCCGGCATAGTCCGGCGGCACCATCAGCCCCTGGCCCCAGAGCCCCTGCACCGGCACTGCCGGGATGCTCTCGGCCGCCAGCAGGGCGGTGACAGCGGCATTGCCGTCGCCGGTGCGCACCACCATCCCGGCGATGCAGGGGGAGGCCGGGGCGGCGATGCCGGGCAGGACGGCGGGCAGCGCCTCGGCCGGCAGGATGCGGAGGCTGGTCGGCAGCAGCGGCGCCTCGGGCCCGGCGGCGCCGGCGAGGCCGGGCAGCCCGAGCAGGAAGCCCCCGGCCGGGTCCGGCTCCAGCGGCAGGCCGGCGAGGCGGGAGAGCCGTGCCGCGGTCTCGGCCGGGGTCTCGCTGGCGAGGATGACCGATTCGAGCGCGACGGCGCCGTTGCGATGGCCCATCCAGCGGGCATCCCAGACCAGCTCGGCGGTCAGGTGGCGGATGAGCTGGAGGCGGCCCTCCGGCGCATCCGGCAGCGGCAGCCGGGCGAAGCGGGCGATGGGGCCGCCGGCCTCGACCGGGCGTTCCAGCATGGAGATGCCGGGGATCGGGATGCCGGCTTGGCGGAGGCGGGCGAGGTTCGCCGCCTCGTCCTCCATGGCGAGCGCGATGATATGCAGGCCGGGATAGCGGGCGAGAAAGCCGTCCAGCCCGTTGGAGAAGCGCCCGGCATCGAGGATGGCAATCAGCTCGATGTAGCCGTGCTTGAGGAAGGCGCAGCGGTTGCCACTGCCGAAGAGTTCCACCGGCCCATCGGGGGAGCGCTTGCCGGATTGCTGGGCGATGGGCGAGAGCGCGAAGCCGAGGCGCTCATAGGCCGCGGTCAGCGGGCCGAGGTCGCGGGCGGCGACGCCGACGTGGTCGAGGGCGACGGCGGTGGTCATGCGCGGGGCGCTCCCGGCGGGTTCTCGTATTTGTCGAGGAGCCAGGCGGCGGGCTCGGCCGCGGCCTCGGCGTACCAGCGCTGCAGCAGCGGGTGGGCGCGGACGGCGGCCATGTAGGCGCGGGTATCGGCGGCGAGGTCCGGTGCCCAGGTGATGAAGCGCGTCACCACCGGGGCATACATGGCATCGGCCAGGGTGAAAGCGTTGCCATAGAGGAAGGGGCCGCCGGAGCGCGCGACCGCCTCGCGCCAGAGGGTCTCGATCCGGGCGATATCGGCCAAGGCCTCGGGCGTGCGGCCACCGCCGGAGAAATCCCGGCCGAGGTTCATCGGCATGGCGACCCGCAGCCCGCGGAAGCCGGCATGCATCTCGGCCGAGATGGCCCGGGCATGCGCGCGCTGCGCCACATCGGCCGGCCAGAGCCCAGGGGTAAGCTCGGCGCAGTATTCGGCGATGGCGATGGTCTCCCAGACCTTCACGCCGCGATGCTCGAGATAGGGGACCAGCCCCGCCGGCGTCGCCGCCTGGATGGCCGGGGATGGGCCTTCGCGCATCTCGAGCGCCACTTCCTCCACCGCCAGCCCGGCGAGGTGGACGGCCAGCCAGCCGCGCAGGCTCCAGGAGGAATAGCGCTTGCTGCCGATGAAGAGGCGGCCTTCGGGCATGGTCGGGGCTTCCGTGGCGTGGTTTCGGCGATTTCCCTATCACGGGCGCCGCCCGGAGGCACCGCCCGCTTGCCCCCCGCGGCCTGCGGGTGTTGTTTAGCGCATCGGCCGGAGCCTGATGATGAACGAGATGAACGTACCGCGTCCCAACAACCTGGACGCGTACTGGATGCCCTATTCGGACAACAAGTACTTCAAGGCCAATCCGCGGATGATCGCGCGGGCCGAGGGCATGTCCTACTTCACCGCCGATGGGCAGGAAATCCTGGACGGCACCGCCGGGCTCTGGTGCTGCAATGCCGGGCATGGCCGGGTGCAGATCAAGGAAGCCATCCAGAAGCAGGCCGCCATCCTGGATTACGCGCCGACCTTCCAGCTCGGCCACCCCATCGCCTTCGAGGCCGCGGCGCGCATCGCCGAGCTGACGCCGGAGGGCATGGACAAGGTCTTCTTCACCAACAGCGGGTCCGAATCGGCGGATACCGCGCTGAAGATCGCGCTCGCCTATCACAAGGCCCGCGGCGAGAGCAGCCGCGTGCGCCTCATCGGGCGGGAGCGCGGCTACCACGGCGTCGGCTTCGGCGGCATGTCGGTCGGCGGCATCGGCGGCAACCGCAAGCAGTTCGGCGCCCTGCTGCCCTATGTGGACCACCTGCCGCATACCCATGGGATCGAGGCCAACCGCTTCGCCAAGGGGATGCCGGAGGAAGGCGCCCATCTGGCCGATGCGCTGGAGAACCTCGTCGCGCTGCATGGCGCCGAGACCATCGCCGCCGTCATGGTCGAGCCGATCGCCGGTTCGACCGGCGTGCTGGTGCCGCCCAAGGGCTATCTGGAACGCCTGCGGGCGCTCTGCACCAAGCACGGCATCCTGCTGATCTTCGATGAGGTCATCACCGGCTTTGGCCGCATCGGCACGAACTTCGGCGCCGAGCGGCTGGGCGTGACGCCCGACATCATGACCATGGCCAAGGGGCTGACCAATGCCGCGGTGCCGATGGGCGCGGTCGCGGTCCGCAACGGGGTCTACGACGCCATCGTCGAGGGCGCGCCGACGGGCATCGAGCTCTTCCACGGCTATACCTACTCGGGCCATCCGCTGGCCGCCGCCGCCGCCATCGCCACCATGGAGCTGCACCGGGAGGAGGACCTGCCGGGCCGGGCGCGGGCGATCGAGCCGCTCTGGCAGGAGGCGACGCATAGCCTGCGCGACCTGCCGAACGTCATCGACATCCGCGACTACGGGCTGATCGCCGGCATCGAGCTGGCGCCGCGCGGCGGCAAGCCGGGCCAGCGGGCGATGGAGGTCTTCCGCCGCTGCTTCGACAGCGGCGTGCTGATCCGCGTCACCGGCGACATCATCGCCCTCTCGCCGCCGCTGATCATCGAGCCGAAGCATATCGACCGGCTCTACGGCACCCTCAGCGACGCCATCCGCGCCGAAGCGGCCTGAGGCCATGGCCAAGCCGGCCTTCCCTGCCACAGCCTTTCCTACCTTGGCGGCCGCCGTGCTGCTGGGGCTGGGACGGCCGGCGGGGGACCCGGCGACGCGGCCGCTGACCATCGTCATGGCCGGGTTGCCGGCCAATGACGCGGCGCAATTCCGGGCCGCGATGGAGGCCGCCGGGCATGCCTGCCTGCCGGCCGCGACCTGGCCGGAGGCGATCGCCGTGCTCGCCCGGCTGCCGGCCGACGCGCTGCTGCAGGACTTGGCCTGCCCCGGCGCGCGGCGCTTCGAGGGGCTAAAGCGGCTGCGTGGTTGGCCGCCGCCGCTCTCCCGCCTGGCGGTGGTGGCGCTGGCGACCGAGCAGGAACGCCTGCTGGAGACCACCTGCACCGAGGCCGGCTTCGACGCGTTGCTGACCCGCCCGCTGGCGGCCGAGGCGCTGGAGGCGACGCTGCGCCGCGTCGTCACCGCCCGGACCCCGGCCTCGCCGCTGGATGCCCCGATGCGGGAGGCGCTGCTGGAGGAGCTGGGCCCTGAGGGCCGCCGCGCCCAGGACAGCCTGGCGCTGGATCGCGCCGCGATGCTAGTCGCCACGCTGCGCACCACCCCGGGGCTGCCGGACGTGCAGGAGGCGGCGATGCGCGTCGCGGCGATCTTCGCGGCGGTGGGGGCGCCGGCGGCCGTCGCGGCGGCCCGGGCGCTGGAGGCGGCGCCGGAGCGACGGCCGGCGCTGCTGCCGGGGCTGGTGGATGCGGTGGTGGCGGCGAAAGTGGCGTTGCGGCGGGATCGGTAAGGTCAGGGAGGGAAGGTATTCCCTCCCCGAACCCCGCCCTTCTATTTCTGTGAGGTAGGTGGTTCGACCATCAGGTCTAAAACCAATAAAGATGGATGAGGGTCTGGGAGAATACTTTCTCCTGGCCTTATCTTGGGGGAATTCTTGATCCGCATCGCCCTGGCCCTGATGGTTATTGCCTGCGGCGCCAGCGCCCAGCCCTTCCCCGCGCGCCCCGTCACCCTGGTTGTCGGCTTCGCCCCCGGCGGCCCGGCGGATGTCGTGGCCCGACTGATCGCGCCGGCGCTGGGGGCCGATCTCGGCCAGCCGGTGGTGGTGGAGAATGCCTCGGGAGCCGGCGGGGCGATCGGCCAGGGGCGGGTCGCGGCGGCGCGGCCGGATGGGCATACGATCCTGTTCGGCAGCCTGGCCCAGGCGACCATCCCAACCCTGCTGCGGCGCCTAAGCTTTGACCCGCTGGCGCTGGAGGCGATCGGGCTGGTGAACGAGGTGCCGATGGCGATCATCGCCCGGCGCGACTTCCCGGCGGCGACCCTGCCGGAGCTGGTGGCGGCGATCCGGCGGGAGGGGCGCGGGCTGAACCTGGGCAATGCCGGGGTCGGCTCGACCAGCCATCTGTGCAGCCTGCTGCTGATCGCCTCGGCGGGGGCGCCGGTGACCCTGGTGCCGTACCGGGGCAATGGGCCGGTCATGAACGACCTGATGGCGGGGACGCTCGACCTCGGCTGCGACCAGACGACCAACAATGCGGAGCAGATCCGCGGTGGGACGATCCGCGCCTATGCCATCACCGCCGACAGCCGCGCCGCCGCCCTGGCCGAGGTGCCGACTACCGCGGAAGCCGGGCTGCCGGCCATGCGGATGTCCGGCTGGAACCTCCTGTTCGCCCCAGCCGGCACGCCGGCGCCGGTGGTGGCGCGGCTGAACCGGGCGTTGCTGGCGGCGCTGGCGGATCCGGTGGTGGGGCAGCGGATCGCCGACCTCGGCAGCGCGCCCGCCAGCGGCGAGCGGACGACGCCGGCCGGCGCCCAGGCCTTCTGGCGGGCCGAGATCGCCCGCTGGAAGCCCCTGCTCGAGGGCCAGGTCGCGGATTGAGGAGGACAGGAGATGCCGTTCTACGAAAAGGGCCAAGTCCGCATCCACTACGAGGAGGTCGGCAGCGGCCCGCCCCTGCTCATCATCCCCGGCGGCGGGCTGAATGCGACCATCCCCTACGTGGTCGACAAGGGGCCGTTCAATGCGCTGGAGGCCTTCCAGGACCGGTATCGCTGCATCACCTTCGACCTGCGCAATGCCGCGGGCGGCGGCTCCTTCGGCCCGCTGGAGATGGACCGGCCCTGGGATGCCCATACCGATGACCAGCTCGGGCTGCTGGACCATCTCGGAGTCGGGCAGTTCCAGGTGCTCGGCTTCTGCATCGGCGGCCCCTTCATCTGGAACCTGCTGAGGCGGGCGCCGGGGCGGGTGCAGGCGGCGGTGCTGGCGCAGCCGAGCGGCTTCCGGCCGGAGCTGCCCGACCTGTTCTTCGACAACAACATGGCCGGCTGGGGCCCGGCGCTCTGCGCCCGGCGGCCCGAGATCAGCATGGCGATGGTCGAGGCCTTCCTGACCCGGATGTACCGGGACCGGGCGGATTTCGTATTCACCGTGGACCGGGACTTCGTCCGCGGCTGCCGGACGCCCGTGCTGGTGCTGCCGGACGATATCCCGGCGCATCCCTATGCCGTGGCGGAGGAGAGCGCGATGCTGGCGCCGGAGGGCCAGATGAGCCTCTATCCCTGGAAGGAGCCGAAGGCACGGCTGCCCCTGGCGATCCGGCACATCCGGAGCTTCCTGCAGGCGAACCGGCCGGCCGGCTAGGGCCCTGGCACGGCCCCCTTTGCCCTTCCGGCCCGGCCGCCCCATATTCCCGGCCGACCCGACCCCCCTCCCCTTTCGCGGAGCCTCCGATGAGCGACGCCACTCCCGTTCCCGTCCCCGTCACCGTACTGACCGGCTACCTCGGCGCCGGCAAGACCACCCTGCTGAACCGCATCCTCAGCGAGAACCACGGCAAGAAATTCGCCGTGGTCATCAACGAGTTCGGTGAGCTCGGCGTGGACAACGACCTCGTCGTCGATACCGACGAGGAAGTCTTCGAGATGAACAACGGCTGCATCTGCTGCACCGTGCGCGGCGACCTGATCCGCATCATCAACGGCTTGATGAAGCGGCGCGGCAAATTCGACGGCATCATTGTCGAGACCACCGGCCTCGCCGACCCGGCCCCGGTGGCGCAGACCTTCTTCGCCGACGAGGACGTCAAGCGCGCCACCCGGCTCGATGCCATCGTGACGCTGGTGGATGCGAAGAACCTGCCGGCGCGGCTGGCCGACAGCAAGGAGGCGGTCGAGCAGATCGCCTTCGCCGACATCATCATCATGAACAAGATGGATCTGGTGACCGATGCCGAGGCGACGGCGCTGGAAGCCCGGATCCGCGCCATCAACCCCTATGCCGAGATCCGCCGCAGCACCAAGTCCGAGGTGCCGATCGAGGCGGTGATCGGCCGCGAGGCCTTCAGCCTGGAGCGCATCCTGGAGCGGGAGCCGGAATTCCTCTCCGGCGAGAACGAGCACGACCATGACGGCGACATCAACTCCGTCAGCTTCGAGGTCTCCCGCCCGATCGACCCGGAGCGCTTCAACGCCTGGATCAGCCAGCTCCTCGCCCAGAAGGGCCAGGACCTGCTGCGGACCAAGGGCATCCTCAGCTACGAGGGCGACGACCGCCGCTTCGCCTTCCAGGCGGTGCACATGATCGCCGATGGCGACTACATCGGGAACTGGAAGGACGGCGATCCGCGCAAGTCGAAGCTGGTCTTCATCGGCCGCGACCTGAATCGCCCGGTGCTGCGCCGCGGCTTCGAGGCCTGCCAGGTTGATGACCCGGCCAAGGTCACCGCCGAGGTCGAGCGCTGGAGCCCGGTATGAGCGACAGCGAATACGCCGAGGCCGACTTCCTGCTGGCCGCGCGCGGCCATACGCAGGAACTCGGCGCCTGGGTGGTGGACCTGGCCTTCAGCAAGGACGGCACCTGCGGGCTAGGCCTGGGTGATGGCACGGTGCGCATCGTCGCGCCGGGGGCCAGGGACTGGGCGACGGCGGAGGCGCATGACGGCGCGGTGCTGTCGCTGGTGGCCGATGCCAAGAACGGCTTCCTCAGCGGCGGCGACGATGGCCGCCTGGTCCGCACCGCGGCCGATGGCACGGTGGAGGAGATCGCCAATCTCGGCACGATGAAGTGGGTCGAGCATGTGGCGGCGCATGAGAGCGGGCTGCGCGCCGCCAGCGTCGGCAAGCTGCTGCATGTCTTCGATGCCAAGGGCGCGAAGCTGAAGACGCTGACGCATCCGAGCTCGGTCGGCGGCATCGCCTTCGATGCCAAGGGCAAGCGCATCGCCGCCAGCCACTACAACGGGGCGAGCCTGTGGTTCGTCGCCGCCAAGGAAGACAAGCCGCGGGTGCTGGAGTGGAAGGGCAGCCATGCCGGCATCGTCCTCAGCCCGGACGGCACCCATGTGGTGACCGCGATGCAGGAGAATGCGCTGCATGGCTGGCGGCTGGCCGACAACCAGCACATGCGGATGTCGGGCTATCCGTCGAAGACGCGGTCGATGGCCTTCACGTCGCGCGGGCGCTGGCTGGTGACCAGCGGCGCCGACAGCGTGGTGATCTGGCCCTTCTTCGGCGGCGGGCCGATGGGCAAGGCGCCGACCGAACTTGCCGGCGGCGACGGCGTGCTGTGTTCGGCGGTCGCCTGCCATCCGCAGCACGAGGTGGTCGCCGCCGGCTTCGCCGACGGGCTGCTGCTGCTGGCCGAGATCGGCTCCGGCAAGATCGTGCCGGTGGCGCCGCCGGGGCATGGCGGGATCTCGGCGCTGGCCTGGAATGCCAGCGGCAGCCAGCTCGCCTTCGGGACCGAGACAGGCTTCGCCGGCATCGTGGACCTGGCGCGGCGCTGACCGCGCCGCGCCATTTCCGTCAACCGCGCGGCGCGCCGACCAGCGCCGCGGCGGCGAGGCCGGCCGCCTGCGGGGCATCCTCGTAGACCACCTGCTGGTCGTTGCCGCCGCCGATGATCCGGGCGACGCGGCCGGGCTGGGCCTGCACCGCGCCATAGGCATAGCTGCGGTCATTGCCGCCGCCGCTGAACAGCACGGTGGCGCCGCCCACCTGGGTCGCCGGCTGGCTGCGCTCGATCCGGGCGCCGCCATCGCCGAGGCCACCGATCAGCCGGGGGCCATCGGCCGCCTGGGCGGCACCGGCGGCGCCAAGGGCGATCACGGAAGCGAGCAGGATATTGCGGACCATCTGAGTTCTCCTCGGGGAGTGGAAGACCGTGTGGCCTTCCCTTGCCCAGGAAGATGAGCCTTGGATCGGCCGCAGACCAATCGCCATCCCGGATCGCCGCCATCCATGCCGTGGATGGCGGCCGCGGTCAGACGTCCTTCAGCACGGACCAGAGATTGGCCTTCTGCTCGAAGCCGATGCCGGGGACATCCGGCATGCGGATGCGGCTGTCCTCGACCGGCGTCGCATCGGCGAAGCCGCCGAAGGGGGCGAAGACCTCCGGATAGCTTTCGTTGCCGCCGAGGCCGAGGCCGATCGCGATGTTCAGCGCGAATTGGTGTCCGCCATGCGGGACGCAGCGGCGCGGCGACCAGCCGTGCTCCTGCAGCATCGCCAGCGTCCGCAGGTACTCGACCAGGCCATAGGACAGCGCCGGGTCGAACTGCAGGATGTCGCGGTCCGAACGCAGCCCGCCGTGGCGGATCAGGTTGCGCGCATCGAGCATGGAGAAGAGGTTCTCCCCGGTGGCGATGGGGCCGCTGTAGTGCTCCGCCAGCGTGGCATGCGTCGCGTAGTCCAGCGGGTCCAGCGGCTCCTCGTACCAGCGCAGCTTGTAGGGCTCGAGCGCCGCGCCATAGGCCAGCGCCGCATGCAGGCCGAAGCGGCCGTTGACGTCGACACACAGGCGGGAACCGTCGCCGCCGAGCAGCTTGAGGACCGCCTCGATCCGGCCGACATCCTCCTTCAGCGCGGCGCGCAGCGGCGTGCCGGGGGCGCCGCCGATCTTCATCTTCACCACGCTGTAGCCGAGGTCGAGGTAGCGCTGCATCTCCTCGACCAGCGCATCCTCGCCCTTGCCGGGGTAGTAGTAGCCGCCGGCGGCATAGATCCAGGCATTGTCGTCGGCCTCGCCGCCACGGTAGCGATCGGCCAGCAACTTCCAGAGCGGCTTGCCCGCCAGCTTCGCCGCGGCATCCCAGAGCGCCATGTCGAGCACGCCGACCGCGACGCTGCGGTCGCCATGGCCGCCGGGCTTCTCGTTCTTCATCATGCTCGCCCAGGCGCCGCCGGGTTCCAGCCCGCCATCGGCATGGGAGAGCGCGGCCTCCGGCGTCTCCAGCAGGCGCGGGATGAAGCGTTCGCGCAGCAGGCCGGGCTGGGCGTAGCGACCGTTGGAGTTGAAGCCGTAGCCGGTGGCGCTGCGCCCGGCGCCATCCTCCACCGTGACGGCGACGACCGAGGCGGTCATCTTGGAGAAGTCGATATAGGCATTGGCGATGGCCGAGGCGATCGGCACCACCGCGTCGCGGACGGAAGCGATGCGCATCAGACCGCCCCCGCCGCGCGCAGCTTCGCCAATTGCTCGGGCCCGATGCCGAATTCGGCCAGCACCTCCGCGGTATGCTCGCCCCGTTCCGGCGTCGGCCGCCGCGCCGGCGCGACGCCTTCGAGGTTCATCGGCGAGCGCACCAGCTTCACCTCGCCGAGCAGCGGATGCGGCACCGCCCATTCCAGGCCGAGATGCTGCACCTGCGGATCGGCGAAGACCTGGTCCATCGCATAGACCGGGCCGCTCGGCACGCCGGCCTGGTTCAGGCGGGTGATCCAGTTCTCCGAGGTATCCTCCAGCAGCGGCTTCTGCAGCAGCGCATTGGTCCTGCCGCGATTGGCGGCGCGGGACTTGTCGGTGGCGAAGGCGGGGTCCTTGGCTTCCTCGGTGAGGCCCAGGGTCTCGACGATGCGGCGCCACATCTCGTCGCCGCCGCCGGCCAGGTTGATCATGCCGTCCTGGGTGTGGAAGAGCCCGGTCGGCACCGTGGTCGGGTGGTCGTTGCCGGCCTGCTGCGGCACCTCGTGCTTCATGGTCCAGCGGGTCGCCTGGAAATCCATCATCGCCACCATGGCTTCCAGCAGGCTGGTATGGACCCAGCGGCCCTTGCCCGTCGTCTCGCGCTCCAGCAGCGCCACCATGATGCCGAGCGCGGTATAAAGGCCCGCGGTGAGGTCGGCGACGGGGATGCCGACGCGCACCGGCCCCTGCCCCGGCAGGCCGGTGACCGACATCAGCCCGCCCATCCCCTGGGCGATCTGGTCGAAGCCCGGCCGTTTCGCATAGGGCCCGGTCTGGCCGAAGCCGCTGATGGACCCCAGCACGATGCGCGGGTTGATCGCCGCCAGCGAGGCATAGTCGATGCCGAGCCGGTCCTTCACGTCGGGCCGGTAGTTCTCGACCACGACATCGGCCTTGGCCACCAGCGTCCGGAACAGCGCGATGCCGTCCGGCTTCTTCAGGTTGATGGTGATGCCGCGCTTGTTGCGATGGACATGCTGGAAGTCCGGCCCGTGCCGCTCGCCGCCCATGCCCTTGCCGGTATCGACCTCGTCCGGCGCCTCGACCTTGATGACATTGGCGCCCCAGTCCGCGAGCTGGCGGACGCAGGTCGGACCGGACCGCACCCGGGTCAGATCGAGGACGGTGAAACGGGCAAGCGGCAGAGTCATTTGGAGGGTCCTCCGAAGGCGGGCTACCCTTACCGCGAACCGCCGGGAGGGCAAGATCATGGACGAGCTGCTGTACGAGATCCGCGACGGGATCGGCTTCATCACCCTGAACCGCCCCGCCTCGCGCAATGCCCTCACCTTCCCGATGTATGCGCGGCTGCGCGAGATCGCCGAGGGCGCCGCCGCCGACGATGCGCTGAAGGTGCTGGTCGTCACCGGCGCCGGCGAGAAGGCCTTCGCCGCCGGCACCGACATCAGCCAATTCTCCAACTTCAAGACGCCGGAGGATGCGCTCGCCTATGAGGAACGGATCGACGGCGTCCTCGTCGCGCTGGAGCAATGCCCGAAGCCGACCATCGCCGCCATCTCGGGCGCGGCGACCGGGGGCGGCGCCGCCATCGCCGCGGTCTGCGACATGCGCATCGCCGCTGCCAATGCCCGCATCGGCTTTCCCATCGCCAAGACCCTGGGCAATTGCCTGTCCATGGCGAATTACGGCCGGCTCGCCGCGCTGATCGGCCCGGCCAAGGTGCTGGACCTGGTCTATACCGCCCGGCTGATCGAGGCGGAGGAAGCCAAGGCGATCGGCCTGGTTTCCGAGATCCTGCCCGACCACGCCGCGCTGCAGGCCCGGGCGGAGGCGCTGGCAAGGCTCATCGCCGGCCATGCGCCGCTGACCCTGCGGGCCACCAAGGAAGCGATGCGCCGGCTGCGGCTGGCGGCGCGGCAGGTGGATGGCGACGACCTGGTGACCATGTGCTTCACCAGCAACGACTTCCGCGAGGGCGTCGCCAGCTTCCTCGCCCGCAAGCCGGCGGTCTGGACCGGAACCTGATCCGCGCCGGCATCGACCGCTCGCGAGGACGCGCCCGGCTGGTGACCATCGGTGGTAGAACCGGCGGGCCTGGCCGGCGCTCTTTCCTGGCACATCCAGGGAACAGTCACATGCGTCGCATCATCTTCCTCAGTACCGCGATGGCCGCCATGCTTACGGCCGGCCTCGCCGTCGCGCAGACCTCGACGACCCAGGGGATGCCGGCCCCGAATGCCCGCGGCTCCCTGCCGCAGCCGGGCGGCGGCGTCACCACCGGCCCCGGCGCGCCGACCTCGGCCTCCGAGGGCACCATGCCGGGCGGCCGCGGCGCCCCGCCGGCCGGCAGCTCCAGCCCCTCCGGCCTCGGCTCCGGCACCGGTGGCAGCCCGCTGACCCCCAATGGGTCCATCCGCCCCGGCAACCCGACCCTGGGCGGCCAGAACAACAGCGGCGGCGGCTGATCCGACAAGGCCGGTCCCGGCAACCGGGACCGGCCGATCCGCCTTCCGCCTGTCGCCGATCCTGGCCGCAGGCCCTGCCTCAGCCCATCCTTCGCATCCGTCCTGGCTTCCCCGCCGGCCACCCCCGCGCTACCGATGAGACGCCGGCATGCCGGCCAAAAATCGGAGGATGCCATGCCGACCCGCCGCACCCTGCTGGCCACCGCCCTCGCGGCCCCCGCGATCGCCCCGGCCCTGGCCCAGTCCAGCTGGTCACCCACCCGCCCCGTCACGCTGCTGGTCGGCTTCGCCCCCGGCGGCGGCACCGATATCATCGCCCGCCTGCTCGCCCCGGCGCTGCAGCAGGCACTCGGCCAGCCGATCGCGGTGGAGAACCGGCCCGGGGCCAGCGGCACCATCGCCGCCCTCGCCGGCACCCGGGCGCCGCCGGATGGCCAGACCGTCTACATGTCCACCGTCAGCGCCTCTGCCGTCGTGCCGCCGCTGATGGCGCCGCCACCCTTCGACATCCACCGCGACCAGACCGCCATCGGCCTCGCCGCCACCGTGCCGCTGGTCGCCGTGGTGCCACTGTCCTCGCCGGCGCGCGACCTCGCGGGGCTGATCGCCCAGGCGCGGGCCAATCCCGGGGGGCTGAACTATTCCTCCTCGGGCGTCGCCACCCAGCAGCACCTGGCGGCGGAGCTGCTGGCGCGGGCCGCCGGGGTGCGGATGACGCATGTGCCCTTCCGCGGCACCGGCCAGGCTGTGACGGAGATCCTCGCCGGCCGAATCGACCTGGCGATCGATACCTTCCCCACCTACCTGCCGCATATCCGCGGCGAGCGGGTGCGGGCGCTGGCCACCACCATGCCCGAGCGGATCGACTGGCTGCCCGACCTGCCGACCGTCGCCGAGAGCGGCTTCCCCGGCTTCGACGCCAATGTCTGGTACATGCTGATGGGCCCGCCCAACCTGCCGGCCCCGGTGCGGGACCGCTGGTCCGCCGCGCTGAATGCGGCCCTGGCCGATCCGGCGCTCCGCCCCCGCATCCACGAGGCCGGCTTCCTGCCCGGCGGCGGCAGCAGCGCGGATGCGGCGGCCCTGCTGGAGCGCGATGCGGCGCGCTATGCCAGCCTGATCCGCCAGGCCGATATCCGCATCGAGTAAAGGGGGGTGATGGCGGCGGGATTTTCCCCCTAGGCTGGCGGCAACAAACCCGCGGCCCGCCCAAGCCGGCCGCATGCCGGGAGGGCGCCGCCATGCCAGACCTCAAGCCGCCGCAGCAGGCGGTCCCCCTGCCCCGCCGTGCCCTGCTCGGCGGCGCCACCGTCCTTGCCCTGCCGGGCCTCGCCCTGGCCCAGGGCAAGGGACCGGACGGCTGGCCGCCGCGCAGCGTCAGCCTCGTCATCCCCTTCAGCCCTGGCGGCGGCACCGATGTGGTCGCCCGCATCCTGCAGGAGGGCTTCGCCGAAACCTTCGGCGCGAATTTCGTCATGGAGCACAAGCCCGGCGCCTCCACCACGGTCGGCGCCCGCTATGTCGCCCGGGCGAAGCCGGATGGGCTGACCCTGCTGGTCGGCAGCAATTCCGCCCTTTCCCAGGCGCCCTATGCCTTCCGCAACCTGGGCTACGACCCGATGGCGGATTTCACCTACATCAGCCTGCTCTATGCCTCGGCCTATCTGCTGGTGGCGCATCCGCGCTGGGGCAGCCTGCAGCAGGTGCTCGAGGCGGCGAAGCGCGCGCCGGGCAAGCTCTCCTACGGCACCTGGGGCGTCGGCTCGACCGCGCATCTGCTGATGCTGGCGCTGAACGAGCGGACCGGGACGGAGATGCTGCATGTCCCCTTCGGCGGCCCGGCGCCGGCGCTGACCGAGATCCTCGCCGGGCGGGTCGACCTGATGTTCACCACCTTCGCCCCGGCCCGCGGCCATGTGCAGGAAGGCCGGCTGCAGCCCCTGGCCGCCCCGCACGAGCAGCGGCTGGCCGCCGCGCCCAATGTGCCGACCCTGGCCGAGCTCGGCCTGCCGGAACTCCTGGTCAGTGCCTGGTGGTGCCTCGCCGCGCCGGCCGGGCTGCCGGCGCCGCTCGCCGCCGCGCTGGAAGCGGCGGTGCGGAGTGCCGCGGCCCGGCCGGCGGCGCTCCGCCTCGCCGAGGACTCCGGCCTGCTGCCGCTGCCCTTCGGCGGCAGCAATGCCCGCGCGCGCATCGGCCATGACCTGGCGATGAACGAGGGGCTGATGCGCAAGGCCGGCATCACCCCCGAGTAGCCGGCCTCAGGCGCGGCCGGCGAAGACCTCCCGCAGCCGGCCCCCGGCATAGGATTGCGCCACCACCGCATCCTGCAGCACCGGCGCGGCGCCGAAGAACTCATGCGTGGCGCCGGGGAAGCTGCGCGATTCGGTCGGCACGCCGGCGGCATTCATCTTGCCCACCAGCCGCTCGCCGCCGGTCCGCAGCGGGTCGATCCCCGCCAGGATCACCGTGGAGCGCGGCAGGCCGCGCAGGTCGGCGACGCGCCCGGCATCCAGCCGCGGATCCAGCAGGTCCGCCGGCGAGCGGGTGTAGTTCGAGACGAACCACTGCACCGCCGCCTTGCTCAGCGGCTTGGCATTCTCCTCCTCCCGCATCGATGGCGTGGTGAGGTCGGCATCGGCGACCGGATAGATCATCAGCAGATGCGCCGGCCGCCCGGCCGGGCTGGCGCGCAGCGCCATGCCGACCGTCAGCGCCAGGTTGCCACCGGCGCTCTCGCCGGCCACGGCGATGCGGTTGGGGTCGCCGCCCAGGGTGCGGCTGTTCGTGACCAGCCACTGGTAGGCCGCGACGGCATCCTCATGCGCCGCCGGGAAGCGATGCTCCGGCCCCTGGCGGTAATGCACGGCGACGACGATGGCCCCGGTCTCCGCCGCCAGTGCCCGGGCCGAGCTGTCGTAGGTATCGAGCCCGGCGATGACCCAGCCGCCGCCATGGAAATAAAGGATCATCGGCGCGGCGCCGCCGGGCTGCCGCTCGCCGTAGATGCGCGCCGGCAGCGGCCCGGCGGCGCCCTGCACCTGGATGTCCTGGACCATCGCCACCGCGCGCGGCGCCTCCGGCATCCCGCGCCGGCGCTGCATCGCCTTCACCGCATCGGCCAGGCTCGGCTGCCGCCGCGCTTCCTCCGCGGAGAGCGTCTCGACCGGCTTCGGCCCCAGCGTCGCATAGACCCGCAGCAGCTCCGCCATGTCGCCGGTGGCGCGCCCGGTGGGGTCGGGCAGCCGGTCGACCGGGTTCTGGCAGGCGGCGAGGCCGAGCAGGGACCCACCGAGGACACGGCGGGACAGCAGGAAAGGCGTCATCACGAGGCGTATTCTCCGGCGATTGCCGAGCCGGAACGCTGCGAAAACGCCGGGGTTCGCCGCTCCGGCCTCGCGCCCGCCGCCGCTGCGGTGCAGCATGGCACCAACCCGGAGGCTTCCCGATGCTGCGCCGTTCCCTGCTGCTGACCCCGCTCCTTGCCGCACCCCTCCTTGCCGCACCCAGCCTGGCCAGGGCCCAGGGTTTCCCCGCCCGGCCGGTGCGGCTGGTGGTGCCCTTCGCCGCCGGCGGCATCATCGATGTGGTCGCCCGCATCCTGGCCGAGCCCCTGGCCCGGCGGCTCGGCCAGCCGGTGGTGGTCGAGAATCTGCCCGGCGCCGGTTCCACCATCGGCGCCCGCGCCGTCGCCCGGGCGGCGCCGGATGGCCATACCCTGCTGCTCTCGGGCGCCGCCCATGCGGTGATCGCGGCGCTCTATCCCGACCTCGGCTTCGACCCGCTGGCGGATTTCGCCCCGGTGGCGCTGCTGGGGGACCAGCCCTTCGTCGTCGCTGTGCATCCCGGCGTGCCGGCGACCGACGTGCCGAGCCTGCTGGCCTGGCTGAAGGCCAAGGGCGACGGCGCGAATTTCGCCACCACCGGCATCGGCGCCGCCTCCCACCTCGCCGGGGAGCTGCTGAAGTCCCTGGCCGGGGTGGATTTCACCGTGGTGACCTATCGCGGCACGCCGCAGGCGGTGACGGACCTGGTCGCCGGCCGTGCCGACATGATGATCGACAGCCAGACCCTGCTGGCGCCCATGGCGAAGGATGGCCGGGTGCGGGCGCTGGCCGTCACCACCCCGCGCCGGTCGCACCTGCTGCCCGATCTGCCGACGCTGGCGGAAGCCGGCGTGCCCGGCTACGCCGCCTCCTCCTGGCAATCGCTGCAGGCCCCGGCCGGGACGCCGCCGGCCATCCTGGCCCAGCTTGCCGCCGCCGTTGCGGCCAGCCTCGCCGAACCGGCGGCCCAGGCGCGCTATGCCGATGCCGGGATCGAACCCTTGAAGGGCGACCCGGCCGAGGCGGCCCGCTTCATCCGGGCGGAAAGCGCCAAATGGGCACCGATCCTGCGGGCCAGCGGCATCCGGGCGGGGTAGTCCTTGTATCCGGACGCCGTTCCGTACATATTTCCGTACGGAGAATGCCGATGACCCAGGTATCCTATACCGAATTGCGCCAGAACCTCGCCCATTACATGGATGCGGCGATCGACAGCGCCGCCCCGCTGCTGGTGACCCGGCAAGGGGGCAAGGGCAATGTCGTGATCCTCTCCGAGCGGGAATTCGCGGCCTGGCAGGAGACGGTCCACCTGCTCTCCAACCCGGCCAATGCGGCGCAACTGCGCGACGCGGTCCGCGAATTCGATGCCGGCGGCGAGGCCGCCATGGAAATCCCGGCCGGCCAGCCGCTGCCCTGATGTGGCGGCGCTGACCGCGTGCGGGTCCACTTCAGCCGCACCGCCTGGGCCGCCTATCAGCATTGGGCGGAGGCCGACCGCGACATCTTCATGCGTCTCAATGCGCTGATCGAGGACGCGCGGCGGCAGCCCTTCCGCGGCTTGGGCAAGCCGGAGCCGCTGCGCGGCGAATTCAGCGGCTGGTGGTCGCGCCGCATTACCGGCGAGCATCGGCTGGTCTATCGCATCGCCGGGGCACCCGGGGAGGATCAGCGGATCGAGATCGCCCAATGCCGCTACCACTACGGCTGACGCTGCCCTCCCTGCCCTATCGCTGGCGCTTGCCCGGCTTCGCCGGCACCGCATCAGCCTCCGGCTCCGGCCCCGCCAGCTTCCGGGCGATCAGCACTACCGCCGCCCGGGTCGGCAGGTCCAGCCGGCGATAGGCGCGCAGCAAGGCCTCCTCATCCCCCGCCAGCAGGCCGAGGTTGCCCTGGTCCTCCGCCAGCACCTCGGGCGGCGGCGGCACGTCGGGGTCGAGGCCGACCAGCCAGGACAGGCTGGTCGCCAGCGCCTCCGCCAGGGCCACCAGCTTGCGGCCGCGCGGCGGTGGCATCCGGCCGTCCCGCAGCCGGTCGAGGAAATCCGGCGGCAGCCCGGCCTGCCGCGCCGCTTCGGCGGCATCCAGCCCCAGCCGGTCCAGCCGTCCCTCGATCCGCTCGGCCATGGGGGAGGCGTCGATGTCCATGCCCAAATCCTAGCCAGGCAGGTTGGCCAGCGCCACCAGCCCGCCACCCGGCCGGTTGCGCAGCACCACGTCGCCGCCATGCGCCCGCAGGATGTTGCGGGCGATCGGCAGGCCGAGCCCGGTGCCGCCGGTCTCTCGGTTGCGGCTCGCCTCCAGCCGGCGGAAGGGCTGGAAGACCGCTTCCAGCGATTCGGGCGGAATGCCCGGCCCGTTGTCCTCCACCGCCAGCCGCACCGGCCGGCCCGGCGCCTCCGGCGCAGTCAGCACCAGCCGCGCCGCGCCGCCATAGGCCAGGGCATTGCCGATCAGGTTGGCCAGCGCCCGCTTCAGCGCCACCGGCCGGGCCTGCACCACCAGCCGCTCCGGCCCCTCGTAGCCGATCGCCTCGGCGAGGTCGGGCCGGGCATCGGCCGCCTCGTCCAGCACGGTCCGGCAGAGCGCGGCGAGGTCGAGCGGCGCGGTCGGCTCGCCGGCGCTGTCGTCGCGGGCGAAGGCGAGCGTCGCCGCTACCATCGCCTCCATCTCGTCGAGGTCGGAGAGCATCTTCCGGCGCTGCTCGTCGTCGTCCATGAACTCGGCGCGCAGCCGCAGCCGGGTGATGGGCGTGCGCAGGTCATGGCCGATGGCGGCCAGCATCTGGGTCCGGTCGCCGACGAAGCGGCGGATGCGCTCGGCCATGGTGTTGAAGGCATGCGCCGCCTTGGCGACCTCGGTCGGCCCGGCCTCCGGCATGGGCGGCGCATTCACGTCACGGCCCAGCCGCTCCGCCGCCTCCGCCAGGGCGCGCACCGGCCGGGTCAGCCGCCGCACCGCCCAGAGGATCAGCAGCCCGGCCGCCAGGGTCATCGCCGCGAAGGCGATCAGGAAGGTCTCGGAATGCCAAGGCCGCGGCGGCGGCATGAAGACGCGGAGGTTCAGCCATTCCCCGCTCGGCAGCCGCAGGCTGACCAGGAAGGCCGGGCCATCGCCGCCGAACAGGCCGAAGCCCGGCAGCCCGCCATCCGCCGGCGGCGCCGGGCGGGACCCGGGATGCATGTCGGACGGCGGCCCAACGGGCTGCCCCCGCGGGCGCGTCCCATCCGGCGGGGCGCTGCCGCGCGGCGTCCAGCCGCCCCAGGGGCCGCGCGGCTCCCAGGAGGTGATGACCTCGCGCGGGCGGAAGCGGGGCGGCCCGCCGCTCAGCAGGTCCAGCCGCAGCATCCGGGCGATGGGCGGCGGCACCGGCGGATGGTCCATCCGGGCCTGCGGGTGGTCGTCCAGGGTCGCCGACAGCTCGCTGGGCAATTCCAGCTCGGCCAGCATCTGCCCGCGGCGATCGGCCGGGGCCAGGATCACGGTGCGCCAGGCGCTGATGGCGCGGGCGGAGATCTCCCGCGCCTGGGCGAAACGCTGCAGGTCCACCCGGTCCAGCGCATGAATGGTGAGCCCGGCCGCCTGCACCACGGTCAGCGCCAGCAGCAGCACCAGCGCAGTCCGCCCGGCGAGGCTGCGCGGCCAGATGCGCCAGACCGGCCAGCGCCGGCCATCAGGCCCTGTCAGGGGGGGTCCAGTCAGGGGTGCATCGGGCGGCGGCGTCGCCGGGGTCAACTCCGCTCCACCGTCGCCGCCAGCACATAGCCGCCGCCGCGCACGGTCTTGATCAGGCTCGGGTTGCGGCCGTCATCCTCCAGCTTGCGGCGGAGGCGGGAGACGGCGACGTCGATGGCGCGGTCGAAGGGTCCCGCCTGGCGGCCGCGCAGCAGGTCCATCAGCATGTCCCGCGTCAGCACCCGGTTGGGCCGCTCGACCAGCACCTGCAGCAACTCGTACTCGCCGCCCGTCAGCGGCACCTCGGCACCATCCGGGTTCAGCAGGCGGCGGCGGGCCGGCTCCAGCACCCAGCCGCCGAAGCGGATGGCCTTGGAGGGCGGCTCCTTCGGTGCCCCGGCCTCGCCCGAGGCGCGGCGCAGCACGGCCCGGACCCGGGCCAGCAGCTCCCGCGGGTTGAAGGGCTTGCTGAGGTAGTCGTCGGCGCCGAGCTCGAGGCCGACGATGCGGTCGGTCTCGTCGCCCATCGCGGTCAGCATGACGATCGGCACCTCGCCCTGGGTCCGCAGCCACTTGGCGAAGTCGAGCCCGCTTTCGCCGGGCAGCATCAGGTCCAGCACCACCAGGTGGTAGCGGCCGAGCGGCCAGAGCCGCCTCGCTTCCTTCGCATCGCGGGCGGCGGCGACGCGCATGCCCTGGCGCTCGAGGAATTTCGAGAGGAGATCGCGGATCTCGCGGTCGTCGTCGACGACCAGGATATGGGGTTGGGCTTCCATGGTGATTGTAACATAGGCCATTGCCGGCGCCGGCGCGCAGGGAGTTGTTGCGCCCTGTTGCAGCAGGCCCCGCCGTTGCAGGCCGTTGCAATTCGCCATGCCGGGGGGCTTCGGCCGGCAACATCCCGGGCGCATTCTCCCCCCCGGCCGCACCACCCCCCCCATTCCCGGTGCGGTCCGTGGCGACAGGCCGATTCCACCCCCCATGGAATTGGCCGTATAGGCGGCGGGGATGATCCCACCCTCCCCGCCGCCTTTCCCC
>NZ_CEEDBP010000054.1:0-27817 GCF_979252845.1 Belnapia sp. AC561
CATGCCGAGGGGCAACTGAATCACCATCGTGCAGCCCGTGGGATCACAAGCGATTCAGTCAGGCTGGAAACCGCTCTGGGAGCGCGAAAGCGGGAGGGCGGCATGAGCGGGCGCGAGACCGCGATCGCTGCGCTGCACAGCCGGCTCGTCGCATCGCTGGCCGCCAGGAACCCGCCGCCGCTGGTGCTGCGGGGCGAGACCACCCCGCAGCGCATCCCTACCGGCGGACTGGTCGTGGTTCGCGACGGCGAGACGGTCGAGGAGACGCCGATCCTCTCGCCACTCGCCTGGCAGATCGAGCATCGCGCCGAGATCGAGATCACCGTCGCCGGCACCGCGCCCGCTGCGCGCAACACCCTGCTCGACGCGCTGCTGGTGGATGTCGCCGCAGCAATCACCGCCAACCGCACCCTCGGCGGCGCCGTCGAATGGGCACAGCCCGGCAGCGCGTCCTTCGAGGATGTCGAGTTCGAGGGCGCTGCCGCGGCTCGCGCCGCCGCCGTCCCCGTCAGCCTCTGGTTCACACCGTCGCCGGCTCGCCGCTGGCCTGATCCCCCTCCAGGAGAAAGCCCATGCCCCGTGCCATCGGCGCGAATTGCCGCCTGCTCATGCTGCCCGAAACCATCTACGGCACCGCGCCTGGCAGCAACTGGCGGCGCATGCCGTTCCTGTCTTGCGACCTCGGCGCCGAGCAGCAGCTGCTCGATGCCGATGTCATCGGGGTCGGCAGCAACCGCGATCCGGCCGCGCCCTTTCTCGACACGGTGACGGTCGCCGGCCAGGCGGTGGTGCCGGTCGATCTGATCAACATCGGCCACTGGCTGCGGCTGCTGCTCGGCGCGCCGACCACCACCGGCACCACCAACTTCATCCACACCTTCGGCTCGGGCGCGGCCACGCTGCCGAGCAATGCGATGGAGATCGGCTATCCCGATGTCCCGTCCTTCGACGTCTGCACCGGCGTGCGCGCCGACACGCTGGAGATGGACTTCACGCCCACTGGCGCGGCGACCGCGACCTTCGGTCTAATGGGCCAGGGCTCGGCGCGCACCGGCGCCACGTCGGGCGGCACGCCGACCAGCGCCGCCTACACCGCCTTCAACAAGGCGCAGGGGTCCATCACCCGCAGCGGCTCGGCTCTGGCGCAGGTGACCGGCGCGCGGCTCACCTATGCCAACGGCATGGAAGCCGTGCGCACCATCCGCGCCGATCGCCGCGTGGAGGGCGTGGATCCCGGCATTGCCCGCTGCACCGGCCAGATCACCGTGCGCTTCGAGAACACGACGCTGCTGGCCCAGGCGCAGGCCGGCACCTCGGCGGAATTCGCCCTGGCCTTCACCATCGATGCCAACCGCAGCCTGACCGTCACGCTGCACGAGGTCTACTTGGCGCTGGCCAAGACGCCAATCGAAGGGCCGGCCGGGGTGGAGGCCAGTTTCGATTTCCGCGCCGCCTTCAACGCGACGGCGACGCGGATGATGACCGCAGTGCTGCGCAACCAGCAGGCGGCCGCGGAGTATGCGTGAGGCCCGCCGCCCGCGAGAAGGCCGGCTATGGCCGAGAAGGGGACGTCTCTGATAGTGGCGGCCATGCGGCTCAAGAGCCCCAAAAAGACGTCAGTCGAGTTGGGCTTGAACCTTGGCTACCGTTGCCCGTAGCTCGGCCGAATCTAGTCCACCGCGCTCGTCGTCGACGGACGTGAATAGGTTTCGACCAAGGGTGAAGCCATTAGCTTCGTACCACTGCCGCTTCCACTCCCAACCTTTGCGATAGTCCTCCCTTTGCATCATTCCGAGATGCTCCCATACGACCAGGTCGCCATCAGCCGTAACAAACGAGAAATCGGGACGAAGTCGGCCTTGCTCGGCTTCACCTTCGAGCACGCGCTCATACTCGTAATCGACGCCCGACCGGAAGAGCATATTGGCGATCACCAGCTCGGACTTGCTGCGGACGAGATGTCCCTTCTCTGTACGATGTATCAAGTTTTCAGCGTATGGAACCTCAGCCTCGCTGCGTCGTAGCACACCCTGGAAAAGGTTCGTGTTGCGGCGAGCAGTTTCTGATTTTTCAGGTCGAGTATAGTCGAAGATGAGCGAGGCGTTGTCGCCTTCGACGAGCAGCACGAGCTGGCGCCGCGAGCGAGTGAGGGCAGTGTATAGAAGCTCCCGCGATAGCGGGCGGCAGTTCTTTGGTAATATGACGAAGATCTTTTGGAACTCGCTGCCTTGGGACTTGTGGACAGTGATCGCATAGGCGAGTTCCAACGGCCCGGAACCACCTGGGAAGTCGCGGCTGTTGTAGCCGAATGTGAGGTTCGGGCGGCCCGCGAAGAGTGTGTTTAGCCATGGCGCCTTGCCACCAGCGACGAGCCCAACCTCACCGTTGGCAACGTAGTGCTTGCCGGATTCCTTGCCATCGTAGGCGCCACGCCACTGGTTCGCGACCTGGATCACTTTGTCCCGAATGACGATGCTCTCATCGCCGAGGCTCACCACCCAAGGGTCTTCCGCTGCTTTGAGTTCGCGGGCGCGAAATCTGCGCTGCGTCCAACGATTCAAATCATGAACACCGTATGGGTGCAGCCGCACAGGCGAGAGAATTTGCCATCGCTCCGAGCCGCTAGGATCATCGAACGGAACCCACCCTTTGTCATCAATGCCCAGCGAGGTATTGAAGCCTGCGGTATCCAGCGGACTTACAAGCCCAAGATGCTTCTGGAATGCCTCGCCTAGGCGGGCTCGCAAATCTTCGGCGGTCTGCCAAAAAACGATGTCGAGGTCGTTGAACGGCCGGCCCAATTCAAGATCACTGAGGACGCGATCTGCATCGACTGGCTGAGGCTCGCGCGTGAACCACGACGCGAGACGGAGCGTGTCGGACGGATCGTCGGCGCCAGCCACGGCACGCACCTCGACCGTAAGTCGCGCAAGAGCGTCGGCCAACGCCACGCCTGTCTCATCTTTTGCGGTGCTGGTCTCGAGGAATGAAGTCAAATCTGCAAACGGTCGCCCAACGCCGATCGGCGGCAACTGGTTGGGGTCGCCCACGAGGATGATACGCTGGACGTGTGCGAGATCGAGTGCCTCAAAGACGGCGACTAGATCGTCCATCGTGAGCATCGAGCACTCGTCGATGACCACGGTTCGCTCCTTGCGATGCTTCTCCTCCCCAGTGAAACGCGCACGTTGACGCGACCCATCATAACGACCGAGTTCATTGAGAAACTGCGCGACCGTTTTCGCCTCACCTCGAGCGGCCTTACCCAGCCTGACGCGCGCCTTACCTGTCGGGGCTAGCAGCAGAATCCCGCCACGCGCGAGCTCGTCATTTAGCAGCAACGCTCCCATGACCGAGGTCTTGCCCGTTCCTGCCCGTCCGACGAGCGCCGTGAGACGCCGACCCGTGATACGCTGAAGCGCAGTCGCCTGCTCCTCGATCGCGAGAGCGTGCCGTGCATTGTTCTGATCGTAAGTCCCCCCCGCATTCTCGATTGCTTCAACAAGTAGTGCCTTCCAATCCTCGACAATCGGGCTCGCCGAACGTCCTGCGCGCTTCGTCATCAAGGAACGCAGCCGATCCTCACGCGACTTCAGATCCGACAACTGAAGTGCCGTAGTCGGGGGTGCGTCTGCCTCCCCGCTGAGTACGTCGACAATTTCGATGACGCCGGTGAGACCAGTGGCATTCGCCGCGGGCCAGTCAGATCCGATCATGCAAGGGTGAGCAAGATCAATCGTCGCCACCTTATCGAGCGCTTCTGTAGCGCTAAGCAGGGCGTCTCCATTCTCCGCAGCGCGCCGCAATACCGCAACGATCGCAGCGCGGAAGCGTCGGGGGTCGTTGCTCGACGTAATTCGCGAAGCGATCGGCAGCGGGTGCTTGGCGGCGATAGTCGCATCCGGCAGCATGCCTCTGTCGATTACGCCGACTGAGATCGCCGTCTCTCTGGCATCGCCAAGGTCGACCTCTCCAATCCGATAA
Source organism: Belnapia sp. AC561 (assembly GCF_979252845.1). Lineage (NCBI taxonomy): Bacteria > Pseudomonadati > Pseudomonadota > Alphaproteobacteria > Acetobacterales > Roseomonadaceae > Belnapia > Belnapia sp. AC561. The sequence continues at coordinate 3,985 of NZ_CEEDBP010000054.1, forward strand.
GGATTCGCAAGTATCTCAGCGTCCGTCACGGGCGTCGTAGTCGCTGATCTGCGCTTGGCAGGGTCGAACCAACGTAGAGCCTGACCCGGTGTCAGCGACATGCGCGACAAGAGCACAAGAAGCGCCCGCCGCTCATCTGTCAGATTAATCCAAGTGGCCCGAACCGCCTCCAGGTCGGAAACATAGGCCTCCTGCGGTGGCTTCCGCTCACCTCGAAGGAGGGCGTCGACGATCGGCCATGGATCCTCATCGCTGCCGATGGCGCCCGTGGCGAGCAACTCAAGGCTAAGCGCGGTGCCGAGACGCATCCCCATAGCCTCAAGCGCCGAACCAAGCCCAGGAAAGGCCCCTCGGTCAGTCCATGCCAGCCCGATTTGGGTGTTCAGCCATTCCTCGCGGCGCTCCCAAGGACCTTTGGCGATGCCGTGCGACCGGATCTTTCGAACCGCGTCAAGGCAACGGATCAGCGTCGACAGGGCGACGTCTGTAGGCGCCAGTTCCGCCGCAAAGGAGAAGATCCTCATATGAGATGGATCGACCGACACGGCGATTTCATCCAAGAGCCCCCGCCGCCGATTGTCCTCATCGGCATCGCCCGTCGGCTCGAGATACTCATGATAGGGCAAAAGAAAGCCGTCCGATCCATCCGCCCGGATCGAGTGGCGCAGCAGACGATCCCACATCGGATAGGTTGGGTGACCCGGCTGCGCGTCATATTGCTTCGTAGGCGCTATCGTCTCGACACGGCCGACACCAATGATGAGCCTGGAGATGGTGTCTCCGAGCGGCTGGCCCTCCTTGCAATAGAAAAAGACAAGCGACCGCTTTGGTTCAATTCGACTGAAGACGAGGTCAACAAGTGCTGTTTGCCTAGCGCGGCCGAACACCCAAGGGCTGGCGAACGGTGACTTCTCATCAGGCGGTAGCGGGGTGGGAAGCTTCTCATCAATTGCTTGTTGTTCGCTCCTTAGCAGCCAGTTGAAGGGTACCGCGAATGCCGAATATTCTGGTACTTTGACGATCGTCGGCTTAAGGCCCCCGTGCGTTTCAGCAGCTTTCTTGATTGTAGAATAAGGATGCTCAAACCGACGTACCCAGGGCCGCTCGTTCATAAATGCGCCAGATTCCGCTTTGCAGGGCGGAAGTTGTTCGGGTGTGAGTTCGTCCCAGCTGACACCGGCGATCTGATCCAGTGCGGCGTCGTCCTTTTCTTCGCGTATCCGATCAAGCGCGACACAAAAGGAATTCGACGACGGCGCTGGGCAAACCCGCCCATTCCACTTTGAGCCGTGCCACGCCACCCGCATCGTAAGATGAAACACTACGCCTCCGCCTCGCTGTCACTCTCAGCTTACTGACGAGCAGTTTCCAGCGGAAGTCCCGCGTCCTAACCGGGCTTGCCTCCACGGGCGGTACAGGCCTGAGCGGACCAGCGCGAAGAATCATCGAAATGGAGACCTCCATGCTCACCCTCGACCTCCCGGTCGAGCCGTACTGGCTCGACCTGCCGCGCGGCGTCCGCGTGGAAATCCGCCCCGTCACCACCGCCGTCATGGCCGCTGCCCAGGCGGGCTCTGCCCGCCGTCTCGGCGCGCTGCGCGCCGCGGAGACCGACCTCGACCCCGACATGGCGCGCGGCCTGGCCTTCGCCTTCCTGGTCAAGGCGCTGGCCCGTCACGCCGTCACCGCCTGGGAGGGCGTCGGCGACGCCACCGGCAAGCCGCTGCCGCTCTCGCTCGAGGCGGTCGAGCGCCTGATGGACATGGACGAAATGGCCGCCGCCTTTTGGGATCGCGCCACCGGCCCCGTCGCCGCCGTGGCCCTGGAGGGAAACGGCTAAGGGCTCGGGCCGAGTGGCGTTTCGGCCAGGGCCCTGACTACTGCCGCGGCTGCGCGGCCCTCGATCGCGATTGCGGCCTGGCCTGTCCCTACGCTGCCCACGCCCCGGCCAGCGTCGAGGGCGCTGCCGTCTGGGCGGCCGGCACCACCTGCGCAACGGCGACGATGACCGGCATCGATCTCGACATGCCGGCCGCACTTGCCACCGCGCGCGAGATGGGCGCCTCCGGCTGGGCGGCGGCCGAACTGCTGCTGGCCCTGCGCATGGGCCTCGCCGCAGGCAGCGCCGCGCGCCGCACCGATCCCCCCGGGTCCTGACCACCCCACCGACGCAGGAGGCGTGACGCATGGCTGACGCCACCCGCCGCGTCTCGGTTCGGCTGTCGCTGGACGATGCCGCCCGGGTCAAGCAGGAGCTGCGCGAGGTCGGTGAGACCGGCCAGCGCTCCCTGGAGCGCATCCAGGGCGGCGCCGATCGCGCCTCCCGCGCGCTCGACCTGCTGGACGTCGCCGTCCGCGGCGTGCAGATCGCCGGCCTCGCCGCCGGGCTGCGCGCCGTGGTGGTGGCGGGTGATGCGCTCACCCAGTCCATGGGCCGGCTCAACACCGCGCTGGGCTCGGTAGAGCGTGCCGGCGAGATCTACGACCGCCTCTATCGCGACAGCCTGCAAACCGGCGTCGCAGTGCGCGAGAGCGTGGACGCCTTCGCGCGCTTCTCGATCGCCGCGCGGGAGATCGGCGCCACCTCCGACCAGGTCGCTACCCTGGTCGGAGGCCTGCAGCGCATCGCCATCGCTTCCGGCGCGTCGCAGCAGGAGATCGCGTCGTCCACGCAGCAGCTTGCCCAGGCTCTGGCCTCGGGCACGCTGCAGGGCGATGAGCTGCGCTCCATCCTGGAGGGCCTGCCCACCCTGGCGCAGGCGCTGGCGCGCGAACTCGGCGTCTCCATCGGCGAACTGCGCAAGCTCGGCTCCGAGGGCAAGCTCACCGCCGACACGGTGTTTCCGGCCCTGCTGCGCGCCGTCGAGCGGCTGAATGGCGAGTTCGAGCGCGCCCCGCTGTCTGTCGGCCGCGCCTTCGGGCAGCTGACGGCCGCTGCCGACCAGTTCCTCGCCCGTCTCGACCAGGCCATCGGCCTGTCCAACGCCCTGGCCCGTGCCCTGTCCGGCGCTGCGCGCGTGCTGGACGGCGTGCGCCGCGGTTCCGGTCTGCTGCTGCCCTCCGAGCAGGAGGCCGACCGTCGCGCCCAGGCCGAGGCGCTGCGCGCCCAGATCGCCCGCCTCGAGGCGGAGAGCGAGGGGCAGAGCCTGCGCTCCCAGCCCCGGCGAGGCAGCATCCGCGGTGGCCTGGTCGGCGCTGCCCAGCAGCAGGCCGGCGTCGATCGCGCCGGTCGCCTGGAGGAGCTGCGGCGCCAGTATGCGGAGCTTCAGGAGGAGATTACCCGAGGCGAGGTAGCCGCCGGCGATCGCCAGCGCATTGAGCAGGAAACCGCCGCCACCCAGGCGGCAGACGCGCGCCGGCGCCGCGCCGCCGCGGATGCCGAGGAACTGCGCAAGGCGCTGGACGACCGCTTCCGGATCAACAGCGAGTACGAGGACCGCACCCGCCGCCTGCGCGAGGCTGAGGCCGCGGGCGGCATCACCGCCGCCGATCGCAGCCGCCTCGCGACGCTCGCGCTGCAGGAGCGTGACGAGGCGCTGCGGCGGCTGGAGCCGCGCGTCGCCGCCGTCCGCCGCGCCAGCAATGAGGGCGCCCGCGAGGCGCGCGAGGCCGAGCGCGAGGTCAACGACATCCTCCGCGAGCGCGAGCGGCTGATCGAGCAGAACGAAAGCGCCTACGAGCGGTACGGGCGCCGGCTGGAACGCCTCTCTGATCTGGCACAACGCTCCGAACGCATCGGCAGGCCGTTACCCGACGCGACGATCCAGCGCGAGGCCGAGCGCGCCATGGAGGATCTGGAACACGCCGAGAACCGCGTCGAGGCCGCCGCAGGGCGCACTTCCGACACCGTCCGCGACCTCGGCCTGACTTTCAGCAGCGCCTTTGAGGACGCCATCGTCAGGGGTGAGAAGCTGTCGAAGGTGATGCAGGGACTGCTGCAGGACATCGCCCGCGTCATCGCCCGCCGCACCATCACCGAGCCGCTAGGCAATGCCGTCTCGGCCGGACTGACCGGGCTTGGCGCCGGGAGCTGGCTGGACAGCATCGGCTCCTGGGTCGGCGGGCTGTTCCGGGCCGAGGGCGGGCCGGTCGCCGCCGGCCAGCCCTATGTCGTCGGCGAGCGTGGGCCCGAATGGTTCGTGCCGAATCGCGCCGGCACGGTGCTGCCCAACGGCACAGCCCCCGGTGGCGGGACCACAATCCAGACCAGCATCACCATCGACGCACGCGGCGCCGATGCCGGCGTCGAGGCACGGCTGCGGATGCTGTCCGGCCAGATTGCCCGGCAGTCCTCGGCGATGACGCTAGACGCCATCCGCCGCGGTGGCGCGGCTTACAAGACCGTGCGTGGGTAGAGGGGGGCGAGGATGACCGAATACCCCTGGCCCACGGTGCTGCGCCCCAGCCGCCTCAGCTTCTACCTCCAGCACAACACCCTTCGCTTTGCCTCGCCGATCACGCGCGTGACACAGGTGATGCGGCGCGAGGGCGCGCGCTGGATGGCGGAGGCGACCTTTGACCCGCTGGACCGGGTTCGCGCTGGCGTGCTGGAGGGGCTGCTGGCGGCGCTGGCCGGCTCGGTGAACACGGTGCGCATCTGGGATTGGCGGCGGGAATACCGCACCGGCGATCCGCGCAGCCAGGGCGATGTGCCGACCGGGCCCTATTCCTTCAGCGACGCGACCATCTTTACGGACGGGACCGGCCTGGTGGTGGGCTCCGGTAATCCGGCGCTGGCAGCCGGTGCGGCCCGCGGGGCGCTGGCGATCCAGACCCAGGGCTGGTGGCCGAGCACGGTCGCGGTCGGCGCTGGCGACTATTTCGGCCTGAACGGCCGGCTCTACATGACGACCGCGGCGGTGACTGCCTCCGGCACCGGGACCGCCACCATTCCGATTGCTCCACCCCTGCGCACTGCGGCCGCGGTGTCGGAGCCGCTGGTGCTCACCCAGCCCACCGTGGCCATGCGGCTGATCTCCGATGACGAGGCGATCAACCCGACCCGTCCCGGCCGCTTCACCGCGATCACTATCCGCCTGGAGGAAGCGCTCTGATGTCCGGCATCACCGCCACGCCGCGGCTGTCGCTCCAGGCCGCAGCGGCCGCGACCGCGCCGGTCGCCACACCGATCATCCTGGTCGACCTCGACTTCGCCTCCGGCCCCTTTCGCGCCTGGACCGGGCTCGGCCAGTTGGCCTGGGCGGGGATGGTGTTCGAGGGCGTGGGCTCGCTCGGCGCCGTCGGCGAGATCGAGGAGACCACCGAGATCCGTGCCGTGCGGCTCACCCTGACCCTGTCGCCGGTGCCGCAGGAGGTGGTGGACATCGCGCTCGCGGAGCGGAGCTTCCGGCTGCGCACCGCCCGGCTCTGGGGCGGCCTGCTCGATGCTGAGGGCGCCTTCGTCGCCGACCCGTTTCCGCTCTGGGCAGGGCTGATGGACACCATTGAGGTGGTGGACGGCGCCGAGTCGCGGGTCTCGCTCGCCTGCGAGGGCCGGCTGGTCGACCTCGAGCGCGCTGAGGTCCGGCGCTACACCGATGCCGATCAGCAGGCTGAATACCCGGGCGACCGCTTCTTCGAATACGTCCCGGCGCTGCAGGAGGCGCAGATCACCCTGCCGGCGTCGTGACCCGGCGCCCGGAATGGCCCCACCGGCTGGCGGCCCTGCTGTCGGCGGCAGAGGCGCGGCCGTTCGACGCCCGCCGCTGGAACTGTGCCCGATTTGCCCTGGCCGCTGTCGAGGCGGTGACCGGCAGCCGCCCCGTCGTCCGGGTACGGCCCTCCCTGGAAGCATCGGCCGACAGCGCCGGCTTCCCGCGGATCCCGCCGACCTTCACCCGGGCCGGTGACGTCGTGCTGGCCGGCGATCCCGCCCGGCTCGGCGTGGTCGTGGACGGCGGCCGCGCTGCCTTCGTCGGGCCGCGCGGGCTGCTGCGCCAGGCCGTCACCACCTGCACCACCGCCTGGAGGATTGGCTGATGCCGGCTGCCGTCCCCCTCGTCGCCGTCCTCGCCGGCGGCATCGCCTCGGCCGCGGTCGGCGGCGGCATCATCGGCGCGGTGGTCGCCGCCGGCGCGGCCTTCGTCGTCTCCTCCATCGGCCAGAGCATCTTCCCGGCCAAGCGGGCCTCCTCCACCGCCGCCGCCGCGGTGGCCGCGGACACGCTCACGAGCACGGCGGCCACCCGCACCCAGTCCTTCCGCCAAGCGATCACCGAGCACCAGATCGTCCTCGGTCGGGTCAAGGTCGGCGGACCCATCGTCTTCATCCATTCGGCGACCGACGATGCCGGGCGGGAGGATGGCTACTTCTATGCCGTGGTGGTGGTCGCGTCGCATCGGGTGCGTGCTATCGGCGAGGTCACGCTCGGCGACAAGGTCGAGACCGATGCCAGCTTCGCCGGCTTGGTTCGGGTCGATCGGCACCTCGGCGATCCTGGCCAGGCGGCCAACGCCAACCTCGTCGTCGAGACCGGCGGCAAATGGACCAGCGCCCATCGCGGCCAGGGTCGGGCCTATATCGCTGTGCGCCTCAAGATCACCGCCGAGGCCTTCCCCTCCGGCCCGCCCAACATGGCGGCGATCGTCGAGGGCGCCGATACCATTCTCGACCCGCGCACAGGCGCCACCGGCTGGTCGGACAATCCGGCCCTCTGCCTCGCCTGGTACATCACCGCCAGCTTTGGCTGGCGCGCCGGCTGGGACGACATCGACATCCCCTGCCTAATCGCCGCGACCAATGTCTGCGACGAGGTCATGGGCCGGCGCGATGGCACTGCGGAGCGGCGCTACACCTGCAACGGCACCCTCTCGCTCGCCGAGGGCAAGATCGCCATCACCGAAAAGCTCGTCGCCGCCATGGCCGGGGCGCTGGTGGTCTCGGGCGGGCGGTTCTTCATCCATGCCGGTGGGCCGGCGCTGCCGGTGGCGACGCTCACCTCCGACGACCTGCGCGGCGACGTGACGATCCAGGGCAGCCGGGCACGGCGCGATCTCTTCAACGGGGTGCGCGCCGTCTATGTCGAGCCGTCCGCCAATTGGCAGCCGACCGACGCCCCGCCGCTGCTGGCCAGCAACTACGTCGCCGAGGATGGCGGCGAGGCGATCTACACCGACCTCGAATTTCCACTCACCACCTCGGTCTCGACCGTCCAGCGCCTGATGAAGGTGGCACTGGAGCGAAACCGCCGGCAGCGCACCGTGGCCTTCCCGGCCAAGCTTTCCGCCTTGCGGCTGCGACCCTGGGAGGGGGCGACGGTGGCACTCGACCGGTTGGTGCCCTTCCCGGCACGGATCACCGGCTGGAGCCTAGCCCAGGATGGCGGCGTCGATCTGGTGCTGGCGGAGGAGGACAGCGCGGTCTGGGACTGGAACCCCGCCGTGGACGAGCGCGCGACCGGTGACAGCCCCTCCGTTGTGCTGCCCAACCCGGGGCGCATCGCCGCACCCGCCAGCATCACGGTCGGCACACCGGTCACCAGCAGCTTCGCCGCCCTGGCGGTCTCCTGGTCACCGGTCGGCTCCGCCTATCTCGCCGGCTACGAGGTGGAGTTCCTGCCCGCCTCGGTTGCCGTGTGGCAGGGCTACGGGGCGGGGTTCGGCGCCACCGCGGCGAGTATCCCCACCGCCGAGCCGACCGCCTTCCGTGCGCGCGCCGTGGCCCGCAGTGGCGCGGTGTCAGGGTGGCGCACCGCCCCCATTCCGGCCGCCGTCTCGGCGCCGACGGCCACTGGCATCACCGGCGGCGTACGGTTGTCCGGCGGGTTCCCCGCCGATGCGGTGCGCCTGCAGGTGTTCGAGGCCAGCAGCGCCAGCCTCGCCGCCGCCACCAAGCTCGCCACCGAGCCGGCCAGCCTGTTCTGGGACCGCACCGGCCTCACCGCGGGCCAGACGCGCTGGTACTGGCTCCGCAGCGTCTCCGCCGAGGGAAGCGTCTCGGCCTTCGCCTGCCCGGTCACCGCCACCGCACTTTGATTGGAGGCCCGCCATGCCGGCCCGCATCGATGACCTGCTGGTCCTCAACGCCAACCTCAACAAGACCGACTTCGCCAAGTACCTGCGCGACCGCGAGGCAGTGCTGCCGACCGACTTCGGCGGCCTCGGCGACGGCGTGGCCAACGACCGGGCAGCGATCCAGTCCTGCTTCGACCGCGCCGCGGCGGATGGGAAATTCGCTGTCATCCCGCCCGGCACCTGGAACGTCGGCAGCGGCGTCACGCTCGGCGGTGGCGCCCGCGGCCTGATCATGCGCGGCGTGATTCGCTACACCGGCGCGGCCAACGCCCCGGCCACCGTGCTGACGCTCGGCGACGGCGGTACGACCCGCAACGGCGAGAAGCTCTATGCCGGGCTGCAGGTGATCCGGCAGACGCAGTCCGACTGGGCCTCCGAGGCCGACATCGGCATCCTGGTCCGGAACATTGACGCCTCGGTGGTGGAGCTGCGGCTGGTGTCCGGGTTCACCATCGGCATGCGCACGCTGGGCGATGGCCGCGGCGTGGAGGACAGCACGCTTCACCTGCTGCGCATCCTGAACAACCGCTACGGCCTCGACATCCGCGCCGAGACGGCAACGGCCTGGAACACCTCCATCCGCTACTACGGCGGGCACTTCGCCTGTGCCACCGGGATCAACCCGACGATCGACCGCTACGGCATCCGGTTCTCGCGCGGCGCCGGTGGCTACAACAACCACAACCGGCACGTCTTCGACGGGCCGAATTTCGAGCTGCGCCAGCTCGACCCGAACGTCGCCATCCCCTTTCTGAACGAGACGGACGGCACCGCCATCATCGGCCGCGCGCTGCGCATGGAGGCCTGCTCGCCGATCGTCGCACGGCACACCGGCAGTGCCACCGACTGCGAGTACGAGGTGGCCTGGGCCAACACCTATGCCGTTCGGATGGACTACACCTCGACCGCGGACCGCGCCGGCAACGCGGTGATCAACCGCCACCGCGCGCCGGCATCCCGGCTGCTGCGGGTGCTGGAGGCGGTGCCGAACCTCCGCGCCGCGGCCTTCCGGCAGAGCGCCACCGAAATCGGCGTGGACAGGCTGGCGACGCTGGCCACCTCGACCACGGCCGCAACCACGCTGGCAGGGCTGTGCTTTAACGGCCTGGACGGGATTGCGGCGACCGCACGCGGGCTGCTGCTGGATGCCAACCGCGGCCTGGCCTTCGTGGTGGATACCTCCTCTGCCAAGGAGTTCGCGCTGGCGCATTGGCTGGTTGGTGGCGCCGATGGCGGGCGCCTCTTCGTCCGGGTCTTCGATGGCGCGGCCAACGTGCGGGAGAACATCGCCGGCGATGTGCTGGCCTCCGGCACCACCATGCAGTGGAACGCGCCGGCAAAGGGCTGGAACGCCGGCGCGGTGATGGCCGACGCCTCGCTGAACCGGCGGCAGACGGTCCGGATCGGTGCGGGCGTCGCCTTCGCGCAGGTGGGGATCGTGGGCTTCGATGGGCAGATCGAGGTCGAGGCGCTGCGGCTGTTCGGGCTGCCGGAGGCGGCGCCGGCGGTGCTCTACGCCTGCCCCGCGGTGCCGATCGGGACGCGCAGCCTGGCGCTGGAGACCACCTGGGACCTGCCAAGCCTCACGGCCGGCTCGACGGCGAACATCGACGTGACTGTGCCGGGTGCGCGGCGCGGCGACTTCGCGGACGCCTCGCTCGACACCAGCAGCATCGCCTTCGTGCTCGACTGCCATGTTTGGTCGAACAACAGCGTGCGCGTCACAGCACGAAATGTCAGTGCGTCGACGGTGGACCTCGCCGCGGCACCGCTGTCGGCGCAGGTGGTGAAGCGGCGGGTGCCATAAAGGCCTGAAGGTACGGTCTGTACCCATCAGCAGTGCGCCGGTTGCTGCCCGATCCTGGTCGCGCTCCAGCTGGACCAAGCACTATCTCGACACTCGAGCAATCTGTGCCAAATCAGAAAGATAAATTCTGACCATCGTCTCCCTCCGGCGGTCAAATCGAAAATCCGCTCGCCATAGCGTCGACGAGCGGGCGCTGTAGCGCCGTCGCCCGTGGCACCGGCTCTAGATGCGCAAGCGGTCGTCTCACGTCCCGGATGGCCGCGGCGAGCCTGCGATGCACGCCACTCACGCCCGCCGTGTTGACCAGCCGATGGGCCAGCGGTCCGATATCGACATCGAGCGGATCACACGCCAAGCCTGTCACCGCATCGCAAACACCGACGAGCAGTGACGCATACCGCGCAGCCAACTCCGCGCGGATCTGTTCTACCACGGGGAAGAGGACTTCGACTTGCGCCCGCCAGATGCGGCGGCGTATCTCACGCCCATCACCGCAGGCGGCGAGCAGAGCTGCATGGGACAGCACGATGCCGTCCCGACGGTGCTGGCTGCCAAGCTCCCAACGACATAGCGTTCGACCTTCCCATGTTCTGTCGCCAGCCATCCGCAACAGCAACGGCAGCGGGTTGAACGCCGCTTCTGGCCCAGCCTCCGCAAGGCGCTCTGCAAGCTCAGGACACCACGCAGCGATCTCCCGGGTCAGTACGACGCAGAGCTCTCGCTCGAGAGCCGACAGATCTCGATGGCTCCATAGTTCCGCAGAATAAAGATGCATGTCGAGGCGCGTGACGGGATCCCGCCATTGGAGAACTGGCGCCGCGCCGATCGCAGCCGCCTCCACGGGGCAGGCAGCGTCCAGGACAAGCAGCAACCGTGGGGCGCCACCCTTGGCGCGTGTTGCATGATAGTGGCGCTTGAAGAACCGCACCCAGATCCGCGAGACATTTTCGGTGCTGGCGCGCACGACGATGATAGGTTCCGCATGCATCTCGGCGCAGCCGTCTAGCGATTGCTCCGGACTCAACCCAAGCGTCTCGCGCAGCAGCGCCTCCGGTGCACCCGTATCTGCAGTCACCTCGGCGAGATCATGGATAACGCGATGCGGCGGCAGCATGACAAAGAGCGCTTCTACCAGCTCCGGCGCCCATGGCGGAACTAGGAGGACAACGCTCTCGCCACTGAGAAGCAGGTCGCGAATCTGTCCCAGAAGGCGCCGTGGACCAGGTAGCAACCAAAAACGATCACGCATCAGGGGGACGGCTGTGCGAGCAGACGTGCGACCAGCGAATTAAGCTGGTAGCGGCCGGGCACCGTCCCTTCTGTCACACCAAGCCAATCGGCCCAGTCGAGCGCGCGCACGGCCTCGTCGCGCGGAAGCGCAGCCTCAGCGGCAACGAGATCGGCGTCGAAGTCTTCGCCGTCTCGCAGCAGCAGCGCCATGGTGCGAAGCGCGCGATGCGGCGAGCCGGGCCAGTCGCCGAGCGGCATGCGGTCGCCGTGCGTCAGCAGCCCGACGCAAAGCGCGTTTAGATCATCGCTGGCTCCTGGCGGCGCGCTAGCGAGCAGTTCGAGTGCCGCGCCGAAACCGCCGGAAGCGTCGCGGAGCCGGGCACGCCCCACATCGTCGCGCCCTCCCGCCAAGCCCGCCTCTTCGGCCCATCGCCGTAATGTCTCGCCGGGCCAGGGCAGCAGCGAGATTTCGCGAACACGCGGTGCCGCTTGGCCGACAGCACGCCGCGCTGCGTCGCGCCAGTCCCAAGCCGCCTTTGCATCAGCTGGGAACACAATTCGTAGATGCTTGTCCCGCTCCCGGCGCTCGGCGAGGAGGCCAGCCGCGATGATCGGGATGTTTGACGACCACCTTGTGTCGGGGTGAACCAGCACGACTGTCACACCGGTTGGAGCGTTGCGGAAGCTTTCCTGGATCACCCGGCGCAGCGCGACCTCGTCCAGAATGCTCGTTGTGGAAGGTAGAGGAACAACGCGGGCTCCCTGCGCCGGACACGCTTGTTCCAGCGCCTCAGACAGCCGCTCGATTCCCGCCAGTTCGAGCCCTCCAACTACGACCGCGCCGTGCTCGCGCGTGAAGACAACACCCTCGTCGTCCATCGACAGCGGCGATCGTCGCGGATCCGTCTCGTCGTCACCCAACCGGCGACGGAACGTCCCTGGAGCGTAGGGAGTCGGGGCAGGGCGTCCAATGAACGCGACCAACGCGTCGGAAATCGCGCCTCTGTCGCCGAGCAGCGGCCGGAGGCTTGGGCTGCGCAGGACGAAGCCGCCCGAGCGGGTCTCTGCCAGCACGCCCAGGCCAACCATCTCCTCAAGCAGCGTGCGCACGACCGGCGGTTGGGGGCCGTCAGGGAATCCGTCTGGCCAGTATTCCTGAGCCTGCTCAATGAACCAGCTTGGCTCGAAGCCCCCGATCAAGCGAGGCTCGCTCGGCTCGTCGAGTGCACGTTGGGCGAGGCAGAGCGCAAAAAGGTGATAACGTGGGTCGAGACCGAGGGTGCGCAGGAAACGGTCCTGCAGGAGCTTGCGAAGGTCCCTATCGTCCAGCACTTCGCGCAACTCGGCCTCCGCGATCGCGTGGGGCGGCACGCGCTCTCGCCGGTCCAAGGCATCAAGTAGCTTCTCGCAGATCAGCTGAATGAGGCTCGGGTAGTAGTTCGCGCGGGCCAGTATCGCCATTGGCAGGTCGGGCGGATCGAAGGTGAAACCGCGTGCCGACAAGGGCTCGGTCACGAGCCGCCAAGCTTCACGCGCCTCCTCGCGGCCGTGCAGAGGACCGATGCACACGGGCACACCGAGATGGGCGAGCGGCGTGTTCACGTGGTGGGAGGCACGCTGCACATTATGCAGCCCAGTGAAGACGACTTTGAATCGCTGTTCCGTGTTGTCCATCAGCCCCTTCATCAGGCGGAGCTGCTGGAAGTCAGTCTTGCCATCGGCTTCAACAAAGGTGTCGGCTTCATCGAGCAACACAAGGATGCGGCCCTTGCCGCCGCGGTCCTTCAGCCATTTCTCCACCCCGGTGCGGAGCTGTGGGACGCCGAGGGTCGCCTCCCTAATTCCGCGCGCTCCGAGCTGCCGGCCGATCTCTTCCCAAACCGTTGTTAGCGGCCGCCCTCCATCGGGATCAATGCCGAGGCCGTTTAGATCGATCCAGAAGGTGATTCTGTCATCAAGCTTGCGATGCGACCGCTCGATCTCCCGGAGCAGGGCCGTCTTACCGAGCTGGCGGCCGCCATAGACGAGGCAAGCACCTGATGGTGCTTCGATCTCGCGGCGCTCCTCATGGCGGCCTACGAAGAGCTCTGGCGGCAATGTAATCCCTGGCCGAGTGATATAGGGTCTGAGGCCAGACCACGGCAGCGCGCACTTGAAGAAATCGCCGAGGCGCGGCGCTGGCCTCGTCGCGAGAAAAAGCAGCAGCAGCTCGTCGAGGACAACAACGGGTCGCTGCTTGGGCCGTAGAGCCTTGAGTAGCCCACGACGCACTGCAATAGGGAGTGGCCGGGCACAGAGGACGATCAGCGCCGTGTCCGGACCGATCGCCGCGCTCTCGATACGACGCAGCAGCGCTTCCGGCGGTGATGGCAATTGGTCGAATGTAAGGACTTCGTACCGCCCTGCGGCGCTCGTGCCAAAATGGTGGATCGGGCAATCCGTCGAACTGTCGAATGGCGCAGCGAACAAGCGGTAGTGGGGGATGGTTCCTACCTGCTGGATCGGTGCTTCCTCACGAAAGCCGAGGAAACGCAGGACGGTGCGTGCCTCTTCTTTAGCGAAGCCGCCTCGTGCTTGCGCATCGCGCCAAGCTGCAAGGACGGATCGCACCGTCGCAGGATCCCACCCGACTTCACGGTCAACGAACGGCTCGAGATGCGTCCTGATAAGATCTTCGGTGGCCGGCTTTTGGCTTAGAAGACCCGCAGGAGGCGGCGACAGCTTCCGCAGAAAGGCATGAAAGTCCTCGAGTGGCAATCTCGTATTCGAGTCAGGCCCAAGCGGAGGTAGGCCTTGCTCCATCCTCCTGACGTGTTCGTCGGCACGCTCAAGGTCCGCCGAGGCAATAGCTCGCCGGACGACATCCATCGCTCCTGGATCCTGGTGCTCTCTGCCAACGACACGTTCCAGCCTGTCACGTAGACTAGACGCGAAAGACTCCTCGCCGGCCACGAGCGCAGCCTCCACCTTGTCGAGCACGGTACCGGCGTCGCCGAGGTCCGCCGCATCGATTGCCGAGACTGCGCTAAGCTGCTCCTCAACCTCGCGCCCCAACTCGGCAGCAAGTAGGTCTAACGCACGGTCGCGTTCGAGGCGACGCTGCAACTCACGTCGCCGAGCTCCGATCCTGCGTCGCCCCGCCTCGAGTTGCGCCGCACACTCGTCACGGCAATCCTGAACCGCATCTGCTGACGCGCCGCTGCCTTCAAGGAGGGCGAGTGCTATCTCGCTCGCGGCCGCCTCGCCGCGCCCAGTTCGAATACGAGCTACCGCAGCATAGTCCGCTGGTACGGCCAGTAATTCTTGGAGGCGCGCGGGCGGTGGCAACGCCTGTCGAGGTTCCAGCCGGGCGTCGACCTCGATTTCGGAGCAGCCGATCAGGGGTGCCAACAGCTCTATATGGATGGAGCGGGCCTGGACCGGCTCAGCCACTAGCCGTTCGTATAGACATTCGAGAGCGAAGGCGGCGATCTTGCCCGCGGGCGAGACGTCACATCGCGCATCGTCACGAGCGTTGGTCACCGCGCTTATGAGGGTCTGAAACCGCGCCAGCAGCCGTTGATGGTTCGTACTTCCCTCCCCGAGCAGTGCGGCCGCTTCGGAGAGCAATTCGGCAGCCTGCGCCGCGCTATTGTTTAGCCAGCGGGCTCCGGCGCTCTGGATGGGTTTGAGGGTGCTCAAGTGACCCCGGAGTTCCGCGTCTCCGGCCTCAATCTGCGCCTGCACAAAGTCGGCGTTGTTCCAGTCCCGCGCGGCCACGGCAGCGGCGGATGTTGAAAGCGTGCCATCGGCGAGAGATTTGATGAGCCGGCCCAGCGCTCCGTCATCAGCCAGCCAAGCAATCCAGATATGAACGGCAGGACGGTAATCCGTGGTCTTCAAGCGGCCAGCCTCGAGCCACCGGCCAGCCGCAGCGCGGAAAGCAGATAGCCTCGCCTCATGCGAGTGGTGCCCACGAAGCGCTTCGAGCATCGGTCCGCGTAACTCTGTGCCGGCCCGCACGCGTTCAGCGACGACGGCGAGCAATGTGCTGGCAGCTGGCGGAAGACCTCCGTCATTTACGACATTCAGCAGATTATGACCGGCTTGCTGTGAGACCAAGGCACACGGAATGAGTAGCGCAAGATTGGCCCTTGTCGGTGAGCGACCGGCTGCTAGCGCAGCGGCAATCGCCGCATCGATGTCCTTGCCGCCATCTTCATCACCCCCGAGTAGCGCATCGGCAAGTAGGAAGGCACGCACTGCGGCAGCGGAAGGCAACGCTTCGTCAACCTCGCCTGCATCCTCGTATGCCCGCAGAATCCAATAGGTGCGGCAAAGATCCCCTACCGATGCGCAGCCCACAATCGGCGCGGGCCCTCGGCCAGGCGATTCGGTCTCGTCTCGTCGCAATGTCTCGTCGGGCCGTGACTCTGTGCCGCCTGCAAAGGGATCCTCCTCCCGCGGCGATGTCTCGGCCACAGCGCTTTGGGCATTGGCATCTCGGCCGCCAGAGCCCGCGACAATCGCAGGCACGTCCGTCGCCTGCTGATTAGTCGGAGCCGCGACCTCTTCCCCTCGAATTTTGGTGCCGACGCCAGCGGCGGGGGGCGAACTCGCGACGGAGGCAACCGGCGACGTGTGTTCAGGGTCGCCAAGCTCGGCTTCAGGCTCAGGCTCAGGCTCAGGCTCAGGCTCACCGGCGGACGGCTCTTCGCCCAGCCCAAGACAAACAATCTCGCCCGCTTCGACAGGCTCTCTGGTGGCAATTCCGACATCTGGAACAGCCTGTCCCGGCAACGCCCCGAGCAGCGAGGCTAGCTCATCCTCGATCTTCCGAAGGGCTTCCTTGGCACCTTGGCGCGCCACCTCTGCCCTTGGTCCCGCCGTACCCAGGTCGGACCAACGCTTTTCAATATAGGCCGCGTCCAGCACGGCCGTCGCGGAGTCCCGATCCTTGATTCGCTCGGAGGCGGCGTCTGCGAGTTCCAATAACCGCTCGATATCCGCAGGCCCGACATCAATCGCTAGGCGCTTGGCCAGATCAGCCTGGGTGTTTCCGATTGCGCAGAGTAGGCCCAGGTCAGCCAAGCGCCGAGCAAGATCCTCTACGTGTTCCCGCCAGTGCTGAGCGCGCGCGGTTTCCTCGATAGCGAGCGCAGCTTCCAGCTCGGCCGAGAGTCGGGCCAGTGCGGTTACGGTGACGAGGCTAGGCATCGTTCCGTCGCAAAATGCCGGCAGCAAGCGTGCGATCTCGTCGCGCAAACGTTGCGGATCTGGTGCTGCTGGCACCACAGCCATATCAACAGCGGCCCTGGGCGCGGTTTCCTCATGCACAACCTGCGTGACGTCGTCAAACTCTGCTGCGAGCAGGGGATCGGCATCAAGAAGGCTGCGCAAACATTCCAGCGGATCGGGCGCGTCCAAAGCTGCAGCCCAGGCGATGAGAGCCGCTTCGGATCGAAAGTCCTTTTGCATGAGAGCTATCGCAGAGGCGACCGGCTCGCGCGGCAGAATCAGGCGCTCGGGACGCGGCAAGCCTCCCATACGGCTTTCGACATGCTGCCGCACGGCGCGCGGAAGCTGCAACTGGTCCCGCTTGCCATTAAGCCCGAAACCCTCCCGCACCGAACGAGCGTAGAACTGAACCCCCGTGACTGTGCGGAGCAGCTGGAGGAGGTGGGCGCCGTAATCTGGGTCGTCCTGATCCACCGCCGGCCAGAGATGCGGCCCCACATCCACCAGCACGTCACTAAGCTTGCGCCGTAGCGCCCTGTTACGGTCGAGGCCCACTATCCGAAATAGCAGGTCTGATGTTAGGGCACGCGGCCGCGGCAGCCATACCGCCTCGCTGTATCCCTCGGAGTTCGTTGCGTTATTCAAAGGGAGAGCAGCCGTTTAATGTGTGCTCCCCACACGATGCAGTGATTGGCCAAATTGTGCAATGCAATCCGTGTAATCTTACGGCCTGAATGGTGCTTGATGGCTAGCCCTACCTTGCCCTCACGGGACATCTTGGTACTGCGCGGGCTCTGGCCCGCCCCGAAGAACCCATCCAGGTCCTCTCTCCAAGGCTCCAGCCTTGAAACCGTTTGTATCCGGGAGCACTCCCTCCGCCAGTTCCCATACGAATAACATCCTCAGCTCGACCAACCGCCGCGTGAGTGATGACTTTCCGGCGCAAGTCTACTGATCATCCCCGCTTAGAATGCCCGAAAATCCATTCCAAGCCTGCTGACCAAAGAAAATTCGCAAACCGTTTCCTATTCCTGGAAATAATGGATGGCATTGACTTTATATTGAGTGTCCTAGCTGGTCACATCGGGTAAAGGCGGACAATAGGATTGCCGCCATCGTCTACTCGAAAAATGGCGGCGGCTGTGCATGTAAGGTAATGCTAAGTCCAGCGGCGGCCAAAGACAGGTGCTCATCGCCACCCTTCCACGAACACCGCCGCAACAAGTCGGTAAACCGCGTGGTCGGGGCAATGGGCCGTATGTGCAATCAGGCCTGCCATCTCATTGCTGCAGCCGCTCTGCCGAGCTTTCGGCTTAGATTTAAAGCGGCCGGCCCACTGATCATTAAAACGCGGTTGGCCAGCAACAAAACGACAAAATGCTCGCACCAGCTTGATGCGAGCAAATCTTTTTGTGTCGACAGGCAACCCAAACTTTCAAACTTGCAAATGCGGCTCAGCAAATTAATGAATTACATAGAAATATTAGTATTTAAATATTAGTACCTTGATTTTACTGATAGCCGCCAGTTTTTTCCCGCTCCTTAGCTGCATCTTCTTGGACACCAGTATCAACCGGCTGCGGTGCAGGCTTGGCCTTATCCGCATCGGGCTTGGTCGGCTTCGCTGCGTCCTGGGACATGTGACTCTCCTGCCTATCCAGTCCGAACCGACCGGGGCCAGGAGAGTTCCTCAGCGTCCGAGGCGCAGCCCTGCCCGCTCGACGATGCTGCCGAACTTGGCCCTCTCCGCCACGAGGAAAGCCCGTGTCGTCTCCGGTGTGCTTTCCCCCGCCGCATCCACACCAGCGACCGCCATACGCTGCTGGACGACCGGATCCGCCAGCACCGCCCGCACCGCGGTGGACAGGATCTGAGCGACTGCATCTGGCAAGCCGCGTGGCGCGACCAGCACATTCCAGGTCGTCACCTCGAACCCGGTCAGCCCGACCTTATCCAAGGTCGGCACGTCCGGAACCAGCGGATGCCGCTGCAGGGACGTCACCGCCAGCCCCCGCGACAAGCCGTCCCTGATGTGGGAGGCCGTAGAAGCCAGCACCTCGACCGAGTAATCTACCTCACCCTTGGCCAGCGCCTCCATCACCGCGGACCCGCCACGATAGGGTACATGCTCGGCGCTCAGGCCGCCGGCCATGATCTTGATGTATTCTCCGGTGAGATGGCCGATTCCACCGGCGCCCGACGTCGCCCAGGTGTAATTGCCGGGCTTGGCCTTCACCGCATCGAGCAACTGCCGCGCTGTCCGGAAGGGCGACTGCGCCGGCACCACCAGCACCATCGGTCCACCGCCCACCGGGGCGATCGGTGAGAAATCTTCCACCGGGTCATAGGGTGTCTGTTGCGGCAGCGCCGCCGGATTGGTGCCGAGCGCTGAGGCGCTGCCAAGGAGCAGCGTATAGCCATCCGCTGGCCGGTGCCGCACCCATTCACTGCCGACGGAGCCACCTGCCCCGGCCCGGTTCTCGACGATGACCCGAGCGTTCGGACCCAGCTTCGGCGCCAAACGCTCGGCCAGGATGCGGGCGGCGATATCGGTCGAGCCGCCGGCGAGAAAGGGTACCACCAAACTGATCGGCCGGTCCGGATAACCTGACTGCGCCAAGGCCGGTATTCCGGCAGATGCCAGAAGAGTGGGCGATAGCAGCAGCAGGCGGCGTGACAGCGTCATTCCGGACATCTCCCATGAATAGTCTGCTCATGCCCCGGAAGCGGCCATGGTGCAATTATACCATTATACCACCAGAACTCGGGCACCGACGCGCAACCACTGCGTTGCCATGGCAGACCCGATTGCCCCCCGGAGATGCCAGCATGCCGGCCGATTCTTCCCCAAATCCCATCCTGGCCACCGTCGCCGCCGCCGGAGCTCTCGTGCTGCTCCTCGCCGGCAACAAGCTGGCGGAGCCTCGCCCGGCCCGCATCCGCGGCGACCGGCCGCACTCCCGCCCATTCGCGCCCGCCACTGCTGATGGGCATGGCCGTGACGCGACGCGCCCAAGCGAAATCCCGGCCCGCGGCTGGTGGGATATCCTCAAGCGCACCGCGAGCCAAGTTTCGGACGATCGGGTGATGACCGAAGCGGCCGGCATAACCTTCTTCGCTCTCCTCGCCCTCTTCCCCGCCATCGGCGCGATGATCTCGATATACGGCCTTTTCGCGGACCCGGCGACGATCTCGGAGCATCTGTCAACCGTTGCCGTTGTCGTGCCCGAAGGCGGTATGCAGATCATCGATGAGCAGGTGAAGCGCATCATCTCCAAGGGGGGTGCCAGCCTGGGTATCGGTGCCATCATCGGCCTCGCCACCTCCCTCTGGAGCGCCAACCAGGCCATGAAGGCCTTGGTCGATGCGTTGAATGTTGTCTACGACGAGAAGGAGCGCCGTGGCTTCCTGATGCGCACGGCGGTCACCCTGGCCTTCACCTTGGGCGGCATCCTCTTCATCCTTCTGGCCATGACCGGCGTGGTGGTGCTGCCGCTGGCCCTGAAATTCCTCGGTTTGGGGACGGAAGGCGGGATCGGCCTGATCCTGTCCCTGGCACGGTGGCCCGTGCTGGTGCTGACGATCGGTCTCCTCCTCGCCATCATCTATCGCTATGGCCCGAACAGGGATCGCGCCCAATGGCGTTGGGTCAGCTGGGGTAGCGCCGCCGCCGCCGCAGGCTTTCTCGCCTTCTCGCTTGGGTTTTCCTACTACGTGAGCAACTTCGGCAACTACAACGAGACTTACGGTTCGCTCGGCGCCGTGGTCGGCTTTATGACCTGGACCTGGCTTTCGGCGACGGTCGTGCTGGTCGGGGCGGAGTTGGATGCCGAAATGGAGCACCAGACGGCGCAGGACACCACCAGCGGTCCGGAGCAGCCTCGCGGAGCACGCGGCGCGAAAATGGCTGATACGGTGGCCTGAACGGCCACCCGGTCAGTTGCGTGGCGCCATCGTCAGCCAGCCGACGATGCGACGCGCCACCGGAATCGCCAGCATCGCCGCGGGGAAGGCGAAGAGCCAGGCCAGCCCCCAATTCATCAGCCATAGCGCCAGGAAGCGAGGCGGCATTCCGAGATTGACCAGCGTCAGCAACAGAGACACCACACCGGCCATGAAGAAGGTCATGACCAGCGGGAACAGCACCGGTGCGTAACGCGCCGGGATCACGCTGCAGATGCCGCCGCAGCCCGTGCCTTGGCGATGGCCGGCGGCGCCGGCCCACCCGCCATCCAATCCAGCAACTCCACGGTATGCGCCACCGGCAGGGTGTCGCCAGCAAGCTGGGTCAGGCAGCCGATATTGCCGGCCGCGATCAGATCCGCCCCGGTGCGGTTGATATTGCCGAGCTTCCGCTCCCGTAGCTGCGCCGCGATGACGGGCTGCAGGATGTTGTAGGTCCCGGCGCTGCCGCAGCAGAGATGACCCTCGGCCGGTTCCTTCACCCGGAACCCTGCCTTGGCCAGCAACTGCTTCGGCGCCGCGGTTATTTTCTGGCCGTGCTGGAGCGAGCAGGCGGCATGGTAGGCGACTGTCAGATCCGGAACCGCGCGGCTCGGCGCATAGCCGAATTGCAGCAGCACCTCGGAGATGTCCTTCGCCAGTGCGGAGACCATCTCAGCCCGGGCCTTCCAGGGCGCCGGCTCCTCGCGGAACATGAAGCCATAGTCCTTCACCGTGGTACCGCAGCCGGAGGTATTGACGACAACCGCATCCAGCCCCTCGCCCTCGGCCTCGCGCGCCCAGGCGGCGATATTGGCCCGCGCCAGGGCCATGGCCGGGTCATGATCCCCCATGTGATGGTTCAGGGCGCCGCAGCAGCCCTGGTCCCGGGTGATGACCACCTCGATCCCCATCCGGGTCAGCAGGCGGATCGTCGCCTCGTTGATGCTGGGTGAAAGGACCTGCTGGGCGCAGCCGGTCAGCAGCGCCACGCGGCCACGGCGGGTGCCAGCGGCCTTATGGATCTGCGGCGCCTGCATCGGGCTGGCCGGCGGCAATGCACCTGGGGCCAGGCGAAACATGGCCCGTAGCCGCTCGGCGGTCAGCGAGGCGCCGGGCACCAGCCGGGCAAAAGGCCGGCCGATCCTGGCGCCCATGAGTGCGGCGCGGAAGCGCGTCGGATAAGGCAGCACGCGGGTCAACAGCGCACGCAACGCCCGCTCAGGCCAGGGCCGGACATAGGTGTCTTCGATATAGTGCCGGGCGTGATCCACCAGGTGCATGTAGTTTACGCCAGAGGGGCAGGTGGTCATGCAGGACAGGCACGACAGGCAGCGGTCCACGTGCCGCACCACCTCCTCCGTCGCCGGCTTGCCGCCCTCCAGCATGTCCTTGATCAGGTAGATGCGGCCGCGCGGGCTATCCAGCTCATCACCAAGCAGAACGAAGGTCGGGCAGGTTGCGGTGCAGAAGCCGCAATGGACGCAGGTGCGCAGGATGCCGTTGCTCTCCCGAGTATCGGGATCCTGCAGCTGCTCCGGCGTGAATGTGGTTTGCATGGGTCCTCGGCGACTGCGGGCAATGGCACAGGATATAGGGCGGAAGACGGTTAGGCGACGGGCGCCGAAGCCAGCATTGCCGCGGAAATCGTTGTCAGGGACGAGGGCCGGGCCGGCCCCGCGCTTCGGCCACCCCGTCCCGTACCAGCGTCTGCATCGCCCGCGCCAGGCAGTCGTTCAGCTTATCGGTCATCGCCATGCGCTCCTGCCGGCCGGCCCGCTCGACGTCGATCTGGTCGTTGTCGGCCCAATGCCGCATCAGGTCCCAGCGACGCAGCACTGGAACCCCATGCGCCGCGGCAGCCAGCCGCAAGGCATCACGATAGGCATCGACATTGGCATTGGCGCGCAGGAAGCGGGAGAATTGCTGGTCCATCAGCACCGCATCCGCCCCGCCGGAAATCGCCCGGGTCAGGCCGGCATTCAGCGCCTCCACCATCTCATCCACATCGAGGCCCCGGACGACTTCGGCGGTCCCGGCCTGCCACAGCACCAGGTTCGGCGGCGTCCGGGCCATCTCGGCGTCGATGATGGCGGCGGTCTCGGCCGTCGTTAGTCCGCGTGCCCCGCGCGTGACCACCTCCAGCTTCAGGCTGGGGTTGCGTGCCCGGATCAAGGCCTCGAGCCGGGCGGGCCAGGCCGCAGCCGGACCGCTGGTACCCGGCCCCAGGACGGAAGCACCACCCACGACCAGGATCCGCAGGCTGCCGCCACTGCCTGCCTTCGCCGTTGCCGGCAGCGCCGCATTGGCCAGCAACAGCTCCGGCGGTGCGTCGCAGACCGGCACATTGGCCCGCGCCGTGGCCGTGGCCAGCAGCACGCCCAGCAGCAGCAGGATGCGGCCGGCGTCAGCGATCATGGCATTGTCGTAGAAGAGGCTGCCGAAGCCTGCAAGCGGCCAGACGCCATCGGCGCCTCGGCCGCTGCCGGATGGCGCGGTGCCTCAGTCTTCTCACGCAGCCGGTACCAGGCGCCGATGACGCCGATCGAAACCAGTGCCGCCAGCCCTGCCAGGTTGACCACGGTCTGCATCACCCACCGGTCGTCCATCTCCAGCGCCAGCCGGCCCAGGAAGGCCAGGAAGATGCCGGCGCAGAAGACCGGCAGGCCATGCTGGCCCATCAGCACGAAGGGTGCCGCCAGCCGGCCCCGCAGCCACCCCGCGCTGCGCGGCACCGCATGCCCCAGCAGGTAGGCGAGTGCCAGGATGGACAGGAAGCGGAAAGGATGCAGCCCGGTCTTGTCGATGGTAGTCAGCAGATCGGCGAGCCTGGGCGGCAATTCCACCAGCCACTGCTCCCTGTACTCCCCCACCAACACGATGGCCGAGCCGACGCAGAGAATACCGGTTGCCGCAACGACCAACCCGGCCCGGAAGGGCACCGAGGGCGGCGGCCCGCGCCGCCCCTCACGCAGCGGCGCATAGCCCAGCAAGGCCCCGGTGAAAAACAGCACCTGCCAGGCCAGCGGATTGAAGAACCAGCCCCCTCCCGTCCAGTTCGGCAGGTTCAGGTCCAGCAGCCGAACCAGCACATAGACCAGCCCGGAGAGGCCCAGCAGCAGTCCCGGCCGCCGCAGCAGCGGCAGCGCCGGCACCAGCAGCAGCAGCAAGACGATATACAGCGGCAGGATGTCGAGAAAGGCTGGCTGGAACCGCAGCAGCAGCGCCTGCAGCAACGCGAGGTAGGGCTGCTCCCCAAAGACATCGAGGTGCAGTTCATCCAGATAGGCGGAGCTTTCGAGCGCTGCGGCAGAATAACCGACCTGGGCGGTGAAGACGACGAACAGGAAAATATGCGCCACGTATAAGGTGCCGACCCGGCGCAGCAGCGCCGCCGCGGCAAATGCCCAGCCGCGCCGGTCGAGCGTCGCGCCATAAGCGAGGCCGGCGGCATAGCCGGCGAGCAGGACGAAGCCCTCGGTCGCGTCGCACAGGGCGATATTGCGCAAGGTCAGGCCGCCCAGCCGGTTGCCGGGCATATGGTCGATCAGGATGAACCACAGGGCGATGCCGCGGAAGACATCCGCCCGCAGGTCCCGCCCCCGCCCTGTGGTTCATCCTGATC
>NZ_CEEDBP010000055.1:0-27681 GCF_979252845.1 Belnapia sp. AC561
CTTCACCCCAACCGAGTGCACTAACTACTTTACCGCCGCAGGCTATGACGCAGACTGATAGGAAAACGCTCTAGTCCGCGAGCCATGGCCAAGCCTTGCTACTGGCGCCAGCCTCATCAGCGGTCGGCTGGAGGGGAACGGCTTGCTCGTCGTCTCCCGCATGAACGAGGGCGGCGTGGTCTTCGCTGACAGGATGGAGGGCGACCGTTTAGACTTCGCCTGGGGCCGCACGCTGCGGATCTCAGTGGCGCGGCAACGCCTCCGTTTCGTGCCGGCGGAGAGGCTTCCACCGGCGCCGCGGCGTTCCGCCGCACCGCCTCAGAACTCTGTCGGCCTGGGCCCTAGGCCGGCCGCATCGCGCCGCACTGCGCCATCCGCAGGGGTTACGGCTAAGCCGCAGGCCGCGCGAACGGTACGGACCGGCCGTGCTCCTAGGCAATGGCGGATCCTCATGGTCGTGGGCATGGCGCTCGCCTTGCTGACCTATGGCTGTGCGCTTCTCACCCCCGCGCCGTCGGAGACACCCGATGCGCTGGATCGGCGGACGATGCCGGCCCCGGAGGTGAAGCGGCCAACTCCATCCAAGCAGGCACCGCAATAGCCCCACCCCAGCCGTTCTCAGCGACCCGAACATAGCATTGCATTCGCAGGCCGGCGTCTCGATCTGGCAAGCATCAGTCCACCGTCGCACCCGAAATCCGCACCGCCTCGGCCCATTTCTCGATCTCGCGGCGGGTGAAGGCTGTGAAGGCCTCGGGCGAAGTGCCGCCATCCGGCAGCAGGCCGGGCGGCATGGCGCCGAGTTCGATAAGCCGTGTACGGAATGCCGGCTCCTTCACGATGGTATCGATTGCGTCGCCGAGCAGCGTCACGATTGGCCTCGGCGTCCGCGCTGGTGCCTGGATGCCGAACCAGGAGGTCGCCTCGAAGCCCGGTAGCCCGCTCTCGGCCACTGTTGGAACTTCGGGCAGCGCTGGTGAGCGCATGGCGGTGGTGACCGCGAGCGGTCGCAGGCGGCCGTCCCGGATATGGCCGATGCAGGAGGGCATGTTGTCGCAGCCGGCACCCAGCCGGCCCGCCATCGCCTCAATCAGCATTGGCCCTGCGCCGCGGAAGGGAACATGCGTCACCGCGATGCCGGTGCGGACCTTCAGCAATTCCATCGACATGTGCAGGCTGCCGCCGCTTCCGGCGCTGCCGTAATTCATCGCACCGGGTCGCGCCCTTGCCATGGCAATGAAGTCCTGCAGCGTCCGGGCCGGGGAATCAGGATGTACGAAGATCACGTTCGGCACCTGCATCAGCAGGCCAACCTCGGCAAAATCCTCCGGTTTTACGGGCATACGCGCGCCGAAGAGCAGGTAATTGATAGCGGCATTGGCGATGTTGGTGACGTAGAGCGTATAGCCGTCCGGCTCGGATCGGGCGACCACCTCGGCAGCAATGTTGCCGGTCGCTCCCGGTCGGTTCTCGACCATGAAAGGCTGGCCGAGGCGGGCCGCTAGGCGTTCGGCGATCAGCCGCCCGGCGATATCGGTGGTGCCGGCAGGCGCATAGCCGACCAGCATGCGCACCGGTCGGGCCGGCCAGGCCTGGGCACGGGCGCCGCTTGAAGCCCAGCCTATGAGAAAGGCAGGCGCGGCCAGCATGTGGCGACGGGAATGCACCATTGTTTCCTCATCTTTTGTGCAAGTATCTCAGTCCAATCGAGGCACTTGAAGCCGATATATTGCATCATGTGGCAAAGCCGGACACTACAATTAACCGAAAACACACAGAGAAGAATGCCATAGCAGTTTAGGCGGGTATAGTAAGACTGACATCATGGCCTGAATGGGGGCCAAATACTACCCGTGAGGCTATTATGAAACTTCACTCAGTCTTGCAGCTTGCTTGAGCATGAGGCAGGCGAAGGCGGCGAGGCGAAAGGTCGGCGAGGGTGCTGGCATATCCCTCGTAGTCCTTCACCAATCGACGGAAGCGGGTGGCCCAGGCAAAGGACTGTTCGACACCAGGCGTCGTGGCAACAGCACGAGGCCACGCTTGGCGTTAGGCAGTTTGACCACTTCCAGCGCAATGCCATGCGCTTTGGTGGCGTCAGCGGTCCTTGGACCGGTGTAGCCCTGGTCGACATAGGCCAGTTCGACGTTCTGGCCGGTGGTGGACTGCATGGCCTGGGACAGCCGTCCAACCTCAGCCCAGTCATCCGTGCCGGCCGGCGTCACATGCACCGCCAGGAGATAGCCCAGCGTGTCAACCACGAGGTGAAGCTTCGAGCCTCGCTTGCGCTTGTTGCCATCATAGCCGGCCTTCGTGCCGCTTCCGGTAAGGAACGGAGGGTGCGGCCGTCTAGGATGGCAGCACTGGGCTGGACCTTGCAGCCGCAGCATGGCGGGCAGATCGTCGGCCAGTGCCTAGAAGTAGCCAGCGTCACGGCGCCCCGGTCTTGATCACATAGCGCAGGCCGTTGAGCAAATCGCGCAGCGCACTCACCTGTCCAGCAGCTTCAGGCAGTAGGGCCGGGTAAATTCAGACCAAAGCCTGTTCATCATCAAAAATGTCAAATATGTAAATATTATAGACATTCATACCTCATAGGCTGCTCATTATTTTGTAAAACGTCCATAATGATCTCTAAAATAGGCCATGTTATTTTCTAAGTATTTTGCCTGTATGGCGGTCATGGCGAGCAGTTTCGGCATTCACGTCCTGACGGAAGAGCAATGTGTGGAGTTGGAGCTGTTGATTGAGGAGGTCCGGCCACACAGCAAGGTGCCGCACACGAACCTCCGGCAGACGATCGAGGTGGTCTTCTGGCGTCATCAGAACGGTGTCAGGTGGCATAGTCCACCGGATGATCTCTGGCCTTGGTGGAAGGCGGCCCAGATCTTCATTCGCTGGGCCCTGCTTCGCCTTCGGGATCACCTGCTCAAGCGGGTACAACTGGTTGGATCGCGCTTAGGATAACATTTATGAATGGCACCAGCATCCGCGTCCCGTCCCAAGTTGGCGAGAGCGAAAAAAGGGGCCAACAGCGCTGAGCATGATCGCCGTGAAGCGCTTGGTCGCTCACGTGGCGGCCACGGCACCAAGGCCTGCATGATCGCCAAGGGCCACGGCCGGGCAGTGTCCTTCGCCATGGCCGCGGGCCGGGCACACGAACTGATAATGGCGCCGGGGCTGATCGACTGCCTGCTGGGTGTTCCAGGTTGGGTGGTCGGCGACCGTGGCTTCGCTTTCAGTGCCTTCCGGGCGCTGATCTGGGCCGGGGCGCGCGTTCGGTGATCCGCCCAAGTGCGGTGATGCACCGGTCGCCTGCCCGACTGGGCCTATTCCAATCGCCGACTACTCGAGAACCTCTGGGGTCAGGAGGCTTTGGGGCTCAGGCGCTTTGGCCACATGTCACCTGGGTCACTTGCGTTCACAGCGCAATATGGTAGACATCCCCCACCGACGGATGCGGGCGTAGCTCAGGGGTAGAGCACAACCTTGCCAAGGTTGGGGTCGAGGGTTCGAATCCCTTCGCCCGCTCCAGTCGGTCTCTTTCCAACCATTCTCCGTCCCGATGACTGATGTCGTGAGGCACAGGTTTCCTGCGGTTTTCCGCGTGGACTTTGATGGTGCAATATCGGAACGAGGCCAGAATTTTCTCTCCGAAGGGCGCATTCTCTTTGGAGGTTGAGGGTAGGGTGATTTTCACCACAAGGTTTAATTGGCTGAAATTGCTAAGCATTGGCTGACGCAGGATGGTCATTAGCTGTGCTGCCGATTGTAGCGATATGGTGGCCCTCATGGCCCTCATGGCCGGCATGGATCCGGCGTTCACCTTCACCGTTGACGACCTGGCCGCAGACCAAGCCCTAAGGTTGCACTGCGCATGCCAAGTCCGAACCTTCCAGCGTCGGGCACTGATCGCACTGGTCGGGCGCGATGCCCGACTGCACCTGATCGGGCTTTGCCGGGAACTATGGTGCTCAAACTGCGGCGAGCCTCCGTTCGTCGGTTCGGTAATGCAGGAGCATACAGGGCAGGCCTAAGTAGAGCGCCAACAGCGCCGGATACGGTGTATGCCGTCAGGGCTTGGCCATCTGCTGCATTGACGCTCGCCTCGCACGATCAATAGGCTTGTCCATGCGGGAGGATACACGATGCGGGCAAGATATTGCGCCGCGACGTTATGGCCGCCGTTTCACTGGCCATTTCGGTGCTGAGTATCGGTTGAGCACGCGCACAAGGCGCTTCGGCGACGAAGGCTGGTGGGAATGAGACTAGCCTGCTGGGCACATGGAAGGTGGTCGGAGCCACGTCCCGTGATGTAAACGGCAAGTCTCTGCCGCAGCCTTACGGTCCCAAAGGTATGGGTCTCGTGACGCTCAACGCGGACGGACGGATGATGGCCGCGCTGTGCGACGGTCGCGCCGACCTGCCGGAAGGCATCCAGCGCGACTATGCCTCATACTGCGGGAACTATACGTTCGACGGCACGACCTTGGTCACCAAGGTCGACGCGTCCTCAGGGGGACGAATTGCCATCGGCAGCGACCAGGTGCGCAAGGTACGATTCGAAGGCAACCGCATGGTGCTCACGCCGCTGCCGGCAGAGATCAACGGCGTGGTGCAGTACCGGGACATCTTTTGGGAACGGATCAGTGTCGAGCCTGCATAGCTGGTTCCGTGCCAGCATTACTCTGCGGCATCCCGGCGCTGCCGGCCGGGACGCGGGAGTTCCAGGCCGAGGTGTCCCGGGATCTCCTGTCACTGGTGCCAGGCATCACCAGCCTGCTCGACGTGACCGCAACCAGTTGCCGGGTCGATGACCTAGCCGATGCCGCTCTCGCCTCCTCGATCCGCTTCATCGAGCTCGACGCAACCGCCTGGACCACCAACACGATCCGGGTCATGGCGCGGAACATCTCGCCAGAGGCGACCATCGATTTGTCGACGAACACGCTGTCTGTGGCGGTGACTTAAGGCCGCCGCCGCAGCGCGCGGCAGCCTCCTGCTGCTGAATAGGGAGTTCTAGCCGTCGAGCGGCCGTAGGCGATAGGGGGCTGCACGATGACCGCGGACGACGTGACGACGAGGCTCGCCGTGCATGAGCCGCTCTGCGCCGAACGCTGGAAGTAGGCGAACAAGCCGCTCCGGCGCATTGGCATCGTGCTGGCGGCCATTGCGGCCCTGCTGCTCGTTGGCAAGGGCAGCGTCATCGCCGTGTTGCACAAAATGCCGAGCGGATAGGCGTGCCCGGCAGTAGGGCAGACCGGGCACGTTCCAACCACGCGGCCGGCTTGGTGGGCACCAGCGGGTTCGCCGCCATCCCCGCTGGCCTTTTGTGGGACTGAGCCTTGTCCCAACACCAACCCTTTGCTGATCCCTTCTGGCTCAGGACCCACTGAACCAATTGTAGCCCTGGTCCTCCCAGTACCCGCCCGGGTAATCATTGGTCACAGTGACCGCCATGATGTGCTTGGGGTTCTTGAAGCCAAGCTTGGTCGGCACGCGCAGCTTCAGCGGAAACCCGTAGGCCACCGGCAGGGGCGATCCCGCATAGTCCAGCGCCAGGATGGTCTGCGGGTGCAGTGCCGTCGCCATGTCGATGCTGCTGGTGTAGCGGTCGGCGCAGCGGAACCCGACGTAGCGTGCCCTTGTGTCCGCGCCGATCCGCTCCAGGAAGTGGCGGAACGGCACGCCGCCCCATTGGCCGATGGCGCTCCATCCCTCAATGCAGATATGGCGGGTGATCTGGCTCACCTGCGGCAGGGCGCGCAGCCGGGGCAGCGGCCAGGGCGCGCGGTCCTGCACCAGCCCCGAGACCTCCAGCGCATAGTCGCTGCCATCGACCTGCGGCGCATCGTCCAGCGGGTAAAAGGCGTTGAACGGGAAGGGATTGGCGATGTCGCGCTGGGTATATTCCGGCGCCAGCCGATGGGGGTTGAACAGGGCCGCCTGCACCCTGTCGTTCCAGTGCGACATCGCCCAGAGCACCTTATCCACCCTGTCCCCGTCCTGCAGGTTGCAGCCCGTGAGCAGGCTCAGCGAGCCCAGCGACAGGCCACCGCGCAGCAACATCCGGCGATCCAGTCGGCGCAGCGCGGGGCCGTGATCGCGCAGGTCGAGACGATTTTTCATGGGGTCTCCTCGGCTGGCGCGCCGCCAGTGATCATGCCGGGCAAGGTGCGCGGCACCAGCGCCACCATCACCAGGTGCAGAATGGCGAAGGCGACGATCCCCGCCATGGCAAGGAAGTGGACCCGCCGCGCGGCCTCGTAGCCGCCCAGCGCTTGGGCGAGCGCCTGCAACTGCACTGGCTTCCAAAGCGCCAGGCCCGAAGCGAGAATCAGTACGCCCAGGAGCAGCACGCCGACATAGCTGGCACGCTGTACGGCATTGTAGCTGCCCGCCCGATGCGCGAGGCGCAGTCGCAGCGCGGCGACGATGTCGGCTAGCATTTCGCGGGGCCGCAAGGGCAGCAGGCGCCGGCGGAAATGCCCGCCCAGCACGCCGTAGAGCCCATAGATCAGGCCATTGCCGACCAGCAGCCACATGATGGCAAGGTGCCAGGCGATGCTGCCGCCGAGCCAGCCGCCCAGCGTCGCCCAGGCCGGAAAGCGGAAGCCGAAAAAGGGCGAGGCGTTGTAAATGCCCCAGCCGCTCATGATCATGCAGACCATGGCGAAGGCGTTGATCCAGTGGGTGATGCGTACCAGCAGCGGATGTCGCATGCGGCGATCTCCTTCGGCGCGACCCCAGGCGTCCGGGGCCGGGCAGGTTCGTTCGGCGTTGAGGCCGCGCCCCTCACATCGGCGGCGTCAGGCCGTCCTTGCCGACCAGGATGAAGGCGGCGGTCACCGCGCCGCTGGCGTCGCGCTGGCCATTCAGCACGATCTTCGCACCCAACGTCAGCGCGGCACGATCCGCGGGCTCTACCATCACGATCGGCACGTCGTCCGGGATCACGACGCGCTTCTCGCCATTACCGTAATTCACCACCATGGTCCGGCCATTGGTGCCGACGAGGTTGCCGACCGTGCCGTTGGTCATGGTGGTGCCCTCGCCGAGATCCCAGGCGAAATGACCCTGGCTCGCGCCGCGCAGCTCCGGCGGGAAGACCGAGACCTCGAGCGCACGCAGGGTGCCGTCGGGCTGCGGCGCGGTGGCCGCGGTGCCGATATAGCTGTTAGGCCGGATATCCTCGATCCGCCCAGCGGCGACCAGCGCCACGCGCAGCTGGGGCGACAGCGCGACGGTCACATGGGCGCCGGCACGGGTGGTCATGGTGATGCCCGTCTCGGTCACGCCATCGAGCATGCCCCGCAGCCGGGCGGCGCCGGCCGTCGGGCGGGGGGCGATTTGCGCCCGGGCAGTACCACGGGCCAGCGCGCGTGCGGCCAGCGTCGCGCCGACCGCAGTCATCAGTATCCGTCGTTGCAAGGGTCTATCCTCATTCTAGGTGTCTGGGCCCATGAACCCCGCGCTGGGGATCTTATTCCCGCTTTTTCCAAACCAACTTCGGAATAAGAGCGCAGCGCCAGCGTCCATCCAGCCATGCATAAGCATCTGGACCGATTAACAAGCTTGGTAAACTTACAGAATCGAGTTTTCTCCGTTCAGTATTGTAAGTTTCTGGCCGGCATTCAGCGCTATTACTGTAATTGGCAGGCAGCGATGGCCTTCGGTCCCTTAAAAGGAGCATTTTGAGACGACCGGAGGCTACCTGGTTGAGGCACGCCGCCATAGTGGACGGCGCAAACGTAAGCGCGACAGATTAGGCGGCCTCGGCTTCGTCACGACATGCCGCACGCCTATGTCGATGACCACCTCGACGCGCAGCAGTGCGCCTAGGTCCACCGTCGCCTGGCGGCTGACCCGCAGTTGCGCCGGCGCCTTCATGACCCGCGGAAGCAGAGGGCAGGCCTGCGGGATGTCCTGACCTTTAAGCTGAAAGAACGGC
Organism: Belnapia sp. AC561; assembly: GCF_979252845.1. Lineage (NCBI taxonomy): Bacteria > Pseudomonadati > Pseudomonadota > Alphaproteobacteria > Acetobacterales > Roseomonadaceae > Belnapia > Belnapia sp. AC561. The sequence continues at coordinate 7,952 of NZ_CEEDBP010000055.1, forward strand.
CGCTCTTCCCTGAGCCTCGCCGCCTTGGCCGTGGCGTGGCTGCACGCGGCCGTCATGAGCTGCTGCGGCCGGTGGCGCATTTGGGCTGCGACGAGCCGCAGCCGTGAGGGGCCGCGCGCCAGGAACGGGATCGATGCCCCCTCTTGCCGACGCGCAGCGGTCATGCCCCTCCCCAACCGCAGGCGATGTTACGTGGCTCGTGCAGCAGGGAGACGCCTCCAGAGGCCGCAATCTCCTTTCCGCATTGCCTCCAGTGCGCCCTGCACGAGCCCAAAGGCGCCCTTACCAAGGAAGCGCTGCGTCGGTTGGCTCTCCGCCTCCACCGGCTGCAGCAAGGCCTGGGCCGCGGTTCAGGGTCTGGCGCTCTGCTCAGTCCTCGTCTTGCCACCTGCGAAGATCCGTCTGGTCATGATAGGCCATGCGGTCCGGCGTAGTGATGAACTCCATCGTCGTGCCCCATGGCATGCGGCAGTAGCAAACCTTGTTTCCTGCGCCTTTCTCGGTCGCATAGGGAATGGCGCGCGGCGCAGTAAGGGGGGTGCCTCCGGCTTTCTCGAAGCGCTCAACCGCTGCGTCGATGTCGTCGGTGTAGACACCGAAGTGCGTGATGCCGAAGTCACTTGCCCGGACCGGCTCGGCCTGGTTGGGGCCGTGCATTTCGAAGAGCTCGATATCGGGTCCGGTGCCGATCTTGACCATCGCCTGCGCACGCACGACCGTTCCGGGAAACGCGCCGACGGCCCGTTCGAAGTCGGGTCCCTGGCGCGGCGGATCCTGCGGTCCGAAGGATTGGTAGATCACCTGGCCGCCGAACGCTTCCACCAGGAACGATTTTGCTGCTTCGATGTCGGGCACGGTGATGCCGATATGATTGACGCCGCGAATGAAGGGTGCAGTCATGGCAGTTTCCTTTGCTATCTACTCGATTTATCGTGCTCGCTGCGGGCGCGATTCACCCGCAGCCTTGCGAGCTGCGCGGCCCACGACGGCGCGGGCGCCGGGTTTCAATCAGGCTTGAGAAACCCGATTAAGGCGTCAGCGACTTCATCCGGCCGCTCGTCCGCGACATAGTGGCTGCACCGCGTGATGGAGCCGCCCGTCACGTTGGCGGCGAACTCTTTGAGCATCGGCACCATTTGCGCGCCGAATCGCTGGTCCCCACCCAGGCCAAGCACCGGTATCTCGAGCGGCTGCTTCTTGTACTCGAGCGCAGCCGCATGATCGGCGGTGAGGCTGCGATACCATTCCATGCCACCACGCGTGCGGCCAGGAAGCGCCATCGCCTTGGCATAGATCTCGATGTCCGCCAGATTAAAGCTGCTGTGATCGTAGAACCGCTCGGCCATGAAGGTCGAAACATAGTCATATTCACGGCCATGAATCAGGCGCTCGGGTAGATCCCGGTTCATGTGGAAGCTGAAGTGCCACAGCCTCGCGGTCGTCGCCTCCCATCCGCTCCAGCCCGGAAGCGGCACGTCCAGGACGGCCAGGTGAGTGACAGCCTGCCTATGGATAGCAGCCTGCGCCAGGGCGACCATTCCACCAATGTCATGTCCGCACACGGCGTAGCGGTCATGCCCAAGGGCAACCATGACTTCGTGCGCGTCACGCGCCATCGTCGCCTTGTCGTAGCCGTCGAACGGACAGTCGGAGAAGCCCGCGCCGCGCAGATCGATGGCCACCACGCTAAAATGCTCTGCCAGCAGCGGCATCACATGGTGCCATTCCCACCATGTTTCCGGCCAGCCGTGAAGCAGAAGGATCGGCGGGCCCGAGCCCCCAGTGACGACGTTGATCTTGATGCCGTTCACCGGCACCAGCTGTTGGGTAAACCTCTGCAGAGTTGCGATCATGATCGCCTTCCAGCCAAATGTTGAGGTTGAAACTGAGCTTGCGGCCAGCGCTCAAGGCTGATCGAAATCGCTGGCGACCGAGACACCACGCCAGGCGTCGATATCGCTGCGGAACGCAGTTAGCTTGCGCTCCGCTGCGGAGTGCGCGGCTCGATGGTGCGGGAGATGAAGCGGGGCGTCTTCCGATTGTTTGCACACGACGTCTCGCCAGCGCCGCCGCGCATCGTCATTTCAGCCATGATCGACCAGTCACTGTCCCCCAGGCCCGCCGAGACGGCTTTGCTGAGTCCCTCGTGGACAGCTTCAAGCATCGGGAGCCTGCGTCCGATCTCGTTGCTGGCCTCTGTCGCCAGGCGCATGTCCTTGAGCGCGAGCTTGGCTTTGAAGCCCGCCTCGAAGGATCGCTCCGTGATCTGCGCGCTGTAGCTCTCATAGGCGCGGCCTGAGAACAGGGTGCCCAGAATGAGTTCGAAGAAATCCACACGGTCGAGGCCGACGCTCTCGGTCAGCACCACACCCTCGGCCATCGCCTCAATCGCCATGGCGATCATCATGTTGCAGGCGAGCTTCGCCGCATTCGCCCGAGCGGGGGTTTCCCCTAGCTTCCAGACCTTCTTGCTGAGGGGAGCGAGCAGAGGTTCGATCGCAGCAACCGCATCCGCCTTCCCAGCCGCCAGGATGTTGAGCTGGCCACGCGCTGCCAAGTTCGGTCGCCCGAGGACGGGTGCGGACACATAGCCAAGGCCCGCCTCCTCGTGCAGCAGCGCCAGTTCCCGCGCGAAAGCGACCGATATGGTCGATGTGACGACATGAGTCAGCCCTGGTTGCGCGCTGGCCAGCAGGCCGGCATCGAGGATCACCTCCCGAATGGCCGAGTCGTCGGACAGCATCGTGAAGACGGCGTCAGCCCGGAATGCGTCCGCCGGAAGCTCGACAAGCGTCACGCCGGGGACGCTATCCTGCGCGACCTTACTCCGGTTCCAGGCCCGCACGTCGTGGCCGGCCTTCACCAGGTTCAGCGCCATAGCCGAGCCCATGCTGCCGAGACCGACAAATCCGATCTGCATGTCCTATTTCCTGTTGTTCAGATGAGAGCTGTGCGCAGGTTCGGACGCGGGCTCCCGGGCGATCGTCAGGCTGAGACCTGGGGCATCAGCGGCCCCGCAATCGACAGGAGCCGATGCGCCGCTTAGAGCGGCTTCACGATGCCGCGCTGCGGTTTGACTGCGGTGACGATGTTGACGTCAGCCATGACCTGGGCGGTCTCCGGCGAACTGAGCGCCGCTTCCATGGAGGCCTCGTCGCAGAAGTTGACGATACCAACTGCGATGAGCCCGGCGCCCGCACCCTGCGGAAAGAACCCGCCGGCGCTGAGCAGTCCATAAGGCCCCCAGCTTTCCCGCACGAGCGGGAAGTGCAAATTGATCCAATGGTCGCGGTCGAACGGCGTTTGCTCATCGCCCGCATAGGTCACCAGCATCGTGATCATCATCGAAATCCTCATTTGCAAGCGTAGGCGTGGTCCAGTGCATTCTGTAATCGGTCTGGAAGATCTCCCTGTTCAATCCGGACGAGCTTTCTTTGGGTCCTGCAGCCAAGATCGCGTTCCCTAATCCAAGCCACCTCCCCATGGGGCCGGCGTATCCATGGGATGACACGCCGCCAGACGATGGCGGTAATCTAGGAGCTTCGATTTGTGCTTCGACTTACGTAGTTGTACTTTCGCTGTTCAGTTTTGTGCGGGTGGCTGCAGTGGAATGGAGTGACGTCAGGATCTTTCTTGCCATTGCGCGAAACGGCACGCTGGGCGGCGCCGCGCGATCTCTTCAAACGAGCCATCCAACCGTCGGCAGGCGCCTTCGCGCACTCGAGGAGGCGATCGGTCACACGCTCTTCCAGCGCACAGCGGACGGTCTTGTTCTGACCGATGAGGGGCACGGAATCATCGCGCTGGCCGAGCAAATGGAAGAAGGCGCGCTGGCCATGGAGCGCCGGCTTTCTGGGCAGGAACAGAGTCTCAAAGGCAATCTGCGTATTTCGTCAACGGACTGGTTTGGGGCCTATGTTCTGCCGCCTATTCTGGCGGACTTCTCGAACGCCTACCCCAATGTCGACGTCGAAATTTTGACCGGCACGCGCCGCTTCAGTCTCGCCCAGCGGGAGGCCGACGTCGCTTTTCGGACCGTTCCGTTTGACACTGCCGATGTCGTTCAGCGGCGGCTCTTCAGGCTCGAGTACGGCGTTTACATTGCTGAAGAAGCAACTGATCCCAAGTATGGCGATGGGACTGGCTTCCGGCTGATCACCCCATCCACGCGCCACTTCCCTGACATCGCATGGCTCATCGAGGGCTTCCCCAACGCACGACCGCTCCTGCGATCGAACAACCGCAACGTTCAGGGGCGCATGTGCAGGCAAGGCGTCGGCATCGCTGTTCTGCCCCGCGTGGTCGGCAATCAGATCCCGGGTATCCGCAGACTGGAACTGCCGACGTTGCCGCCGGGCCGAGACGTTTGGATGGGATACCACCGTGACCTACGGCGTCTTGAGCGTCTTCGTGCGTTCATCTCGACGATATCGGACCATCTCGTGAATGCAACCGCATGAATGCCGGAAGTCACGCTGCGCAGCCGCTGCGGCACCGATGCCGCGGCTGCCGTCGCCGACGAACACATGGCTATTAGAAATATCGTTGTGCTTGTTATTCGATAGAGAACAGAACTTGGTTGGCGGGTGCCGTTCGCACGCCGCGTTGTCCAAGAGACACCCGGTGCGATCAGAGCGGAGTGCCCACGGTCCGAGACACGGTTGCATCCGTGAAGCGGGGAACGTCGGCCATCACGGCCTCCGTTTCGGCCGATGCGAGTGCCGCGTGCAGTGCTTTCTCATCGCGGAACCGGTAGATGCCCACGGAAACATCAGCGGCGTTGGCGTCACGTGGGAAGAAGGCGGAGGCGTTCTCCAGCCCGTACCGCTGCCAGCACGCAAGCGCCAAGGGCAGGTGGACGTCGACGTAATGGTCGCGATCGAAGTAGGTGCCGCCGCTGCACGTGACGATCAATGTTGCATATGCCATGGGCGAGCATTTGGACCGATTAACAACGATCGTAAGCTTACAGGATTGAATCCTCTCCGTTCAGTCTTGTAAGTGGGGCACTGGCCGTTCGCGGGGTGTGGTGGTAGTGGTCGACCAAGGGTCGCGCGCAGCCAGGCTCCGATTAGCCCAGCCAGCCAGTGCGCTACATCAACATCTTTCCGCCCGGTGGCGCAACGGATACGCTGTCGCGGCTCTACTGCGCGAAGATGAGCGAGCTTACCGGCCAGCAGTTCGTCGTCGAGAACCGCAGCGGATCCGGCGGGAATGTCGGCGTGGACGCGATCGCCAGGTCGCGGCCCGACGGGTACACCATCGGCTTGGCCAGCATTGCCGCCCATGCGATCGCGCCGACCTTCTATGCCAGCCTGCCCTTCAATGCCGCGAAGGACTTCTCCTTCATCTCCGGCCTCTGGCAGCTGCCGAACCTGCTGGTGGTAAACAACGACCTGCCGGCGCGGAGCGTGCCCGAGCTGATCGCGCTGCTGAAGGCGAATCCCGGCAAATACGCCTATGGCTCCTCCGGCATGGGCACGACGCCGCACCTTTCGGGCGAGATGCTGAAGCAGATGATCGGGACGGACATGCTGCACGTGCCCTATCGGGGTGGCGCACCGGCCCTGCTCGACCTGCTCGGCGGACGCGTGCAGCTGATCATGGACAACATCCCTGGGCTCCTGCCGACCGCCCGCGAGGGCAGGATCCGGGCGCTGGCCGTCACCGGCCCAGAGCGCAGTCCGGCGGCGCCGGAGATTCCGACCATGGCGGAGTTTCTGCCAGGGTTCGAGATCACCTCCTGGGGGGCCGTCTGCGCACCCGCCGGCATACCGGGGCCGGTGGTGGCGCGGCACTCGGCGTTTGCGAAGCAGGCACTGGAGCATCCCGACCTGGTGCGCAGCTTCCGCGAGCTTGGTGCGGCGCCATGGTGGACGACGCCGGAAGAGCTCGCCGCATTCCGTGCCCGCGAGGAAGCCCGTCTAGCACCCTTGATCCGCGCAAGCGGCGCACGGGTGGACTGAGGACCCCTTGGCAAAGGCCTGACGGCTGGTCCGCACGTTTGACCCCTGCCTCCAGCATGCGATGCTCCCCCGCAAGGGAGGATGACGATGCGCGAAAAGCGTTTCGATGTGGTCGTGGCCGGCTGCGGCGTGGCCGGGCTGTCCGCCGCGGTGGCCGCCGCCGAGGCCGGGGCGCGGGTCGTCGTGCTCGAACGGGCGCCGCCGGCCGAGCGCGGCGGCCAGAGTCGCTACACCGAAGCCTATCTCCGGATGCAGAGCGAGACCGAGGTCACCGATGACTTCGAGACCCATCTCGCCGAGAACAGCAGCGGCATCCTCGACCCCGACATCATCGCCGAGAGCGCCCGGCCGCCGGGCGAGCGCGCCGCCTATGCCGCTGCCATCTCGATGGCCGAGCCCGGCTTCATCGCCACCTTCGCCGACCAAGGCCGGCCCGACCATCGCCTGGCTCAAGGGGTTCGGCCTGCGGTTCGACTTCCTGCCCACGCAGTTCCTGACCAAGTCGCAGCCGCGGCTGCTGCCGGTTGGCGGCGGCCTCGCGCTGGTCGAAGGGCTGGCGGCGCGGGCGGAGGCGCTGGGCGTCGAGATCCTCTATGAGACGACCGCCGAGCGGCTCGAGCAGGATGCCGATGGCCGCGTCACCGGCCTGCTCGCCCGCAGCCGCGCCGAGGGACGGCTCAGCCTGCAGGGCCGGGTGGTGCTTGCCTGCGGCGGCTTCGAGGGCAATGCCGAGATACTGACCCGCTACATCGGTCCCCGCGCCGCCTTCCTGCGCCCCATCTGCAAGGGCGGCTACTTCAACCGCGGCGAGGGCATCCGCATGGCGCTCGAGGCCGGCGCCGCCACCGCCGGCGACTTCGGCAGCTACCATGCCGAGCCGATCGACCCGCGCTCCGGCGTCTCGGAACCCTCCGTCTTCGTCTTCCCCTACGGCGTGCTGGTTAACAAGGATGGCCGCCGCTTCACCGACGAGGCGCCGGGCACCGTCGACGCCCACTACGAGAGCGTCACCCGGCGGATCTTCGAGCAGCGCGACGGCATCGCCTATGTGGTGCTGGACGCGAAGCACCAGCGGGTGCCCAACGTCCGTCTCGCCATCCGCACCGACAAGGCGCCCATCGTCGCCGATAGCCCGGAGGCGTTGGCCGGAAAGCTCGGCCTGCCGGCGGCGGCGCTGAGCGAGACCCTGCGGCGCTACAACGCCGCCTGCCGTCCAGGCGCCTGGAAGCCGCTCGAGCTCGACGGCCTGGCGACGGCGGGGCTCGACCCGCCGAAATCGAACTGGGCACTGCCGGTCGACGAGGCGCCCTTCCACGCCTATCCCATCATGTCGGCCAACGTATTCACCTTCGGAGGGCTGAAGGTGGACAGCGACGCCCGGGTGCTGGACGGCGACGGAAGGCCGATCGCCGGCCTCTATGCCGCCGGCGAGATCATCGGCACCTACTACCGCACCTATACCGGGGCGACCTCGGTGCTGAAGGGCTTGGTCTTCGGCCGGCTGGGGGGCGCCCATGCGGCGCGGCGCGACAATGCGGCCTGACCACGTCCCGGCCCAAGGGGGGCGCTAGCCATGCGGATCTGGCATCAGAGCTTCAGCGACCTCGACCGCGCGCCGCTCTATCGCGCGACGCTGGCCCGCCATGCCGCGGCGGTGCTGCCGCCGGGCGACGCGGTGGTGCTGCACGGGCTGCGGCCCGGCACCTATGGCGCCGACTTTGCGCCGATCCATGCGATCCGCCACCGTTACCTGGAATATCTGAACGAGGCGCAGGTCATCGAGGCGGCGCTGGCGGCGGAGCGGGCGGGCTACGACGCCTTCGCCCTCGGCTGCTTCTACGACCCGGCGCTGACGGCGGTCCGGTCGCTGGTGGATATCCCCTGCGTCGGCCTGTCGGAGACCTGCATGCTGGCCGCCTGCTCGCTCGGCCAGCGCTTCGGGATGGTCTCGCTGGAGGCGAGCCAGCGCGCCCAGCATGAGGAGCAGGCTGCGGCCTATGGCCTGCGCGAGCGGCTGGCCGGTGTGGTCGCGATGCAGCCGCCGATCGACGAATACAGCCTTGAGGGCGACGACGACGCCACCCTGCCCCTGCTCGATGGATTCCACGACGCCTGCCGCCGGCTGGTCGGCATGGGCGCCGAGGTGATCATCCCCGGCGACGGCTTCCTCAATGAATTCGTCTGGCGGCATGGGCTGCGCGCGAGCCACGGGGCGGTGGTCATGGATTCGCTCGGCACGCTGTTCCGCTATGCCCAGTTCATGGCGGGTGCGCGGGCCGCGATCGGGCTGCAGGTCAGCCGCGCCGGCCGCTACGCCCGGCCACCCGCGGCGATGCTGGCTGAGGCCCGGGCGGCGGCGGGCGCCACCGCCATGACCGAGGACAGTTTTTCGGGCGACGCAGATCGCCGCTGAACAGTGGGAAGGATACCAGGCATGCGACGTGCATTTCTCATCATGGCGCTGCTGGCGGCCGGGCTGCCCGCCGCCGCGCAGACCCCGCCCGCCGCCCGGCGGGAGGCGATCCGCATCGGCATCATGAGCGACCTCTCCGGCAGCTTCGCTGATGTCGCCGGCCCGGGCTCGGTGGTTGCGGCACAGCTGGCGGCGCAGGACTTTGGCGGCCGCGCGGCGGGCGTGCCGGTGCAGATCATCTCGGGCGACCACCAGAACAGGGCCGATACCGGCTCGGCAATCGCCCGCCGCTGGTTCGACACGGATGGCGTCGATGCCATCGTCGACCTCCCGAACTCCGCGGTCGCACTCGCGGTCGGCGAGGTCGCACGGAACGCCAACCGCGTCGCCCTGGTGACGGCGGCGGTGTCGAGCCGCCTCTCCGGTGACCTCTGCTCCCCCAATACCATCCACTACTCGCTCGATACCTGGTCGATGTCGAACGTGCCGAGCCGGGCTCTGGTGCAGCAGGGCGGCGATACCTGGTTTTACGTCACCGCCGACTACGCCTTCGGCCACGACCTCGAGAAGCAGTCCAGCGAGGCCGTGACGCGGGCCGGCGGACGGGTCCTCGGCGCGGTCCGGCATCCGCTCGGCACCACCGACTTCTCCTCGGTGCTGCTGCAGGCGCAGGCCTCGCGCGCCTCGGTGGTGGCGCTGTCCAATTCTCAGGCGGACTTTATCAACAGCATGAAGCAGGCCTCGGAATTCGGCCTGTCCCGCCGCGGCCAGCGGGTGGTCGGGCTGGCGGTCTATATCTCGGACATCGTCTCGCTCGGTCTGGAGGCGACGCAGGATGCCGTCGTGGTCGGCAATTGGTACTGGGACCTGAACGAGGGCAGCCGTAGCTTCGGCCGCCGCTTTGCCGAGCGCATGGGCGGCCGGATGCCGACCGACCTGCAGGCCAATGTCTACGCCGCGGTGACCCACTACCTGAAGGCGGTGGAGGCGCTGGGGCAATCGACCGACGGGAGGGCCGTCGTCGCGCGCATGAAGGCGACGCCGACCGACGACCCGGTCTTCGGCCAGGGCGAGATCCGTGCCGATGGCCGCCGCATCAGCCCGGTCTACGTCTTCCAGGTCAAGGCGCCGGCCGCATCCACCGGCCGCTATGACGTCTATCGCCTGGTCCGGGAGGTGCCGATCGAGGAATCCTATCGGCCGATCGCCCAGGGCGGTTGCCCGATGGCGTTGCGCGGCGGGTGAGCGCCGGGGCCGCCATGGCCCTGCCGGAGCTAGTGGGGATGCCGCACGCCACGTCACCTTCGCATGCGACATCAGCGTGCAAGGCGCGATCCGCGCCTTGCCGCAGCGGGGGATCGCTGCACCGTTCGCATCGGCCGGATTGGATGTCAGGTTCGGCCGCGGCCATGCTTGGTCAGTGGATCGAGCCAGCACCGGCGTTCACGCCAATCGTTTCTGTTGGGCCCTATTGAGACGATGGAATGCCACTCGTCGAAGTTGGCGTGCTGGCCCTCCACCGGCCGAGCCTGGCCTTGGGTGTAGGTCGATTGAATTGATCAATAACTGTGATCGAAAAAAATCGCTTCCCCTACCCTGTGAGCCGCTTCTAGCCTCCCAATAATTCCTGAGGGAGGACCACTATAATGGACACCAACCAACCGGACGGTCCACTGGGCTGCCCGATGAAGAAGTCGACCGCGATGCGGTCTCTTTTGGGGCGCACCAACCGCGATTGGTGGCCGAACCATCTTTCGCTCGACATGCTGCACCAGAAGGGGCTCACCGGGAATCCGATGGGCGACGACTTCGATTATGCGAAGGAATTCCGGTCGCTCGACTACGCCGCGGTGAAGCGGGACCTTCATGCGCTGATGACCGACAGCCAGCCCTGGTGGCCGGCCGACTATGGTCATTACGGCGCATTCTTCATCCGCATGGCCTGGCACAGCGCCGGCACCTATCGCACGGGCGACGGCCGTGGCGGCTCGTCGTCGGGTTCGCAGCGCTTCGCACCACTGAACAGTTGGCCGGACAACGCCAATCTCGACAAGGCGCGCCGCCTGCTCTGGCCGATCAAGCAGAAGTACGGCCGCAAGCTGTCCTGGGCCGACTTGATGATCATGGCCGGCAATGTCGCCATCGAATCCATGGGCGGGCCGGTCTTCGGCTTCGGCGGCGGGCGCGAGGATCTCTTCGAGCCAGAGAAGGACATCTACTGGGGCACCGAGGAGCAGTGGCTCGGCGATACCCGGATCACCGAGGAGAAGGTGCTCGAAAGCCCGCTCGCGGCCATCCAGATGGGCCTCATCTACGTCAATCCGGAAGGCCCGGGCGGCGTGCCCGATGCGGCCGGTTCGGCGCGCGATATCCGCGAGACCTTCGCCCGCATGGGCATGAACGACGAGGAGACCGTCGCGCTGACCGCCGGCGGCCACACCTTCGGCAAATGCCACGGCGCGGGGGATGCGGGGAAGGTGGGTGCGGAGCCCGAGGGCGCCGACATCGCGCAGCAGGGCCTCGGGTGGCAAAGCGGCCACGAGACCGGGATCGGCGACCACACCATCACCAGCGGTCTCGAGGGGTCCTGGACGCCGAACCCCATTCGCTGGGACGGCGGCTACTTCCACATGCTGCTGGACTACGACTACGAACTGGTCACCAGCCCGGCCGGCGCGAAGCAGTGGCAGCCGAAGAACCAGAAGCCCGATGATATGGCGCCAGGCGCGCATAGCCCCGATCGGCGCGTGCCGACGATGATGACGACCGCCGACATGGCGATGAAGGTCGATCCGCGCTACCGGGCGATCTCGGAGCGGTTCCGCGACCATCCAGATCAGTTCGCCGACTCATTCGCCCGTGCCTGGTTCAAACTATGCCACCGCGACATGGGCCCCAAGGCACGCTATCTCGGACCCGAGGTTCCGGCCGAGGATCTGATCTGGCAGGATCCGATCCCGAAGGCGGATTATCCGTCGATCGACGCCCGCGATGTGGCCGGCCTGAAAGCGAAGATCCTGGCGTCCGGTCTGACCGTGGCCGAGTTGGTGGCGACCGCCTGGGCATCGGCCTCGACCTACCGCGGTTCGGACCATCGGGGCGGCGCCAATGGCGGCCGCATCCGGCTCGCCCCGCAGAAGGATTGGGACGTGAACGAGCCGGAGCGGCTCGCCAGGGTCTTGTCGGTGTACGAGGGCCTGAAGTCTGAGTTCGATGGCGCGGCCTCGGGCGGAAAGAAGGTCTCGATTGCCGACCTCATCGTGCTCGGCGGCTCGGCGGCGGTCGAGAAGGCGGCGAAGGATGCGGGCTATGACATCGCCGTGCCCTTCACGCCGGGCCGCACCGACGCATCGGCCGAGCAGACCGATGTGGAGAACTTCATGCCGCTCGAACCGAGGGCCGATGGCTTCCGCAACTACCTGCAGGTTGCCTTCAACGTGCCCACCGAGGAGCTGCTACTCGATCGTGCCCAGCTTCTCACGCTGAGCGCGCCGGAGATGACGGTTCTCGTCGGTGGGCTGCGCGTCCTCGGCGCCAATCATCGCGGGCAGCAGGAAGGCGTGCTCACGGAGCGTCCAGGCCAGCTCACCAACGACTACTTCGTCAATCTTCTGGACATGGGCACGGCGTGGAAGATGGTGGACGGGCATGCCGACGAGGTCTTCGTCGGCACCTGCCGCAAGACCGATCAGCAGAAGTGGACGGCGACGCGGACCGACCTCGTTTTCGGCTCCAACTCGCAGCTTCGGGCGCTCTCCGAAGTGTATGCGGCGGCTGATGCAGGGCGGAAGTTCGTCGAGGACTTCGTCGCGGCCTGGACAAAGGTCATGAACGCCGACCGCTTCGATCTCGCCCAAGCCTAACGCCTGATGCTTGGTCTCGGGTTGGCCAGTCCCGGCCGCGGTGCCTCGGCACCGCGGCGGGTGACGTCATCGGAGATGGATGGTCATGCATCGGAGGGATGTCGATCAGCTGGGCTCCGGACGGGCCTACTGGGTACCGGTTGTCGTCTCCCCCCAGCGGGACTGGGCGGGAGCGCCGGGCTGCCATCGAGGGGCTCGATTCCTGGTGAACAGCGCCACGTTACGTGTCAGCAGAAGCGAGTTCGTGCCATTCGACAGTGAACTCGATTGTCTGCGATGGATCCTGCAGAACCGGGCGCATCTCAACCGTACGCTGCCGGGTGCCAAGATTTGTGCGGTGAGGTTGGACCGCTGGCTCTTGGGCTTGGCGTGACGGTGGGGTGCAGGGAACCAGTGTTGGCCATGTCCGGACGCCTGGGAGCCTGCGCTGCGTTTGCCGGGTGGGCTATGGGCTAAGCAGATTTGGGTCACGCAGGCGGCTTGATTTGCTGCCCAGCGGTTAAGCCGCCCTGCCAGATACCGGCGCGCCCTTCCTCCGGCCGGCCGTCGATCACCTTACTGCAATCGCTTGTCGACAAGCCCGCTGACAAGGGGCGCTGCCGCCTCATATCCCAGGGTGTCGCCAGCCACCGTGGGGCGGCAGAAAGAACTGATATGAGGCGTGCCCTGACCATCCTCGCCGTGGCGCTGGGCATCTTGCTGCTGGGCGGCGGGATCTACCTCTATAACCCCGACCTGCCCCGCGCAGCGCTGGAACGTCGCTGGGCGCCACCACCCTCGCAATTCGTCGAAGTGGCAGGGGTGCGCCTCCATATCCGCGATACCGGGCCGCGCGAGGGCCCGGCGGTGCTGCTGATCCACGGCTTCGCTTCCTCGCTGCACACCTGGGAGGCATGGGCGCCGCTGCTGGAGGACCGCTTTCGCCTCGTCTCGCTCGACCTGCCGGGCTTCGGCCTGACCGGGCCGGACCCCACCGGCGACTACTCCGACGAGCGGAGCATTGCCGTGCTGGCCGCGCTGCTGGACCGGCTCGGGATCAGCAAGGCATCGGTCGTCGGCTCCTCGATGGGCGGGCGGATTGCCTGGCGCTTCGCCGCGGCCGAGCCGGCGCGCGTCTCGAAGCTCGTGCTGATGGCACCCGACGGTTTCGCCAGCATGGGCCGCGAGTATGGCCGTGCGCCCAAGCGGTTGCCCAGGCTGATGCGGCTGCTGCCCTATACCGCGCCGAAGCCGCTGCTGCGGCGAACGATGCGGAACGCCTATGCCGTGCCCGGGGTGCTGACGGATGCGGTGGTGGACCGCTACCACGCCATGCTGCTGGCGCCCGGGGTGCGGCGTGCCATCCTCGACCGCCTGCTGCAGTCGCGCCTCGTGCCACCCGAGCCAATCCTGGCGACGATCCGTGCGCCAGCGCTGTTGTTGTGGGGGGAGCGGGACAGCGCAATACCAGTCGCTCACGCCGCGGATTACGAGCGCGCCCTGCCCGATGTGCGCACGGTCATCCTGCCCGGGATCGGCCATGTGCCGATGGAAGAGGCGCCGGACGCCTCAGCGCGAGCAATGCGGGCATTCCTCGAGGGCGAGGCGGGCAGGTGACGCTTGGCGGCCGCCGCTCGGGCCTCCACGACAGTCGCTCTCGCCCAATCTGTCCGCCGCCCGTCGGCGCCAGAGAATTTCATTCACCAGTTTCCATCGCTGCTCCAGTTGATCCCAAAACAACCTGTCTTTCCTGACCAGGGCGCCGCGCTGAGGCGCAGGTTTTCGGCCTTGACCTTGATGGTGGTGATCCGGAACGAGGGCGGGAATTCTCTCCGAAATGCCGAAGAGTCTCCGGACCTTGAGAGTCGAGCGATTTTGCCAACAAGGTCTAACGCTTTGTTTTTAGAACATCTTCTGAGCAGATCCCCTGCTCGAATTCAGCATTTCTATCGCCCGGGGAGTTCTCTCGACTGGCGAGCCGAAGGCACCTTCAACAAACACCATATCCGCGGCCTCGGGCTCCGGGGCATGCGGGTCTAAGACTTTGGCTGCGTGCCGGCCAGCAAGGGCTGGCGGGCCGATGGGGAGATAAGCGAGATCCGCTTCTTGCTGCATGCAACCGACCCAGATTATCTCGAGCCGCGGCTAGGCCAGCCGGCGTCGAAGGGCTGCGTGCGGATCCCGGCCGCGATGAACCGCTTCCTCGACCGCTACGGCGTTTTCGATGCGGACCAGGAACAGGCCGAGGCCACCGATGCGCGGTTCCTGGCGTTGCTGCTGCCAGACCGGGAGCCAACCCCGCTCGCCAGCCAGGCCCTTATCGTCATCGATTGGTCAGATCCTTTCTGAGGGGGGAAGAGACGAGATGTGCTCAGTCGCCAACCTCACCCGGCGCGACGGCGAGGCGTTCCTTGCCCTCGCCGTCCCGGGTGCCGGCGCGAACCGCGATCGAGATGCTGCCGCTGGAGGCGGCTAACACCGCCCTTGCGCGGTTACGGGCGGGAGATGTCTCCGGCGCTCTCGTGCTGGTACCACAGGCACGGCCCGCGATTGATGCAGATCAAGGCACGGCCCCGCCAAACACCTAACTTGCGATGCTCCCCCGACGTCGGCAGCAAGGAGGCGAGCATGTCTAGGGTCTACAAGGCACTCATGGTGGATGCCGGGCCGGACGCCGGAGCCGAGGCGCGGATCCAGCTCGCAGCCGGGCTCGCCGGAGACTTCGGCGCCCATTTGATCGGTCTGGCGGCCTGTCCAGTGCACCCATCCTTCGGGCCGCCGTTCGGCGAAAGCTTGCTGGTCGCAGAGATCATCGAGGACGAAGTGCAGCGCATCCGCGCCATGCTGCAAGCCGCTGGCGACCGGTTCCGGACGATCGCCGGCGCGACTGCAGAATGGCGCTGCTTCCTGGAGCAGGCGAGCGATGCAATGGCACGGGAGGCGCGGGCCGCAGACTTGATCATTACCGGCCGATTGGCCGAGCCGGGCGACGTGGTGATGCGAGCCGGGCGCCCTGTCCTAGTCGTGGCGCCGAGCATCGCCAAGCTCGAGGGGCGCCGCATCCTGGTGGCCTGGAAGGAGAGCCGGGAGGCTCGGCGCGCCGTGATCGACGCCTTGCCGCTGCTGACCCGGGCAGAGCGGGTCATCGTTCTGGAAGCTTGTGAGGCGGGGGAAGATTCCATGCTGGCACAGCGGCATGTGAAGGACGTGGCAGGATTGCTGCTCCGCCACGGCGCCAGCGCCTTGGGCGAGGTGGTGATCTGCAGCGAGCGCAGCGCCGCAGCGGAATTGCTCCGTGCAGCGGTGCGGCTGGAGGCTGATCTCGTTGTTGCCGGCGGCTATGGCCATACGCGACTGCGGGAACGGGTCTTCGGCGGCGTCACCCGGGAGTTACTAGCGACCTGTCCGGTATGCTGCCTCCTGAGCCATTGAGGCGGTCTGCGCGAAACCGTGCGGCCTGCCGGGCGCGCCTACAGGCAGCCTCGGCCCCGCAGACGTTCGGTCGGTGCCGGCGCGGGCGGAACTCCTGACGGCTTGGTGCGGTGATCCTCGGGCTTCGCGGCGCCCCGGTGAGTCAGGGCGCGCCACGACCGCCCAGAACCACCGGGACAGGCGCCACCCCGGGTGAGCACAGGCGACGTCACGCGGCAGTTGCGATGGGCCTGGTGCCAGGGGGGGCGCCTTGACGCCGGTACGCGAAAACATCCTTGATCCAGATCATCCCGATCCAAGACTTGGCGGCCCACTATTGCGACAATGAGCCAGCTGGAGTGGCGACATGTACTTCCTCGCCCTTGCTGCAGATTTCGATGGAACGCTGGCCAAGGACGGGCAGGTCGAGCCCGGGACCTGGGCCTCATTGCGGCGCCTGAAGGCATCAGGGCGAAAGCTGTTGCTCGTCACAGGACGCACCCTGGAGGACATTGCGACGCTGCTCCCGGAGCAAGCACTGTTTGACCTCATCGTGGCCGAGAACGGCGCGCTGCTGCATCATCCCGGTGGTGGTCCGGACCGCCTATTGTGCCAACCGCCGTCCGTCCTTCTTCTGCAGCGTCTGCAAAGCCTTGGAGTCCAACCGCTATCGGTTGGCCGCGCCATCATCGCCACCTTCGAGCCGCATCACCAATCCATTCTGGCGGCGTTGCACGAACTTGGTCTGGAGCTGCAGATCAGCTTCAACAAAGGAGCGGTTATGGTGCTACCCTCCGGCGTCAACAAGGCAACAGGCCTTGCGGCGGCGCTTGCAGAGTTGGGTCTGTCTTCGCACAACGTCGTCGGTGTTGGCGACGCCGAGAATGACCATGCGCTGCTTCAGGCCTGCGGCTGCTCTGCAGCCGTCTCGAATGCACTTCCCGCCTTGAAGCAAGCAGTCGATCTACGGCTGCAAGCGGATCACGGTGCTGGTGTCTCCGAGTTGATTAATTTGATGCTCGAGAAGGACGCATCGCTTGCCTCGCCGCGCAAGCATGGCATCCCGATCGGCCTTGACGCTGCCGGGCGACCTGTTCTGATCGAACCCTATGACGGCAACCTGCTTATCACGGGAGGTTCCTGCAGCGGGAAATCCACCCTCATCACTAGGCTGACTGAGGAGCTTGCCGATCGGAAATTCGAGTTCTGCATCATCGACCCTGAAGGCGACTATATTGGTTTGGCCAACGCGGTTTGCGTCGGCAACCGCGACAATGCCCCAGATGTGCCCCAGGCCCTTGAGATACTTCGCAAGACTGCGATCAACCTTGTCATCAACACCCAGGCACTGGAGCTCAGCGAACGACAGCGATCTTTTGCCTTGGTGCTGTCCGAGGCGAAACGACATCGTCTGGCAACCGGCCGACCGCACTGGCTTATCGTCGACGAGGCTCATGAAGTGTTCCCTGCCCCAGGGGGCTATAGCTCCGAGGGGACACCGTCCGGGATGATCTTGGTGACGCTCTGCCCACATCTGTTGGCACCACAGATTCTGCAAAGGCTGACCGGGGTGCTCGCACTTGGCCACAACGCATCTGAATTCCTGGCCTCCGTCGCAGGGCTCCTCGGTATGAGCCTTCCGGTAGCTGCTTCTCCGCCTGACTCCGGTGTCGGCTTGTACTGGTGCCCAAGGGGGATGGCTGCCCCGGTGACGCTTGAAATTCGCTTGCCAAGCCAACTCCACCGTCGGCACGCAGGGAAGTATGCCGTTGGGGATGTCGGTGAAGGCCGTAGCTTTTATTTCCACGACCGGCGGCGTAATTCTTTCTTGGCTGCCAAAAATCTGTTCTCCTTCCTCGACATCGCAGCCCATGTAGACGATGAAGTTTGGTATTGCCATCTCAAGGCTGGTGACTTCTCCGCTTGGTTCCGGCATGTGATCAAGGACGAGGAGTTGGCCGAAGAAACTCGAGGTATCGAACTTAACCCGGTCTTGGGCACTGCAGAGAGTCGTCGTCGCATCCGACAAGCGATTTGTCGTCGCTACGCCGGAATCACCAATCAATAGTGGATGGCGTTCGGCATTGGTGACTGCACCAAGAGCCAACGCTTCCTGATGGCAGCGAGAATCGTCTGGGCACTCACGCTGTCCGATACGATGGCCGTAGTAAAATTGACAATCAGCAATCACCCATCCGTATGCGACGAGCGTATCCTGTTGAATGGCGCCATCTCGCTGTAATTCGGTTTCGCAGACGACAGCCCGCTGCAGGCCCGGCTTGGCGGCATGGTCGGCTATGCTTCGGAGGCGGCGGAGATCGTGTCGGCCACCACCCGCCGCTACTGCCGGGAATCGCTCATCGCTGAGATTGGACGGGCGGGTGCCATTTTGCTTTCGCCTGACAGTGCTTACTTCGGAGCAAAGTGGGACCAAGCTGCTATCCTGCAAACGCTTCGGAATGCGGAGCTTGGCTACCTCGACGACGGTATCGACCGGCCGCTCCGGAGCAGGCGGCTGACCACCGCAGCGAAGGTCGGCGACCGCACCAGCTTGGCACGGGCGCCGGTGCTCGCGCTCGGCAGCCTGATTGTCTGGCTTCGTAAAGCACCTCTGGCATTAATCTTCATTGGCATCAGCTTCGCGGCCATCGTGGGGAATGCGCTCATCATCGGCGTCGGTGGCGACGCGGAAGGTCACTATCGCGGCCGACTGGTATGGCCTGCCATCTTCGGATGTTTTATGGCGGCGACCTCCACTGCTACGAGACAGGCGGCAAGTTCTCCTATGCTGATGTCGCTCCTACTCAAGGATCCAAACCAACCGCAAAATCGGCAGCTCACCTGAGTGGTAAAACTGCCTAAACGTCCATCATATTTGTAACGAAAAAATGATTTAAAATTAACATTCTTTCTATTCGGCGTATTACTCAGATAATATGAGCCGCTTATTTATCCATTTGCTTTTGCGGCTATGTCCCGTCGTTTATGAAATATAAGCAGAATGAAGAATGCCAGATCCCATTTGATTGTTATTACCTACTCCAGACTACAGAATGCTGGTCAAAATGTCGATTGGCAGCTATTATTAAGTCCCGATCGCCGCTGCGCATACAGCCGGCTAGTCCTGATGCTACATAGGCCTTATAGACGGTCACAGCCCACCAAGCGGCTGCGTCAGCACGCTGCTTGATATGGTATCCAGGCCCGGCCCAGAAGGCATATGCCTCAGTCGGTGGCAGAAGCTCTGCGTGTGCACGAGCCTGTCGGAGGCAATCAGCAGCAAGTTTGAATGTCAGGAGCGCGCCACGCGTGCGATCCGTAAGCGCCACTCTGCTTAAGCGCTGCATATGGGGCTACCCCTATGGTACACTTACTTCAGCATCTTTCCCGTGCAGCTTGATTTCGCTTTCACAGCGTCAGAGGACGAGCCTGTATGTGCAGTCTTCATACGGAATAGTTCGACACAATCATCCATTGCAGGATAGATTAGAAATGACAAATTATTTCGAACGTGTTCTCATATTTGTGCTGAACGGTAGCACTGAGGATTAGCAGATGAGATGGGGAGGATAGGAGCACGAAGACCGAAGGGCAGAGAACAATGCATAATATCAATGTTTTGGCGCGATGTTAGCTACAGCCGGTTTGCTATCGTGCTTTACCGTGGCATCAGTCGGGTTGCTCCGGTCGCTCCCGGCATCGGCAGGCTCCGCGCGGCGGCCGGCAGAACCGAACTGGGGCAGGGACCCAGTGCCATAGCCACCCCACCACCACCGGGCGCCTGGAGTCGGTGCATATCCGCCGCGCCTGTACCGCTGACTGGCAAGCCTTCGCCAAGTGGTGCGCAGCCGTCGGGCAGCGGGCGCGCTGCCGGCCCACCCCGGACGCCGTTGCCGGGCATCTGGCCAGCTTGGCTGGACGGCTGGGTCGGAGGTGACTGCGCCGCAGGCAGGCGGCGATCGCCGACCGGCACCACCGCAGCAGCCACCTGTGGGATCCGGAGCTGGATGTGGCGGAGGGTTAGAGCGGTTTCCAGCCTGACTGAATCGCTTGTGATCCCACGGGCTGCACGATGGTGATTCAGTTGCCCCTCGGCAT